>NZ_JBPAOE010000001.1:0-169467 GCF_054051265.1 Vibrio sp. C8
ATGGAGGCGCGTACCGGAATCGAACCGATGTACACGGATTTGCAATCCGGTGCATAACCACTCTGCTAACGCGCCTTCGACTTCAAGAAACTCGCTTTAATCTAGCGTTCCTCTTGAGTACGGGATGCATTCTACGGATTCGATGGAATGAGTCAACACAATTTTTTTGATTTTAAATCGTTTGTCTATTTTGCGTTCAAAAAGCACCAAATTGGTCAATTTGTTAGCAAAAAAGCTTATGTTTTCCATGAGATAACTGAAATAGACAACCACGAAACTACCGTTTGCATCCCCTGATACAACGAAAGCTGAAACGCCAAGAATAAAAAAACGGGCTTACGCCCGTTTCTATCTGTCTAGTGGTTTTCTTCGTCGAGAAGATCGTCTTTGGCAGCCATCAAATATTGGGCCATCGACCAGTAAGTTAAGAAGGTCGCAACATACAGTGCACCGTAACCTAACCAAACCATCCAGTCATCGTAGCGCCAAATAAGCACCCAAAGCGCAAACATTTGCGTTAAGGTTTTTACTTTTCCAATCCAAGAAACGGCGACACTTGCGCGCTTGCCTATTTCCGCCATCCATTCACGTAACGCTGAAATAATAATTTCGCGGGCGATCATAGTTACTGCTGGAATGGTAATCCAGATGCTGTGGTAGTACTCGGTAATTAAGATTAAGGCTGTCGCGACTAGAACTTTATCGGCCACTGGATCAATAAATGCGCCGAAACGCGAAGTTTGACCAAGTTTACGTGCCAACATCCCATCAAGCCAGTCAGTAAAACCAGCTACCCAGAACACCATTGCAGCAGCAAAAGGAGCCCATTGATACGGAAGATAGAACACGACAACAAATACTGGGATCAGAAAAAGTCGTAGTAAAGACAGAATGTTGGGAATATTAAAACGCATATTATAAGGCTCTTGTCGACTGCCGCTTAATGGTGCTGCATTTTCGTTATTGTTTCAATGCCTGATAAATATTTTCTGCCAAAGAATTACTGATTCCCGGCACTTTGGCAATTTCTTCGACAGTCGCTCGTTTCAACTCTTGAAGCCCGCCCATATATTTGAGCAAAGCTTGGCGACGTTTTGGACCTACCCCTTCAATACCTTCTAACGCACTGGTGCGGCGAGTTTTACCTCGTTTCGCTCTGTGTCCTGCGATAGCATGGTTATGACTTTCGTCGCGAATATGCTGAATTAAATGCAGCGCAGGCGCATCACTCGGCATATTGAACTCATCACCATCAATGGTAATCAGGGTCTCAAGTCCCGGTTTACGGGTAACACCTTTGGCAATACCAATCAGCCTTGGGCGTTTGGGCCAATCTTCCCAACACTTAGCAATCACTTCATGGGCGCGATTAAGCTGACCTTTACCACCATCGATAAAAATAATGTCCGGAATTTTTTCAACGTCTAACTGTTTTGAATATCGACGCTCTAACACCTGCCCCATCGCGGCATAGTCATCACCACCAGTAATGCCCGTGATGTTGTAACGGCGATATTCCTGTTTAAGAGGGCCTTCATGGTTAAACACAACGCAAGACGCAATGGTACTTTCACCCATAGTATGGGATATATCAAAACACTCCATACGGCTGATGTTATCCATGTCGAGTTCTTCTTGCAGCGCTTTAAAGCGCTGGTTGATCGTCATCTTATGGTTAATCTTGGTCGTAATCGCCGTTAACGCATTGGTATTCGACAATTTCAAATAACGAGCTCGTGTTCCAGTAGGATTCACATGGAAAGTGATCTTTCTGCCTGCGACTTGCTGTAATGCCTCGCGCAAAGGAACAGAATCTTCTAACAGACCTTCATTGAGGATGATTCGAGTTGGTATCGTCCGCGCTTCATTGTGATTCAAGTAGTACTGACTAAGAAAACTCTCAAACACTTCCTCTTTAGAAGTATTGTTTGGAATTTTGGGGAAATGACTGCGGCTACCGAGAATTTTACCCTGACGAATCATTAAGATATGAATACAGGCGATGCCATTTTCCTGTGCAAAGCCAAGCACATCCATATCATCCATACTGTCTTCAGAAACAAACTGCTGTTCTTGAACACGGCGGATAGCCTGAATCTGATCGCGATATTTTGCCGCCTGCTCAAACCGCAGCTGTTGGCTGGCGTTTTCCATCTTCTCGATAAGAATTTCCAGAACCTGTTTATCCTTCCCTTGCAGAAAGTAACGGACATAATCCACCAACTCAGCATACTCTTGATCGGAAATGATGCTTTTTACGCACGGGCCTGCACAGCGACCAATCTGATACATCAAGCATGGACGGGTTCGGTTGCTATAGACCGTATCTTCACACTGGCGTACTGGGAAAATTTTCTGAATCAGGTGCAATGTTTCACGCACTGCTCCCGCATCCGGATAAGGACCGAAGTACTCACCTTTGCGCTTTTTAGCACCACGATGCAGTGATAAACGCGGGTGTTTGTGTCCACTGATAAAAATATAAGGGTATGACTTATCATCACGCAGTAGTACGTTGTATTTCGGCAAATACTGCTTGATGTAGTTATGTTCGAGGATCAACGCTTCCGTTTCGGTATGAGTAACCGTTACGTCAATCTTGGCAATGTTACTAACCAGAGCACGCGTTTTTTCACTGTCGATTTTTTTACGGAAATAACTGGAAAGGCGTTTTTTAAGGTCTTTTGCTTTACCGACATAAATAACATCAGCATCGGCGTTATACATACGATAAACGCCGGGCTGATCCGTTACTGTCTTTAGAAAAGAGACCGAGTCGAACACTTCTGACACTAGAGTTTCTCTGTGTCTAGCATTCCATGTCGAATAGCTAAGTGAGTCAACTCTACATCACCACCGATATCCAGCTTGGCAAACAAGCGATAGCGGTAACTGTTGACCGTTTTAGGACTCAGATTCAACTGCTCAGAAATATCGGTAACTTTTTGTCCTTTGGTGATCATCATCATGATCTGAAGTTCACGTTCAGACAAATCGGCAAATGGGTTTTCAGAAGCAGGTGAAAATTGACTTAAAGCCATTTGCTGCGCTATTTCTGGAGAGATATAACGTTGGCCACTGTTCACAACACGAATAGCGTTAACCATTTCGTCTGGAGCGGCACCTTTTGTTAAATAGCCCGCGGCCCCAGCCTGCATGACTTTTGTTGGGAACGGGTTTTCAGTATGTACTGTTAATACGATGATTTTTACGTCTGGATTCACGCGTAAAATTTTCTTGGTCGCTTCTAACCCACCAATGCCCGGCATGTTCATATCCATTAACACGACATCTGCATGGTTGTTACGACACCATTTTACCGCTTCTTCACCGCTATCAGCTTCCCCTGCTATGTTCATTCCACGGACGTCTTCAATAATACGTCGTATCCCTGTGCGAACCAGCTCGTGATCATCTACAAGGAAAACACTAATCACTCTTGTATCTCCACACTTATCTATTTGGCTCTGCACCCACCGAGGTAGTGGATAACAGCTTGGCTGCCTAGTCTAACTTAAAATTGGATTTTTTCTCACACTGAATATGTGCTCAAACCCAAACTTTAGCAAGCACTTATTTATAGGCATTGCCACAAATTGAGAATTTATAAAAATATCAACTCTTTGAGCAACCTGACAAACATATCAGGGTATTCTTACATTAAAAGTGACTTTTATAGGAAGTTTGAGCGAGCTCTTGTTCTGTTCAAGAGATCGTTACCTTATCGCATACGTTTTAAGCAAGACGCATCGATTCTGCTATTTGGTTAACTTTTTGCTATTATGCCCACCAAGATAAACCGCAAGCTCACTCTCTCGCTCGGAACGACCATTTGACTATTCAGCAAGGCTTTCTACTTACAAGGCAATCACGAGACATAAAAGGTAAAACTCACATCGAGCTTTGGCTTGCGACTGACTCGGGGCCAACTCAATTAATCATCAAAGATGAAAAGCCGGTGTTTTTTCTTGAGCAAACGTCTGTAGAGCGGGCAAATCAACTTCTTGCTGCAAACAAACTCTCGGCAAACATTCGTAATCTTGAAATGTTGTCGTTTGAACAACAACCGCTTGCGGCCTGCTATTGCGACACAATTCAACAAGCTAATGCCTTAAAGACACTGTTTGAACAAGCAGACATCCTAATTCTTGAGTCGGATATCAAGCTGGCTGATCGTTTTCTGATGGAACGATTTATCCAAGGCGGCATTACCTTTACCGGTGATTTCACGCACTACCCAAACTATCAGAGAGTCCTTAACGCCAAGTGTAAAGCGGGAGATTACACGCCAAAGCTGAAAGTGGTTTCTTTGGATTTAGAGTGTTCGGAGAAAGGCATTCTCTATTCTATTGGTCTAGATAGCCCGATGGATAGCCGCGTTATCATGATCGGCGAACCGCAAGATGCAGAGACCAATATTCAGTGGGTATCAAGTGAATATGAGTTGCTGCAAGCATTGTGTGCTTGGTTTGAACAATATGACCCCGATGTTATCGTTGGCTGGAGTGTTATCGATTTTGACTTTCGACTGCTGCACAAGCGAGCGGAGTGGCACAACATGAAGCTGATGCTCGGCAGAGGCAATCAGCCGAGCTTTTTCCGCAGCGCGAGTCAAACTCAACAAGGGTTTATTACCATACCTGGACGTGTGGTTTTGGATGGTATAGATACGCTGAAAACCGCCACGTATCAGTTTCGTTCTTGGTCGCTAGAATCGGTTTCTCAGGAGCTGCTTGGCGAAGGTAAAGACATTCACAACGTTCACGATCGTATGGATGAAATTAACCGTATGTATCGGCACGACAAGCCTTCACTAGCAAAATACAACTTACAAGACTGCGTACTGGTGAATAAGATTTTCCAGCACACTCACCTACTCGATTTCGCCATTGAACGCTCAAAACTGACTGGTGTTGAATTGGATCGCATTGGCGGTTCTGTTGCTGCATTTACCAATTTATATCTTCCACAACTGCATCGTGCTGGCTACGCCGCGCCAAACTTACATTCAGAAAACTGGCTAGCAAGTCCGGGCGGCTATGTTATGGACTCGATTCCGGGGTTGTATGACTCAGTATTGGTACTGGATTTTAAAAGTCTATACCCGTCAATTATACGTTCATTTCTTATTGATCCTCTGGGCCTAATCGAAGGCTTAAAACTGGAAATAGGCAGCAGTGAAAGCCAAGCAGTACCGGGTTTTCGCGGTGGTCAGTTCCACCGTAGCAAGCATTTCCTGCCGCAAATGATTGAAAACCTGTGGGCGGCCAGAGATATTGCCAAGAAGAACAACGACAAAGCCTTCTCTCAGGCTATTAAGATCATCATGAACTCATTCTATGGTGTATTGGGGTCTTCCGGTTGCCGTTTCTTCGATACTCGCCTTGCTTCCAGTATTACCATGCGCGGTCATGAAATCATGAAACAGACCAAGGTTCTGGTTGAAGAGCAAGGTTACCAAGTGATCTATGGCGATACCGACTCAACCTTTGTCTCACTTGGGCGTGAACACAGCCAAGCTGATGCAGACGAAATAGGTAAAAAACTGGTCGCTCATATTAACCAGTGGTGGACATCGCATTTAAAGCAGAATTATGCGCTTACCTCTAAATTAGAAATCGAATACGAAACTCACTATCGCAAATTTTTAATGCCAACGATCCGAGGCTCAGAAACCGGCTCTAAAAAGCGCTATGCAGGCCTAATTGGTGAGGGTGAGCAAGAGCGAATGGTATTCAAAGGACTTGAAAGTGCCAGAACCGATTGGACGCCACTCGCTCAGCGTTTTCAGCACACCTTGTACTCAATGATTTTCCACGGTGAAAACCCTGACAGCTATGTTCGCCAAATCGTTGAAGATACCCTTGCGGGTAAATGTGATGATGAACTGGTCTATCAGAAGCGTCTGCGCAGAAAGCTGCATGAGTATCAGAAAAACGTACCGCCTCAAGTGCGCGCAGCCCGCCTAGCTGATGAAATCAACGAACAGTTAGGACGCCCCTTGCAGTATCAAAACCGAGGAAGAATAGAATATCTGATAACACTCAACGGTCCAGAACCCAAAGAGTACCTAAAAAGCCGCATTGATTATCAGCACTACATTGATAAGCAGCTAAAACCTGTCGCGGATGCAATTTTACCCTTTGTCGGTTTGCAGTTTGAAGCCATTAGTCTGCCGCAGTTAGGGCTCTTCTAACTGACTTGCTGCGCTTGTGTTTTGGGAGGAGAGTTTTGTACGTAGTTGATAAAATCCTCAAGCTTCAAAGAACGACTGAACAACCAGCCTTGAATGGATAAGTTCGGGTGTTCGGCAATGGCATCTAACTGCGGCTGCGTTTCTACCCCTTCAACCACAACCGCTAAATCAAGCTCTGTGGCAACAGATTGTAAGCTGGCAAAAACCTTTCGCCCTTTATGCGTGTCCAAAGCTAGCACAAACGAGCGATCAATTTTGATCGCATCAATATCAAAGCGATTGAGATAGCTAAGCGACGAGTAACCCGTACCAAAATCATCAATGTAGATTTTCACTTTCATAGCGTGCAGACGTTCTAACGAACGTTGCAACGCCCATTCGTCCACCAGCAATGTCTCTTCAGTAATTTCAACGTGTATCTGATTACTAACGTCACCAATAGCGCTGATAATTTTCCCCAAATATTCATCATCGACTAATGTATCGGGAGTTATATTAACGCTCACAGGCACATAAACACCCAATTGGTTCCAATACACTATGTCTTTTGCCACTCTTTTAAACACCCACAAATCCATATCTTTCATTAACCCAGCGCTTTCTAACCAAGGAAGAAAACTGCTCGGCGGTAACAGATTCCCTTGATCATCCATAGCTCTTACCAACGCCTCACAACCGACTACTGCACCACTATGTTTTGCAACCTGAGGTTGATACTCCAAACAAAACTCTTTTTGGCTCATATTCTGGATTTGTTTTTCCACACGCGCTTGATGGTGCTCTTTTTGCTGCGCAAGGACGATAGGATCATCCGTTAACGTTTTCGCTTCTTCCTGACGGCGCATATAGGTGGTGTCAAGCGAGGCAATACGAATCTCTCGTTCTCCCAACACTTTATTGGTCGCTTTTACCGCAGGCAGATAAATCAAAATTCCCACAGCAAGGTTAAGAGCCTGTAATGCTACAGAGTGCCAATCACCATGAGTGGCGATCAGTGCATTGACGATGACTGGAGCGTTAAAAGGTACAGATACTGAAGGAATTGACACCAAACCGAGATTAACAGCCGTTAACCCAATGACGACATTAGCCAGCGGCGCTAATAAAAATGGTAAAAACAGACGAGGGTTAAAAATGATGGGTAACCCAAACAGCAAAATCTCATTCACGTTGATTAAGCCGATGGGGATGCTTGCTATTGCGATAAGACGCAGTGTTTTCTGTTTAGAAAACAATAGTAAAGCGAGCACTAACGATAGAGTCGATCCACTTCCACCAATAAATACAAAAGTGCCCATAAACGACAAGTTCATTGCATAAGGCGCACTGCCTCCTGCTGCAACAGTGGAATAAGTTAAGTCGCTGGCTTGTTGTAATAACTCAACCATGGGTAGTAAGGCGTAATAACCATGAATACCAAAAAACCACAATGTTGAATTCAATACTGCAAACACAGAACCGAAGGTATAAGGATCATTGGCATAATCATAGGTAAGCAGCTCATCCAAAGAAAAAAGCGACAGTGATTCAAGAATGACAAAATTCACCAACATCACCATCGCCAAGGTAATGATCGCCGGTAACACAAGATTTAGAGACTCCTTCACCATGGCGCCGGCGCTTTCCGATGAAGTAACATGCAAAGCTTTGAGAGAAAACAGATAGGCGATCAAAGGGATAGCGTATAACGGCGTCACGATTGCCATTACGATATAAAGCATCTCAAGCGTACTATTCGTTTTTATCAACGAAGCACTAATCACCAGATATAGGATACTCAGCAAAGCCATTGGTGGTCTTGGTATACGCCATTGCATTGCGAGCAAATATGAAATCGTTGCCGTCATCAGATAGGGAAATACATCACCGACAGCACTATTTATATCATAGAAAGCTTGTACCCATGACGGTCGACTCCCGATGTAAAACTCGGCGATACAAGCGACAAAAAGAGCCAACGAAGAGAGCATCAAACAAGGAATCAACCAAATCATACCCTGTCGAATGGCATGCATAGAGGAATGCCCATATTTCAGTACACGACCGAACATGTAACTTGGCTTTTCTCTGAGACTAACTGGCATACAACTGCTCCACCAACCCCTACTATCTAAAGTTAGCACAGCAAAAAATTAACTATCGAATTAGTTCGTTATATTGAGAAATTTATTTTTAATTGAATCACTAACCAATGCGAAATTCGGTTTTTTGATACTGCTGAACCAACCAAGACCCAAAGTTATCAAGCAAGCCAATCACAGAGCGCTTGGGGATAATTCGGTCTTTCAATAGCAAACCTAAGCGGTCGACTTCTAACTTCATTTCAGGATGGTAACGGAGGAAGTTCTGCCCACACTCTAAAGGATCATCAAACCATTTCTTATCTTTGTACATAACAAGAGAGTAGCTTGCTCTCAGCAGCTTTTTCGCCATCTGCTTTTGCGCTTTTAACTGCTCTTGAGGTGTATTGGCTTTCACTATTTTGGCGCGAAGTGCTGGTACCCAATCCGAGATATCCATATTCCAGTGCTTGGCGATTTCCCAACTCGGTTCAAAATCGCCAAAACATTCTGCCAAGTTGTCGCCGTAAACACAGACACAACAGTGTCTGAGCATAAAGCCCCAAGTAAAAATGCTGTCTAAGGTAGCTATCTCGTCGACCAGAGCCGTCTTGATATTGACATCGGTTATAAACGGGAAGCTCTTTTGGAATCGCCAGCGAATCGTATTAAGCAGAGTCACTTTGCGATCTTCAAAAGGTCGTTTGGTAACAATCACCACGTCCATATTTGACTGACCCGCCACTGCTGTTTTCCTCGCAACACTGCCGTACAAGTAGATACTGTGCAATGCGTCCCCCACTCCCGCACGTAAGAAACGAACTAAGTCGTCAACTGCGGGTTGGAACTCAGGTTGAAAAGGCTGTTTAGGGTCAATAACCATAAGCGTCATGAACGGGTGTTAGCTCCATAGAGTGAAGAGGCTGTTTATGTTCCCTTAAGCACGGGCGTGAATCAATAGCTTAGACGCTTTGTGAAGCGTGAAATACAAATTTAATGCATTATTCTCATCTCAAGTTGCAGTCAGATATTCCTTTTCTGGTATGGCTATATGTATAATGCGCCGAAACGAAAAACGAAGGATAAGACTCCATGCCAAAGGCAAGTGAACTTAAAAAAGGTTTTGCGATTGTATCAAATGGCAAAACACTACTAATCAAAGATATTGAAGTAACAACTCCGGGCGGCCGTGGTGGTTCTAAGATCTATAAACTACGTTGTACAGATCTAAACACTGGTGCTCGTGTTGATGAGCGTTACAAGTCAGACGACTTCCTAGATACCGTTGACATGAACAAGCGTAACATTTCATTCTCTTACGTTGATGGCGACGAGTACATCTTCATGGACAATGAAGACTACTCTCAATTCAACTTCAAGAAAGCAGACATCGAAGACGAACTACTGTTCATCACTGAAGAAATTCAGGGTATGCAAGTAGTACTTGTTGATGGCAAACCTGTTGCTATCGAACTTCCTTCTTCTGTTGAGATGGTAATCGAAGAAACTGATCCTTCAATCAAAGGAGCTTCAGCTTCAGCACGTTCTAAACCAGCACGTTTCTCTACTGGTTTGACTGTTCAGGTTCCAGAATACATCGCTAGTGGCGAGCGCGTTGTTATCAACACGACTGAACGTAAGTTCATGAGCCGAGCGTAATATGTCTGAATTGATCTCATTAGACGACGCAATCGAAGCTGCATACGACATTTTCTTAGAAATGGCTCCAGACAATCTGGAACCCGTTGATGTGATTCTGTTCACCGCTCAATTTGATGATCGCGGTGCAGCAGAAGTTGTAGAAATTGGCGACGACTGGGTGGAACAAGTAGGTTTTGAATTTGATAAAGAAACTTACGCGGAAGTCCGTATTGGCCTCGTCAATGAAGACAATGATGAACTGGATGACGTATTCGCTCGAATGCTCATCAGTCTCGATCCAGACCATAAAGCTTGTCATATGATGTGGAAACGCGATTAATCGCAATCTCCGTATCATCAAGTGTCAAACGCCAACCTTAGGGTTGGCGTTTTTTTATCTATTTACCTGTGAGCGTATTATTCCACAAGCTCATATTGGATCACGTACAGCGATTCAATGCCTGGATAAATATCGTTAATCACTTGCTTTAACTGAGGCAAAGTCATGTTCTCCTGCTCAGCGTGAAATTCATTGAGGTCAGAAAACAGTACAGGTTCCACAGACTTAATCTTTAAACGGCAAAACCAATGCCCCTCTTCCAATGTGCTTACATCAACCACTGAGCCGGGTTGATAGTCTTTTTCACTTTCATCACGAATAGTAATCACTTTTTTGCCTGAGAGAATATCGGCTTCAAAACGGGCGAAAAATGTCATTGTTGTAGGAAATTGCATAACTTATCTCTAGCGCAAAAGGAGTGACTCATCCAGCTTGATAGCACAAAGCTAAGCTGGACGGGAACAAAAACAAACAATTGAAGGAGTATACAATTAGATGATACTTTGTGCCCTATCACATAAATAAAAATTTATTTACTTCAATTGCATAAAGAGAAAATCTGCCATTGCATTTTTCTTTTAAGTCGTAAAGTATTTGTATATTCAATTAAACTTTGAGCGCAGCATGTCTTCATCACCACTTTATACACAGATCAAGCACTATATTCTCGACAAGATTAATTCTGGTCATTGGCCTGTTGGTCATCGCATTAGTACTGAACTTGAACTGACCGAGCAATTTAATGTCAGTCGTATGACGGTGAATAAAGCGATCCGAGATTTGGTGTCTGAAGGCAAACTGCAACGTCGCCCTCGTTTAGGTACATTTGTTTGTGTACCTGAAGAGAAAGCAGAGTCGCCACTGCTAGATATTCGCAATATTGCTGACGAAGTGTTAAGCCGTGGTAAGCAATACCACAGTAAAGTTTTACAACAACGTGCCATCGTTGCTGATGAAAATGTCGCGATAAAGTTAGGCATTATGGTCGGCAGTAATGTGTTCTACAGTGAAATTCTGCATTACGCGAATGATACACCATTGCAACTTGAAATCCGTTGGGTAAACAGTCGTTATGCGCCGAATTATCTCGAACAAGACTTTTCGCAAATCACCCCTAACCAATACCTGTCAGCCAACTGCCCGTTAAGCGCTATCGAGCACACCGTTGAAGCTATCGTTCCTGATAGCCACATCAAAGCTGCTCTGGAACTGAGCAGCAATGAGCCATGTTTACTTCTTAACCGTCGCACATGGAGTGAAGACAAGTTGGTTAGCTCTGCACTGCTCTACCATCCGGGTTCAAAATATAAACTCACTTCAAAGGTTTTATTAAACGAGAAATAAAATTCTCACATTTTCACAACATTCCGCTTGATCAAAACCTTTAATTGCACTATTAATTGTATATACATTTAAACATACAAATAAAATTGCAACTCGATAACGATCGTCTAAAGAAGTAGGAATGTTATGGAACTTGTTTTAATTAACGCTCGCATTGTCAGCATGGAAGCTGGAGACGAAGGCTACCGACCTAGTCAACCGAGAACGATCGTCATAAAGAATGGACGTATTGAAGCCATTACCGATCAAAGTGTCGATACAACACATAGTTTTGTTGTTGATTGCACGGGTAAACTGGTTACTCCGGGTCTTATTGATGCTCATACCCACCTTATCTTTGAAGGTAATCGCGCAAATGAATTCGAAATGCGTTTGCAAGGCGTGCCTTACCAAACTATCGCAGCACAAGGCGGTGGTATTCTTTCTACAGTCAACGCTACTCGCAAAGCCTCCATCGACCAATTGGTCGAAACGGCACTACCAAGATTAGACGGATTGCTACAAAGCGGAGTTACATCCATTGAAGTGAAATCTGGGTATGGTCTGACACTGGAAGATGAAATCAAGATGCTCAAAGCAGCAAAAGAACTTGAGCAGCATCGTCGAGTAAAAATCACAACAACGTTACTAGCGGCTCACGCACTCCCTCCTGAATATAAAGATCGCCCAGACGATTACATCGAGCATATCTGCCAAGAGATCATCCCTCTGGTTGCAGAGCAAGAGCTCGCCACCAGCGTGGATGTGTTCTGCGAGTCGATTGGCTTCAACCTAGAGCAGACCGAAAAAATATTCCGCGGCGCTATCGAGCATGACTTAAAAGTGAAAGGCCACACAGAGCAACTTTCCAATCTCGGCGGCACAGCGTTGGCTGCTCGCTATAACGGCTTATCCGCAGACCATATTGAATATCTTGATGAACAGGGTGTTGAGGCACTGGCGCAGTCGGGTACGGTTGCAATGCTGCTTCCTGGCGCATTCTATTTCCTACGCGAAACGCAAAAGCCACCGATTGAACTGCTTCGCCAACATAAGGTTCCTATGGCTCTGGCTACGGATATCAATCCGGGCACCTCTCCCTTTGCAGACTTAACGCTGATGATGAATATGGGCTGTACTCTGTTTGGACTAACACCTGAAGAGAGTTTGCGTGGTGTGACTTGCCATGCAGCAAAAGCTCTGGGTTATGGCGATTCTCGAGGTCAAATCTCTGTTGGCTTCGACGCTGACGTGGCCATCTGGAACATCGACCATCCAGCAGATCTCAGCTACCAAGTGGGTGTGCCGCGTTTGTACGCTCGCATCGTGGATGGCGCCATCTGCAACGACTAACTCTAAACAAATTTGAGCGTAGTGGCTAAACCCTCACCGTTGCGCTGTTAAATCTCTGCTTTCGCAGAGAAACGATTTACTCAAGCTCCACGGAAACCGAGCTTAAACCAAATGATGTTTGGCACTACATAGGCCAAACCAATTAATGATGAAAAAGGAGTCTCACATGACGCAGCACCAAAACCAAGGTTCACGTCTTGATACTAGCCGCACTATTCGTGCACCACACGGAACCACGCTTCGTGCAAAATCTTGGTTAACAGAAGCACCGCTTCGTATGTTGATGAACAACTTAGACCCAGATGTTGCTGAACACCCACATGCACTTGTGGTTTATGGTGGTATCGGTCGCGCTGCGCGTAACTGGGAATGTTACGATAAAATCGTTGAAGTTCTTGAGCGTCTAGAAGAAGACCAAACTCTGGTTGTTCAATCAGGTAAACCTGTGGGTGTATTCCCAACGCACAAGAATGCGCCACGTGTACTGATTGCAAACTCAAACCTTGTTCCTCACTGGGCAAACTGGGAGCACTTCAACAAGCTGGATAAAGAAGGTTTGATGATGTACGGACAAATGACCGCAGGTTCTTGGATCTACATCGGTTCACAAGGTATCGTTCAAGGTACATACGAGACTTTCGTTTCGGTCGCTAAGAAACACTTCAACGGCGAAGCAAGAGGGCGTTGGGTTCTGACTGGTGGTCTTGGCGGTATGGGTGGTGCTCAGCCTCTAGCGGCTACCATGGCAGGCTTCTCTATGATCGCTGTAGAATGTGACGAATCACGTATCGATTACCGTCTACGTACTCGTTATGTTGATAAGAAAGCAACAAGCCTAGATGAAGCATTAGCAATCATCAACGAATCTGATGAGCCAGTTTCTGTCGGTCTACTAGGTAACGCTGCGGATATTTTCCAAGAGTTGGTTGATCGCAACATTACGCCCGATGTCGTTACAGACCAAACTTCTGCACACGACCCGCTAAACGGCTACCTGCCACAAGGTTGGAGCATGGAATACGCTGCTGAAATGCGTAACAGCGACGAAGCGAAGGTAGTGAAAGCAGCAAAAGCATCAATGGCGGTACAAGTACGTGCAATGCTTGAGCTACAAGCTCGCGGCGCTGCAACTCTGGATTACGGCAACAACATCCGTCAAATGGCGTTGGAAGAAGGCGTAGAAAACGCATTCGACTTCCCAGGTTTCGTTCCAGCTTATATCCGTCCACTATTCTGTGAAGGTATTGGTCCATTCCGTTGGGCAGCACTGTCTGGTGACCCAGAAGATATCTACAAAACAGACCAAAAAGTTAAAGAACTGATCCCAGATAACCCCCATCTACACAACTGGCTAGACATGGCTCGCGAACGCATTAGTTTCCAAGGTCTACCAGCACGTATCTGCTGGGTTGGTCTGAAAGATCGTGAACGTCTAGGTCAAGCATTTAACGAAATGGTTAAGAATGGCGAACTTAAAGCCCCGATCGTGATTGGTCGTGACCATCTAGACTCAGGTTCAGTAGCGAGCCCTAACCGTGAAACTGAAGGTATGATGGATGGTTCAGATGCTGTTTCTGACTGGCCACTACTGAATGCACTGCTTAACACGGCAGGCGGTGCAACGTGGGTTTCTTTGCACCACGGCGGTGGCGTAGGCATGGGCTTCTCTCAACATTCTGGTATGGTGATTTGTTGTGACGGTACTCAAGACGCTTCTGAGCGTATCGCTCGCGTTCTTCACAACGATCCAGCAACGGGCGTCATGCGTCACGCAGATGCTGGTTACGAAATCGCAAAACGCTGTGCAAAAGAGCAAAAACTTGACCTACCAATGCTCAATGAAGAGCTGGCTAAACTGAAGTAAGGACATCATAAATGTTAAATTTAGTCATTAAACCAGGCACTCTAACACTAAACCAACTGCGTAACGTTAGCCGTTCACCTGTGATTCTTTCTCTTGATCCAGAAGCAATTCCAGCCATCGATCGCAGTACAAAAGTGGTTGAGCAAGTGATTGCGGAAGGTCGCACTGTTTATGGCATCAACACAGGCTTTGGTCTGCTAGCCAACACCAAAATTGCCCCTGAAGATTTAGAAACTCTACAAAGAAGTATTGTTCTGTCTCACGCGGCAGGTATTGGCAAATTCATGTCAGACGAAACCGTCCGCCTGATGATGGTTTTGAAAATCAACAGCTTAGCACGTGGTTTTTCTGGTATTCGTTTAGAAGTTCTAGAAGCACTGATGGCGCTGGTTAACCACCAAGTTTACCCATGTGTTCCTAAAAAAGGGTCTGTCGGTGCATCTGGTGACCTCGCGCCTCTGGCTCATATGAGCACAGTTCTTCTAGGCGAAGGTCAAGCGCGTCACAATGGTGAAATCATCTCGGGCTTAGAAGCACTGAAGCTTGCTGGTCTATCTCCAATCACACTTGCTCCAAAAGAAGGTCTTGCTCTGCTAAACGGTACTCAAGCATCAACAGCGTTTGCGCTTGAAGGCCTGTTTATGGCGGAAGATTTGTTTGCTTCTGCGACAGTATGTGGTGCGATGTCGGTTGAAGCAGCCCTAGGCAGTCGTCGTCCGTTTGATCACCGTATCCACGAAGTGCGTGGCCACCAAGGTCAAATTGACGCAGCAGCGGCATACCGTCACCTATTAGATGAAACTAGTGAGATTGGTCAGTCACACACTTCATGTGAAAAAGTTCAAGACCCGTATTCACTGCGTTGCCAGCCTCAGGTGATGGGTGCATGTTTAACTCAAATCCGTAACGCGGCCGATATTCTGCAAACGGAAGCAAACTCTGTTTCAGACAACCCATTGGTATTTGCAGAAGATGGTGACATCATCTCTGGTGGTAACTTCCACGCAGAACCTGTAGCAATGGCAGCAGACAACCTAGCGCTTGCTATCGCTGAAATTGGTAGCTTGTCTGAGCGCCGTATGGCTCTGCTTATCGACAGCGCACTGAGCAAACTACCACCGTTCCTAGTGGATAACGGTGGTGTAAACTCAGGCTTTATGATTGCGCAGGTTACTGCAGCAGCACTAGCTAGTGAGAACAAAACACTGGCTCACCCAGCGTCTGTAGACAGCCTGCCAACCTCAGCAAACCAAGAAGACCACGTATCTATGGCTACCTTTGCTGGTCGCCGCCTACGTGATATGAGTGAAAACACTCGCGGTATCTTGGCGGTTGAATATTTGTCGTCTGCTCAAGGTCTGGATTTCCGCGCACCAAATAAATCTTCAGCTCGCGTTGAAGAAGCAAAGCAAATCCTGCGTGATAAAGTACCGTTTTACGATAAAGACCGTTACTTCTCACCAGATATTGAACAAGCGAATACGTTGCTTGAACTGGCGGTACATAACCACCTGATGCCAGCAAACATTTTACCAAGTCTTTAATAATCCAAACCGGTAACTAGAGCCCTTCGGGGCTCTTTTTTTAACTGTTCTGCACCTAATTTGACTGATTGGACCATTAAAATAACTTTAGCAGTTATAATCCACACAGTTTTTGTGAAATAGCGTAAATTATGTTTCTAACACCATACTTCTCAAACCAAGACAAACAATTCCAATTCACTCGCGAACAAGCTAGCCATTTCGCGAAAAAAGTGGCGGGTGACTACAACCCTATTCACGATGAAGACAGCAAACGCTTCTGTGTACCGGGTGATCTCCTATTCGCAGTGTTGCTACAAAAAGAAGGCATCAGCAAAAAGATGCGCTTTAAGTTTTCTGGCATGGTGAACGACGGCATTGCTCTGCACATTGAAAACAAATGTGAGAAAGAGAGCGCCGTGGTTGATGGAGCAGGTAAAGAATATCTGCACATGAGCCGAGAAGGTGAAGTTAGCCACAATCCAGCATTCATTGAACACGTTGTGACTAACTACGTGCAGTTCTCTGGTATGAACTTCCCTCATATCATGGTGCCTTTGATGGACGAACAGCAGATGATGATTAACCCTCAGCGTCCGTTGGTTATCTATGAAAGCATGGAAGTGGAATTTGAGCGTCTAGACCTAACACACCCAGAAGTGGAATACACTGGCGCAACTTTCGACGTGGATGGTAAGCGCGGCGTGGTAACCATGACTTTCGCATTTAAAGAAGAAGGTGTGGTTGTCGGTCACGGTGTGAAGCGTATGGTTGCAAGTGGTCTGAAACCTTACGAACAAAGCGAGATTGACGATCTAGTGAATCGCTTTAACGAACGCAAAGAGACCTTTTTAGCTCAGCTTGCAGCATAATCATTCCAAATGAATAACTGAGCCCTACTCCATTGAGTGGGGCTTTTTATTTACCTCACAAGCAGATTTGCTTTATATCCAGCGCCGGACACGAGTTTTATAGTCAACATAAGGCTGACCAAAAATCTGCGCTAAGGTACGCTCCTCAGGCTCTATCTGAAAGCGGTTCATATACCAAACGAATCCAACACAGGTAAGCAAACTCAAACCATTCTCTTGCCAGTAAGCAAAACCAATCAACAACAGCAACAAACCTAAATACATAGGATTGCGTGAATAGTGAAAGATGCCACTTTCTACTATGCTCGTCGCTTGATGGGGTTTAGTTGGATTTACCGTTGTTTTCGCTTTACGAAACTCATAGATACCAGCAATGCCAATAAAACCCGAAAGCACAAAGCAGATGCTCCAGACTACGCCAACAAAGGGCAATGGAACATGAGCAAACGTGAAGATATGGGCAAAGCGATTAATCAGTACCATAGCAATCACAAACACGGCTACTGGCGGAATTTTGAGTTCCAGTCGATGCATTGGTTTTCTCCGTTAGCATTCAATCAATATACTTATACCCAAACTATTTGGAGTTGCAGGTAGGCGGCAAGTGAGTGAATCCCTATGAGCATAGTAAACTATGTGATTGGGGTGAACGAACGTAGCCAACACCGCTGCAGCTTCAAGTAGGAAGGGTATTATCGTCTAATAATGATAGATAAAGTTAAGCCCGACAACGTCGGGCTTAACTATTCATATTCAAGACTAGATTAACTCTAATAACGCCTGTAACGGATGTTTAGGCTTAATGTGCTCAAAACGTTTTACCTGACTGCGGCAAGAGTAGCCCGTGATCAAACAACGTTCTTTTGGCAGTTTTTCTAAACTTGGTTTCCAGCTTAGCCCGTAAATGTCTTTCGACATTTGCAGTTTATCAAGCTCATGACCAAACGTACCCGCCATACCACAACATCCAACTGGTACTGTTTTTAACAACCCGCCAAAGTGAGCAAAAATTTCGCCCCACTCTTTTTCAGCGTTCGGTAACTTGGTTTTTTCGGTACAGTGAGCAAGCAAATACCACGCTTCGCCGTTGGTGCTGTCTGAAGTTGCAAACTCAGACAGACGCGGTTTCATCCATTCATGCACCGTTAACACAGAGAAATCGCCACGCTTGTCGCCAAGCACCTCTGCGTATTCATCGCGATAGCAAAGTACCAACGCCGGATCAACGCCTACCATAGGAATGTCAAGATCCGCCACCTTCTCTAGGAAAGCTGCTGTACTTTCTGCCGTTGCTTTAAACTGCTTCAAGAAGCCTTTGATGTGCTGTGCTTTACCGTTTGGCTTGAACGGTAACAACACTGGCTTCTTACCCAGTTTAATTGCTAATGCGATGAAGTCTTCTACCACTTCAGCATCGTAATAACTGGTGAATGGATCTTGAACGATGATGACATGTTGCTCACGTTCATCTTTTGATATGCCAGCCAAATACTGCATATCAAAAGTGGCAACTGGGTGGCGACGAGTACGTTGTGCAAGCGTAGGAACGCTCAGTAACGGCGCATCCACATACCCTACTGTTTTTGCTGTTAGGCTTTGAACCCATTTTTGTTCCAACACACCATTGACCAGTTTCGGCGCTTTGCCCATCAGCGGTAGCATGGTTTCGATATTCGCCACCAAATAGTCTTTCACCGGACGTTGATAACGTGAGTGATAGATATTTAAGAAACGCGAACGGAAGCTAGGAACATCAACTTTGATCGGACACTGACTTGCACACGCTTTACACGCCAAACAGCCGTTCATCGCCTCATACACTTCATGAGAGAAATCATATTCATGGCGCTGATTGATACGGTTACGAATGCGATCAATCATGGTTTTGATGCTGGCCGTCTTGGACAGTGTTTGATTTTCCAGATCCAGAATATCAATACCCTGCTCTGTAAGCTGACGCAGCCATTCACGCACCAGACCCGCACGACCTTTCGGCGAGTGACGACGATCAGCCGTGACTTTCATTGACGGACACATAGGTGAGCTGGTTTCATAATTGAAACACAAGCCGTTGCCATTACACTCCATCGCCTGTTTAAAGCTGTCACGGACTTGCACATCGATTTGACGATCGTAATAGCCACGTTTTCTGTCTGACACTTTAACCAGTTCAAAATTGGTATTCAGCGGCGTACAGATTTTACCCGGATTCATCTTATTGTGCGGGTCGAAGGCTTCTTTCACACGGCGCAGTTCGGTAAACAGCTCTTCACCAAAGAATGCAGGACCGTACTCAGAGCGGAAGCCTTTGCCGTGTTCACCCCACATCAAACCGCCATATTTCGCCACCAGCTTGACGACTTCGTCAGAGATTTCGTGCATCATTAGCTCTTGTTTCGGATCGCAAAGATCCAACGCAGGGCGAACGTGCAATACACCCGCATCGACGTGACCAAACATCCCGTAAGCAAGTTGCTTAGAATCCAATAGTTCTCTGAATTCAGCAATGAAATCCGCTAAGTTTTCAGGTGGAACACAGGTATCTTCGGTAAACGGTACTGGTTTTGCTCGCCCTTTCGCTGCACCCAAAAGACCTACCGCTTTTTTACGCATGTTATAGATACGGTTGATGCTGGCTAAATCCGTGCACACTTGGTAGCCGATAATGCCACCTTGCTGATTAGCCAAAGCTTCATCAAGACTTGCTGTTAGCTTTGCCACTAAAGAATCTACCGTTGCTTCATCCTGATCGGCGAATTCAACGATATTGATGCCTTGCATCTCTTTGCCCGGAACGTCCGTGATAAGGTCACTGACGCTGTGCCAAACGATATCTTCTTTGGCAAGGTTAAGAACCTTAGAATCGACCGTTTCAACAGATAACGCATCCGCTTCGACCATAAGAGGTGCATTACGTAAAGCAGAATCAAAGCTGTCGTATTTCACGTTCACCAAGGTACGTGCTTTAGGAATACGAGTCAGGTTAAGTTTGGCTTCAGTGATGAACGCCAAAGAACCTTCCGCACCACAAAGAACGCGAGTGATATTGAACTCTCCCGTTTCTTCATTGATGGCATTTTTCAGGTCATAACCGGTCAGAAAACGGTTAAGAGGAGGAAACTTGTCAACAATCTGCTGGCGCTTATCACGACATACTGCTTCCGTCACCTGCATCGCTTGATAAGCATAGTTGCCTTCATCCGGCGTGCCGTGTGACATGTCAGTTTCAAGAATCGAACCATCCGCGAAAACCGCTTGCAGAGACAAAACGTGATCAGAGGTTTTACCGTATTTCAATGAACCCTGACCAGAGGCGTCAGTGTTCACCATACCGCCTATCGTTGCGCGGTTACTGGTGGACAGATCGGGTGAGAAGAAAAAGCCGTAAGGACGAACAGCGTCATTGAGCTGATCTTTAATCACACCGCTTTGAACACGAACCCAACCTTCTTCAGCATTGATTTCAAGAATCTGATTCATGTAACGCGAAAGATCGACCACGATACCTTTAGTCAGAGCCTGACCGTTAGTACCAGTACCGCCACCACGTGGGGAAAAAGTCACTCTTTCAAATTCAGGTTTAGCACTCATCTTGCCGATTAGGGCAACATCTTCCGTGGATTTAGGCAAAATCACAGCTTGTGGAAGTTGTTGGTATACACTGTTATCAGTGGCTACTGCCAAACGGCTAGAATATTGAGTTTCGATATCGCCGGTAAAACCAGCAGCTTCTAGTTCATGTAAAAACGTTAATACAACCGGATCGACATCAGATTGAAAGTGAAGTCTTGGTAACATTTGCTTCCTGCCCGTAAGTCGCTGATCCAATCAGCTATGGGTTTATAGGTTAATTATATGAATTCGGTCACTTTACAACATTTGAAAAGGTGATCAAATCAGAATCTCGTTGACAGAGCGAATCAAATACATTTTTCTAACTGTTCAAATTCGTTTCGCTTGAAAACATAAAGTTACAGCTGTGCAAACGTTTGCCAAAAAGCTGGGCTAAAAAGTTGTTATGCATTACCAAGGCCGATTGGCCTTTACGGATACACCATGAGAAAAAACAAAATCGTAACTACGGAAGATATCTTGCTAAAGCTGTGTCAATCCGTCTCTTCAGTTCTTACTTCCGCAACCAACTCCAACATCAACTATTCGGCGATGGTGCAGAAAATCAACAAAACATCTCTTAAACCAGATTTTGGTTGTTTTGTGCTATTTGATGGTGGCTTTTCGGGACTAGTCGTTATCAACTTTACCGCAAAAGCTGCCCTTGAGGTTTACACAAACTACATGCGTAGCATGGGCATGCCTGAAGAAGAACTGGCTATTTTGCACACTTCTGACGAAGTGGGTGACGTACTAGGCGAATTAATGAACCAGCTTGTTGGTGACTTTACCAACAAGATCCGCAAGGAGCTACAAACCAACATCACCCAGAACCAACCAAAAATGCTGTCTTTGAATAAGCAGGTTATTCTATCTGTCGATACCAACCTCGACAGACCTCAAGTGAGACGAGTGACTTTTTCTACAGAGAAGAACAACATTTTCTACCTAGAACTCGCCATGGATAAAACCGAGTTTATCCAACTTGAAGACTTCGAGATGACCGAAGATGAGAGTCCAGATTCTATTCTAGAAAGTACTCAAAAAGGTTTAACGGCAAAGAAAGAAGATAAGCAAGAGGATGACATCGCGTCAGACCTATTAGACGAACTAGGCTTATAGTATTGGTTGCCACCCATAAAGGTGGCTTCTTCCCTTCCCCTAATGCTGCAAAAACGTTAAAATATCGGACTTTTCTAATCACGGTAATAGGTCAACAGACCCTAAAGTTTTTGAATGTCGATTGATAAAAAGAAAGCCCTGAAAAAAATTGCCAAGTGTTTAGAGCTTGGAAACTCAGCAAACGTAAACGAAGCCGCCAATGCGATAAAAATGGCGCACCGTTTAATGCTGAAATATGGTCTTGATAAAGATGATATTGAATTCATTAAACTGGGTAAAACACAGTCTAGCCACTTACTGCCCACCTCTATCAGCTCAGGTATATTACGCATCATTCGTGGTATCAATACTAAGTTTGGTGTAGAAGCTGTCCTTATCAATCACAAAGGTTTAAAACGCGTAGAGTTCATCGGTGAAGCCGATAGAGCTATTTTTGCCGCTTTTGCTTTTGATATTGTTTACAGAGAAATGAACGAACACACTGGACAATTCCGCAATAGTTTTGCTGGAAGTGGAACTTCTACACTAGAAGTAAACAGACGCGTTAATTCCTTTGTTTCTGGATGGATTGAAGGTGCATTGGAAAAACTTCCTATCATCTCTCCCGATGAAGACTCTGCAAACAAAATCAACGATTACATAGACAAAGAATTTAAGAACGTCGATCGCGAAACGTTCAAGCAACAGCTGCGTGAGGCAATGAAAAACCTAACAGCGGATTACGAAGTAGGCTTAAAGAAAGGTCGCAGAGTATCGGTCAATCGTCCGATAAATGGCGCACAAGCACCTAAACTATTGAAGTAGACCTTTCGTTGAAAGTTTTTCGTCAGCCCAACGTTAAATCAGACTTTTCCTAGTTGATCTTCTGCTTCGAATTTCGTCTGATGCATGCGGAAAAAAATAAGACATGGAGTAGATACCTTGAAAAAAATCACATTAGCCCTAGCAGTGGCAATTGCATTATCTGGCTGTCAGGCAACTCAACGCCAAAACGCGACAACGGGTGAAACAGAAACAAACTCTGCAACCAAAGGTGCTTTGCTCGGTGCTCTAGCTGGTGCAGCTGCAGGTTTAGCGACAGGTGATGACGCAAAAGAGCGTCGTAAATACGCGCTGATTGGTGCAGCAGGCGGTGCTGCTGTCGGTGGTGGCGTTGGTTACTACTTTGACCAGCAAGAAGCCGCACTTCGTAAAGAACTTTTAAACTCAGGCGTACAAGTTGAGCGCGTGGGCGAAAACCAACTGCTTCTTCGTCTGGAAAACGGTATTGGTTTCTCTAGCAACTCCTACCAACTTGACTCTAGCATTCACAACACACTGCGTGGTGTTGCCCGTATTCTTGTTGAATACCCTGATACAAGCCTTGTTATTGATGGTCACACCGATAGCACTGGCAGTGATAACACCAACCAAATCCTATCTGAGCGTCGTGCTGAATCTGTTCGCTCATTCCTAATTTCACAAGGTGTTGCCACAGGTCGTGCAATTGCTCGCGGAAACGGTGAGCGTTACCCGCTTTGTTCAAACAGCACGGCACAGGGTCGTTCATGTAACCGCCGTGTAGAAATTCAAATTCTACCGTTGAAATAAACCGTCGATAAATAAGCTCATACAGCAGAAAACGGAGTTTGATTGGCTTTAAAAGATAACTCCGTTTAACTCGTCAGCAACTAGCGTTAAGATAAACTTAGTTTAAATCCCAGCTTTAAGGCTGGGATTATACTCAAACTACTTAGAGTTGCATGTAAGCGAAAAGTGAGTGAATCCCCATAAGCATAGATAAATTATGTGATTGGGGTGAAGAACGAACGTAGACAACACCGCTGCAGCTTCAAGTAGGAAGAGTATATTCTCTGAAGTAGAACACGGAAGGTTATCTTGAATCGATTGCTAATAGGGCTTATTTCTCTCTGCTGGGCTTTCTCCATATACGCAGATACAACCGCAGATCCTCAAATAGCTGAGTTACTGCGTAAAGCCAACAACAACGATGCTGAGGCACAGTATCAATTAGCTCTTCGCTACCAGTCTGGCGATGGCACTCCTCAAAACCTAAGCGAAGCCTTTTACTGGTTTCAACAATCCTCTGAAAGAAGACAGCCTCAAGCAATGCATCAACTGGCAAAGATGTATTTACGGGGACAAGGCACTGAAATAAATACTGCAGAAGGCATATACTGGCTAACAAAACTGGCTACTCAAGGGAACCCTGAGGCGCAGTTTGATCTAGGTAAGCAGTATCAGGCATTGAAGAACGCCCTTACTTCGCAGCAGATGGCAGAAATTTGGTACCGTACCGCTGCCGAATCTCTGCCAGAAGCCGAACAAGCATATACACAAATACTGGAAGATAAATTCAACCAGCAAAGAGCAAAACAGGTATCAGCGATTGACCAGTTCGACAACGAAGCCACTGTTGAGCAAGAGACAAGTCCTGCGCCTTCAGGTTTGAACATAGACAAACTGAATTGGGTTTATATCGTGATACTGGCATCGATAGCTCTACTAATGCTTGTTGCATCACTCTATCAGCGCCAGAAAAGGCACAAGAAAGAGACAAATGCGTTAGACCAGTTAACAGAGCAACAACAGCTAGAGCAAAAGCTAGCTGACAATATCGCCGTGATTAAGAAGCAAAAAAGACAACTTGAAGTTCTTTATCAAGAATTAAAGCGTTCACAAAAAAACCAAGCGACTTCAAACCAAGATCAGAAGTTTCAACTCGCCTGCGCAGTGTTTGGCTATCATCCGAGTCAAGTACCTGACGAGAAAACCATTAAGATTCGCTATAAGCAGTTATCCAAGATTTACCATCCAGATATGAAAGGTAGCGACGAAGAGATGAAGCGCTTAAATGGCGCCCTCAAAACCATCCTAAATAAAGTTAACAATTAGTTACAACTAGAATGGCAAGATATCTTCAGCCCTTTTAAATAGTTAGATTTTGCAATCGATAATACTCTCATTACAACAACATTTAATTAACATTATTCATTTTACTGTGGCATAATCCGCGCGAAATTAGCGCCTAACAGCTAAGAGTCTTGTAGTCTCACTCTAATGTTTAGTGAGAGATTGAGCGACAAGTCTTTTAATTACCAGTAAGGAGAAGAAATGTTTACTATTGAAGGCCTGTGTGACTGGTGCAAAAAGCCAAGTTTACTACTGACAAAACACGAATATGTAGATGGTAAAGCCCATCACTCATGTGATCGTTGCAATGACTTTGCACGTATGGATGTCAGACAGTTCAATATCGCGGAACAAGCTATGCGGGAGCGACAACAGCCTCACTCCCTGTGAGTTCATAAATGATTAACTTCTATTGGCATGACGAAATCTGTGCTTAGAGTGATACATAGACTGGTCTGCAATATTTAAAACATCATCGAGGGGAAGGTTTTTATCGAGATCAATAACCATCCCCGTTGAAATACTCACCAATAACTCAGTTCCGGTATTGCTGTTATAAAATGTAAACTGCTTAATGTTCTCGATCATTTGTTGGGCCTGTTGAACATCAACGCCAGTGATCAAAACAAACTCATCGCCACCGATTCGGTATGCATCCCCTTTCCATAAACGTTTGATGTTACTAGCAAGCTGCTTAAGTACTTTATCGCCAATATTATGTCCATAAGTGTCATTAATATCTTTAAACTTATTAATATCTAAATAAACAAGAATTTTTCTATTGGGAAATGAACCACCATATTTTTTATAAAGAGCCAGTCTATTTTTTAATCGTGTTAATTCATCAGTAATCGAACGTTTATGGAAAATAAACACAACACTGATTAAAACTGAAATAATAAACATAAACCGAATAATACTATTTCTACTTATTTTCTTTTGGGTTTGTATCGTCGTGTACCAATCTGGCGGATAATCATATTTTTTAATCGTATCAGTAACATCGATTAAATTAATAGCTTTTGAAAAAAGTGTAGCTAATACTTCCCCCTTTTCATTTTTTTGAAAGCCAAAGCCCAAATCATAAGAATAAAATACACCAACATCTTTATCTTCAGTAATAGGAATGATATTTTTCGAACGACGTAACTTATCATTAAGTGTTGCTCTGATTATTGCAATATAATCCACTTCATTTTTCAACAATCCATCTAATAGGTCATCTTGCGTCTCATAATATATAAACTTTTTCTCCGGCAACATTTGATTAAGAGTTGAAGCCAGAAAATTACCTTCTACCACGCCGATTCTTTCAATGAACATTTCGGAAACAGAACGATACATACCGTCATTGTAATGTTTGCGTTTAACTAGAATCGCTTCTGGGCTGTAATACCCTTCGCTGAAATAGAATAGTTCTTTACGTTTATCTGTGATCGCAAGTGGTGACAAAATATCGATAGACTGATCTCTTAAGCTGTCGTACATGCTTGGCCAAGATTCATCCGCCTGACTGACAAGATGACAGTCTATTTGTAATATATCGCAAGCTTCAAACAATATGTCAGCAGCAATACCATCAACATGGCCGTCAAGATGATAGTTAGCAAATAATGGCATGTTTTCTAGCTTTACTTTAAGCGGGTCTAATACATTGATACCACTATGGATTACTTGCTTACGCAAAGCTTGCTTTCGCACAGACAACTGGTAGCTATCTATCGATTCTCTCAACAGTTTTTGGAAATCTGTCGTGTGCGCATGTTCTTCAATAAAGCGCAATAATTGCTGATTCTTCCCTTTTGGAGTAACAATTGATACTGGATGTAAAGAGAGATGGTCATTGAATAATCGTGCATCTGCGCCAGACAACATCATCTTTTCTAGCTGGCTTATCGCATCCGCGACCCCATCAACTTGTCGAGACTGCAACATAGCAATTGCTTCGTCTATTTTATGAAATTCAACAAACTTTAAATTTGGAAAATCCTCGGCAATAATACTCTTAATTATGGTCCCTTCAGGTACAGCTAATGTGGAAATTTTATCAAGTTCGATCCCACCTAAAGTAAAGAGATAAATATATTCAATACCGACCGGCAGAGAAAAATCTAAGGATCTAGCTCGCTCCGGTATATAAGTAACATTTGAAAGAAAATCGACGTAGCCTTGCTCAACCGCTTCTAATGCATCAGAGAAGCTTTCAAACTCTATGTATTCAAAATTTACATTCTTCTTCTTAGATACCGAGTCAAACAATATCTTTGTCATAATGTCATCAGTTTCTGTTGCAACTAAATAACTAGTTTGATGATTTGCTAATACTCCAAATGAGCATAAGAAAATAATAATGACTAAAATAAATTGAAAATTAAACATCAATCACCTTAATTCGCTAATTTGGGCCATTTTGGCTTTATACATTTTGGTGTCGGCGATATGAATACAATCATCAAGTGATAAATAATCATTGTTAGACGAATAATAACCATAAGAAATAGTCACATTGAACTTACGACTGCTAAGGTCGGTAAACTCAAAACAGCCGATATTAGATAGCATTTCTTCAATATCTTGTTCGCGGATTTTTCCGATTAAAATGAACTCATCGCCACCGATACGATAGCTGTCACAGTTCCAGTCTCGGCGTATATTCTCAGCTATTTTTTTGAGTACCGCATCTCCAACGGCATGACCGTAGGTATCATTTACCGTTTTAAATTTATTTACATCGAAATAGACCAACACCTGTCCAGAGTACAAACCATGTTTGTATTTTCTATATAGCGCTAAACGATTCTTCAACTTGGTTAAACTGTCTGTGACCGATTGTTTATGCCATATATAAGAAAGGACAACCAATGTCAGCATTATTACCAGCAGCAGTTGTTGGCTTTGCTTAGTGAACTTTTTTTGGCTGAACAAAGTCTGTTGCCAATCTGGTTGGTAATCGTATTTTTTTATGACGTTATTCATATCAATGAGTCTAATAGCTTCATTGAATAGATCAGTAAGCTTTCTGCCCTCATCATTCTTTTTGAAAGCGATACCGATTCCATAACTGAAGACTGTGCCGATAGTATGATCTTCTACGATAGGAAAAATCGTTCGAGTGTCGCGAACCAATTCGTTGTATGTCAGACGTGACATGGCGATATAATCCACTTCATTGGCCAACAGCGCTTTCAATTGCTCCTTCGCGGTTGTATAGGTGCGAAATGACTTGTGTGGGAGTCTACGGTGAAGGACTTGTGCCGTCAGTCCACCTTTAATTACCCCTATTCTTTCAGAAATGAGTTCAGAAACGGTACGATAGACACCGTCTTTATAGCCATTACGCTTAACAACAATGCTCTCCGTTTTATAAAAACGATCACTTATATGTACCAGTTCCTCCCGGCTAGGAACTATTGCTATAGGAGATAGAATATCTATCTCTCCACTTAGCAATCTTTCATACATGGATTGCCAATCGCCTTCTTTAGCGGTTTCAACATCACACTCAAGACGCATAAGCTGGCATGCTTCAAAGATTACATCTGCAGCAATCCCAATGACCTTTCCATTATCATTTTGTACCCCATAACGGCGATAATCCTCGACAATAACTTTAAAGGGGCGACTTAAATCAACACCACTTAATAGCACTCTTTTCCGTAACGCTTGGCGTTGAACGTCGAGCTGATAATTCTCAGCGGTTGTCCTAATTAGGCGTTGCAGTTCCGGCTTGTGTAAATACTGCTCCAATTTTTTCAGCAGTTCGATATTCTCGGGTTTAGCTGTCACCATAGAAACTGGCTTTAACGGAAATTGATAGTTTAGCAGTTCGGCATTCATACCCGCCAATGCCATAAATCTCAGTTGAGACGCTGAATCGACAACACCGTCGACTTTGCCACTGCAGAGCAAGTCTTTAGCTTCAGAGATCGTTTTATACTCAACAACGTGAAGATTTGGGTTTTGTGTTCGCATTAACTCGGCAAATACTGTTTCACTGGGAACAGCTAGCGTTGACATATCTTTAATATTGGTTTTTTTTGAACTAAAAAGATAAGTGTATTCAAGGTTGGTTGGTGCTGAAAAGATCAGTTTTTTTGCTCGCTCTTCGGTATAGGTAACGCCGGAAGCAAAATCAATATCACCAGAAATAACGGAATTTAATCTTGGTGCAAATTCAGAAAAACGGATTAGCTCGAAATTTATAGACAGCTCTTGGGCAACTCTTTCTAACACCGTTTCAGCAATAATGTCTTCAGTACTGATAGCGATACTATAAGTCGACTTGTCAGCCGCCACAGCATTGCCTGCTAGCTTGGCCAACAAACATAAAAATAAGGTGAGATGATAAAAATGCTGGACGACTTTCATTCGCTGCTTCGACTCAATGATTACAACAGTGAGTTTAATTGAAACAAGGCAGGCCAGCCTATAGAGTCTATCGTAGGAAAATTCTTTAAATTTTGATGACTCAGGGAAATGCAACTATACGGAATATAGAACAGTTGAATAATCGCAACTCCAACGTGTTGATAAAAATAACGATCCAGCGATTAATACTGTACAGGATAGGTAAAACCAACAGCTGTCACTAACTTCCGCAGAATTTGAATCCACGATTGACCAGTCGCCAAACACAGCTCTCCTAAACCACTTCTATTTATCAACAAGTTACAAAATCTACCATAACTTTTTGCTCAAATTTCCCACAAAAACATAAATTTCTTCTTGATCAGTATTTGGTTTAATACTACTGTATACACATACAGCATGTATAAAAGGACAGTGTTATGCTAAATAGTGAATTGCTAGTTAACAAATCATTCGGTATTGAATCAAACGTAACTCGCTTTGGAAATCCAACGAGTAAACATCATTCATTTTCTACTGCATCAGCCGCAGATATGTTTGTTCGCCTTTCAAGTCTATCCCAGCACAAACAATGGATCCTGTTTACTGGTGAATGTCCACGTCCTCAGTATCACGAGCTAGCCGCTCACCAAATACATTGCAGTAGAATTATTCATATGAAGCCATCTCAATCGCAATCAGAAATAACCATTGTGATGAAAGCTATCCAATCGGGTAACGCGAGTGCTGTGGTTGCCTCTGGTAACATCGATATCGTTAGCCAAAAACTACTTAAACAAATGGCAACAGAATACCGTTGTGAAGTGTTTTTCCTAGAACCTACAGCACCACAATTCCACTAATCTCTATCACTGCCTTTTGCCCTCTCGATGAGAGGGCTTTTTCTATTTTTCCCTGAATGCTTTGTATCCCCACTCTCTAGCATTTCATTTTGTGCATGTTTGTATGACTCAATTTTTACACCATTTCTACGAACAAAAAGATATTTAAGCAAACGTTTGCTTTTTATATGGCGACATAAAATAGTTCTGGTATGATGCGCGCAGTAATTGATATCTCACCGTGCTTAGATATCTTCTTTCTATACCCGAATCTCTTAAGGCTGCTATTTCGCCAGTTTATAAGTAGGATGGGTATATGACGTTTGAAATAAGATAGGAATGTCTCCATGAGCCTTGCTGACCAAGTTCTTGCCGTCAATGACGATCTCCCAATTCGTACCCATCAGCCAGTTCATAGCGGTAAAGTTCGCTCTGTGTACTGGCTAACTGAAGAAGACAGCCGTCGCCTTATCAAAGAGAAAGGCTATGATGTCGCTGAAGATGCACCACTTGCCATCATGGTGATCAGCGACCGTATCTCTGCGTTCGATTGTATCTGGCATGCTGAAGGCGGTATTGCAGGCGTTCCGGGTAAAGGTGCGGCACTGAATGCGATCTCTAATCACTGGTTCAAACTTTTCAAAGACAACGGTCTAGCAGATAGCCATATTCTGGATATCCCACACCCATTTGTTTGGATTGTTCAAAAAGCTAAACCAATAAAAATTGAAGCCATTTGTCGTCAATACATCACAGGTTCCATGTGGCGAGCGTACGCAAAAGGTGAACGAGAGTTCTGTGGTATTGAGCTTCCTGAAGGTTTAGAAAAAGACAAAGCACTTCCTGAACTGCTAATGACACCTTCAACGAAGGGTATCCTTAAAGGCATTCCGGGAGTTCCTGAAGCAGACGACGTGAACATCACTCGTAAAAATATCGAAGACAACTTCGCAGCGTTCAACTTCAGCAAAGCGGAAGACATTGCACTGTACGAAAAACTTCTTAAAGAAGGTTTCGGTGTGATTAGCCAAGCACTCAAAGAAATCGGCCAGATTTTCGTAGATACCAAATTTGAATTTGGTTACGTCACTGATGCTAACGGCGCAGAAAAGCTGATCTACATGGATGAAGTGGGCACACCTGACTCATCGCGCATCTGGGATGAAGCGCAATACTTGCAGGGCAAGATTGTTGAAAACTCAAAAGAAGGCTTCCGTCAGTTCCTATTAAACTACTTCCCTGACCCAGATATCCTTCTTAACAAAGATCGTATGCCTGAGCGTGAAGCACTGGCACGTGACAATACTTTACCACTAGAAGCGCTAATGGATATTTCACGCACTTACTTGGGTATTGCAGAGAAAGTTGTCGGCCACAAAATCGAGCTAAGTGACAATCCAAAGCAAGAGATCATCAAGATTCTTGACGAGCAATATGGTCTGATTGATTAATCATCTGATCAGCAAAAAGGGCGCTTAACTACCAGTTTCCAATAGAAACTAATTAGTGAAGCGCCCTTTTCATTTCTGAATAATTCATCACAAAGTGATAATAAACTCGTCTTGCTTACCCGCTTTAATATGAGCTTCACAGTTAGATTGAATAGATTCAATCTGTTGTTCGTCTAATGCATATGGCATGACAAGTTTAATTTCTTCAATTCCTTCGCGTTTCGCTAACTTCACCAGTTCAATAAGATTTGACTCATCGCTGTGGTTACTTGATAAACGTTTTAACGCTATTTCCCAAAGCCTATCTTCAGGACTCATTCTTTCTTTTACCGATTCATTCCAGACAGTACCAAAAACCGGAGCAAACGATTTCAGCGCTTCAGAAAAGGTCCATTTCTTGGAACTTGAGGTTCCTAAAAAAGTGGTGTAATCAAACACTGCGCAAATTCGTTGTGGTTTATCCATTCTGTTCCCCGACATAATTGGCAACACAGTGTTATCAATATTAGACATCCCTAACTTTATAGCAATACGATATAAAAAAACGTTCTTTTATGCCCTTATTTTCATGGCCACTGATATATAAAAACCAAATTGGTAACAAAAAGTAGCTACAGCGTTCAACAACCTATGCCTTAATGATTAATATTTTAGATTTAAAACATATTCAGCGGATATCTACGACTCTGCTGGCTTTGCGATATTGAACCCGATAACCGGACCAACGAGGTAACTCCCAGCGTTTTGGATCGCCTTTGCGTAAGCCACCTTGATAGATGACGCACACCAGTTTTCGTTGCACAAAATACTCAACCTTAAGTTGGATATCACTTAGGGTTATTTCGAGCGGATATAAATCGGCGAACTCTTCTTTTTCCCAATATGGTATACCTTCAAACGGGAAATCGTCGCCACTGAACATGACCAACTCTTCAAGTGAGCAAATACCTAAAGCCGTCAATTGCTGTTCAAACCATGTGGTAAAAGTCAGGTCATCATGGTTTTTCGTCTTTTCATCCAACCCCAGTTCAACATAGATTTTCCATAGTTCAATCTCGGCTGTACGCTGCTTCGCAAATCCAGCAAAACACTTTTCAGCTATAACGGCGTTTACGATCGATTGAATGGCAAACTCGCCACTGGCTTCTACGCTTTTAGACTTGATTACGCGACCAGCATGAATAAGCTGTTGCTCAGACATCAGCACACCATTATCAAGGCTAGCTTCCACCTGCGTCCAATGCCCAAGTTGCAGTTCTTCTATCAAATCAAAAGAAACAGGCATCATCACTGTAGCTAGTGTCAGGGTCTGCTTCACTCCCCGCCCGGGCAAACTGTGCTGGTCAAGCACCAATGCAGCTTCGGCTTTAGAGGAAAATCGACTATTTCGGCCGATCAGCACTTCCATTTGTCCATTAGCCAGTGCTTCTTTCCGTCGCTCTCTACGCACAAACACCAACTCAGGGTGAAGCGCTGCAATCGCTTGAGTCAACGCATGATGTTGATATCGAGAAGCCACCTCTATTTGCGGTAGTCCGTAGATCTCTCTCATCTGCTTGGATAATCCTTGAGCCTCTTTCAATGCTTCAAGATCAAGGTTAATCGCCGAATACTCTTTTCCTCGAACCAGTTGAATCAACAACTGACCATCACAGCATTGGGGTTCTTCTTGACTGAGCTTTTCTAAAGCCTCTTCGTTCGATGATAGTTTGTAAACCGAAGCAGGAACGGAAAGCGCCGCAGCGAGATCGATCATCGCCTCTTTTAAAGGCTTGGATTCAATACGCGCAACCAAATCGGCATAAAGGGCATCCACCGGAAGCGGCGCTATCTGAACACCATGCTCCGTAATGTTGCCATGCTCATCGATCGCTTTCATGCCTGTGAGAATATCCGTTGCTTGTACTCGCGTTTTTTCTGGTAAAGGCTCTAAAAAATGTAAATCCGATAGACGATGACCACAGCTCGCTGAGGCTAACATGGGTTCCACCAGCTCTTCACGCTGCATAGAAGGTGGCGTTACAGCCTCCAGCACTGCATGCTGGCCATAAAGACGAATCGCAATACCATTCATCACTCGTCCTGCTCGACCACTTCTCTGTTTGGCGCTTGCTTGTGAAATCTGTTTTAGAGTGAGTGTGGTTCGCCCGTTACGCTGCACATTTCTTCGTTCTAATCCGCTATCAATTACGGCTCCAATATTGGGGATAGTCAGCGAGGTTTCAGCGACGTTGGTCGCTAGCACCACTTTTTGCTGATTTTGCAGGGAGAGAGCGAGGTTGCGCTCTTTATCAGAAACCGAAGCATGCAGCGGAGTAACCATAATATTTTCTATACTGCTGAGTATTTGCTGGCACTGCTGAATCTCTTTACGCCCGGGAAGAAAGACCAAAATATCTGCGCTGGTTCTTGTCAGTACCTCTGTCACTTCTTGCTTTACACGCTCGGCAAGGTAACGAGCGTCAGGTAACTGCCGTGAATCAGTGGCTCTATACTCGACCGCAACATCATAAACCCGTCCTTCTGCTTTTAGTCTCACCGCTCCTAAATAGTCCGCTAAACGCTCCCCTTCTAAGGTTGCCGAGGTAACAATCAAGCGGATCTTTTGTTGCTGTTTAAGTAAGGCTACAAGTAAATCTGTGTCCCAGCGTCTTTCATGAAATTCATCCAACATGACAATATCAAAGCGCGCCAGCTTATCTTCAGCAAACCAACGTAATGCGACGCCCGGAGTAACAAAAACCACCTGAGATTCTTCGCTAAAGCGATTTTCCAGTTTTATGGAATAACCAATGCTTTCACCGACTTTCTCTTGACGTTGGAAAGCCAAATATTCCGACAGAGAGGTACACGCAATTCTGCGCGGCTCTATAACGAGAACTCTGCCCTGTTCAGCAGCCCAAAGTGGCAAACAAGTTGACTTACCAGAGCCCGTTTCCGCTTCAACGATGACAGGTGATTGATTAAGCGTGGTTAAAAATGTGCGCTTTAAAGGCTGAATAGGAAGTAACGGCATAATAAATAACAAGATAAAAGAAACAATGGATGAATGTGTTTGGGTGAATACAGATTCTAGTCTCCGCTCAACATCACCGCTCAAAATACAATTAACTTCAGACACACTTGAATAAAGCAGCATAATGTTCTGAAGTCTAGCGGTTGTCTATTTACAAGACAGTCACCAAGCCGTTATCATTTTTGTGTCAACCTTTTCACATAAATCCATAGGCCAAAAATGAATAACGATAAACGCCCTCTGTATATTTCATATGCTGGGCCTGCTCTTTTGAGCACACCTCTACTGAATAAAGGTAGTGGTTTCTCAGCAGAAGAACGAGCACAGTTCAATCTAGAAGGGCTTCTGCCTGAAACAACCGAAACAATACAGGAACAAGTGGTTCGTGCCTACCAGCAATATTGTAGCTTTGACAACGATATGGATAAGCACATCTATCTGCGTAACATTCAAGACACAAACGAAACGCTCTTCTACCGCTTAGTGCAAAACCACATTTCAGAGATGATGCCAATCATCTACACGCCGACCGTTGGCGCTGCATGTGAAAATTTTTCTAATATCTACCGTCGTGGTCGTGGCCTATTCATTTCTTACTCTAACCGTGATCGTATTGATGACCTACTTAACAACGCTGCAAACCACAATGTTAAAGTCATCGTTGTTACCGATGGTGAACGTATTCTAGGTTTGGGCGACCAAGGTATCGGCGGTATGGGTATTCCAATTGGTAAACTATCTCTATACACCGCATGTGGAGGTATCAGCCCGGCTTACACTTTGCCAATCGTGCTTGATGTTGGTACAAACAACCCACAGCGTTTAGCGGACCCTATGTACATGGGGTGGCGTCATCCTCGTATTACTGGTGCAGAATACGATCAGTTTGTAGACGAGTTCATTCAAGCAGTTCAACACCGTTGGCCTGATGCTCTTATCCAGTTTGAAGACTTTGCGCAGAAAAACGCGATGCCTCTGCTTGAGCGTTATAAAAATCGTATCTGCTGCTTCAATGATGATATTCAAGGTACTGCAGCCATTACTGTTGGTTCTCTGCTAGCAGCTTGTAAAGCGGCAGGGACCCAGCTATGTGAACAACGTATCACTTTCCTTGGTGCAGGTTCTGCCGGTTGTGGCATTGCGGAAGCCATCATTGCTCAAATGGTTTCTGAAGGTATTTCCGATCAGCAAGCTCGTTCACAAGTTTACATGGTTGACCGTTGGGGCTTACTGGAAGAAGGTATGCCTAATCTGCTGGACTTCCAACAACGACTTGTTCAGAAAAAATCAAACACTAAAGACTGGGTTTCAGAAAACAACGGCTATTCATTACTTGAAGTAGTTCGTAATGCTAAACCAACTGTTCTTGTTGGTGTTTCTGGCGCACCAGGCTTGTTCAGTGAAGAAGTGATTAAAGAGATGCACCTACACTGCCCTCGTCCAATTGTGTTCCCGCTTTCGAATCCAACAAGCCGCGTAGAAGCAACACCTAACGATATTATTCGTTGGACAAATGGTGAAGCCCTAGTTGCAACAGGCAGTCCATTTGACCCTGTGGTTCACGAAAGTAAAACTTACCCAATTGCGCAGTGTAACAACAGCTACATCTTCCCAGGTATTGGCCTTGGTGTTCTGGCTGTGGGCGCAAAACGTGTAACAGATGCTATGCTGATGGAATCAAGTCGTGCGTTAGCAACATGTTCACCATTAGCTATTAATGGTCACGGCCCGTTGTTACCACCTTTGGAAGCCATCCATTCTGTATCGAAGAAAATAGCCTTTGCGGTGGCAAAGAAAGCCATTGAGCAAGGTGTAGCACTAGAAATTACGGATGAAGCACTAGAACTGGCTATCGAAAACCATTTCTGGCAACCAACGTACCGCCGCTACAAACGCACAGCATTCTAATTCAATAGACCTAAGCCCCCAAAGCCAACGTACGGGGGCTTTTTGTAAAGCACAACCATTCACCCAATAAATAATCTTCTGTTTGGTAATTACCTATGTTAAGTTTCTTCGCACCTGCCGGACATTATATTGCGCCGTATCTGAGTGACATTTCCGTTGCCTTAATAGCCTGCCTACTGGTGATGCTCGGTGGTGAGATTAATGCTTTATTACGCCGTGTAATGCGTAATCAGCACTTTATTTTTAGAACTGTCGCCTTTATCTTAGTCAATGCATTTGGTTACGGATTAATCATCATCAAAGCAAGCCCTTACTTAACTCGGACACTCGCAAATTTAGAACAGGGCATGATGTTTTGTTTAGTCACAGGCAGTTTCGTTGTAATTGGATTATGGGCTCAAAAACATCGTCACATCTAAAATCGAATTCGCTCAGTATGCTCATGCTTAAATGTAAAAACGGTAAGTTTAAAGGCATGTCGTTACTTAAGCGTGGTCTAAGACTTCTCTCTATTTTGGTTATCTTAAGCGCACTATCCATTGTTGGAATAGATCGCTGGGTAAGCTTGAGAAGTGAAGACCATATCATCAGTGATATCACACAGGTTCCTGAATTTCAGGTAGCTGTGGTTTTGGGCACCAGTAAGTATCTGGGAAAAACGCTTAACGAGTACTATTCACACCGCATCAATGCAGCTATCTCACTTTATGACTTGGGTAAAGTAAATCGCTTCTTACTCAGTGGCGACAATGCTCATCGCTCCTACAATGAACCTTGGACAATGAAACGAGATTTGCTCAAAGCAGGTATACCTGATGGCAGTATTTTCTTGGATTACGCTGGGTTTAGAACCTTAGATTCCATAGTTCGCGCAAAACGTATTTTTGATACGGATAATTTCTTGATTATCACACAACGCTTCCATTGTGAGCGTGCTCTGTTTATAGCTCAGTATCACGACATCAATGCCACCTGCCTTGCAGTGTCAGACCCTGTTAATCATTCTGGAATTAAGACTCGTACTCGAGAAGTCTTTGCGCGCACCAAAGCATTTTTCGATCTCTACATTTTCAACACTCAACCTAAGTTCTTAGGCCCTAAAGAACCAATTATTATTGAGTCAGAGCCAACCACTGAATTAGAAGAAGCAACGACAAATTCTGAAAAGACCACAGACTCAACACCACAAGATCAGATGGTTGAAGAACAGACAGAACACCCGACACACAACGACTCGCAATAGCTTTTAGCTGACAATTCTTGGTTTTTTTCCGCCATTATTTATTGTTGCCACTTTTTTTTGTTACAGTTGGCGCAAACTAATAAAACACGAGTAATGTCATGTCTGTCATCGCATCGGGCGTATTAAACAAAATGCGCGCTCAACTGGGCGAAAATGTTCACTATCAATTGCCTGTCGGCGAAGGTTTTGTCGACCTGAATCCGTTCATCAATAAACCCATCACGCTAAAGCACACTGGCAATATTTTCTGTTGTTCATGCGGTAAGAAAACCAAAAAAAGCTATTCGCAAGGTCATTGCTATGTGTGTATGACTAAACTGGCGAGCTGCGACATGTGTATTATGAAGCCGGAAACTTGCCATTTTGATCAAGGCACCTGCCGTGAACCAGATTGGGCACAAGACCATTGCATGGTTGACCATTATGTTTACTTATCAAACACGTCAAGCATAAAGGTGGGCATCACGCGCCATACGCAAATTCCAACCCGCTGGATAGATCAAGGGGCGACTCAAGGCCTGCCTATCTATAAGGTTAAAACTCGCCACATCTCTGGCTTGGTTGAAGTAGAACTGGCTAAGCACATCGCCGACAAAACAAACTGGCGTACACTCTTAAAAGGCAATGGTGCCCCGCTCCCTTTAGAGGAACAGTTTGCTAAGCTGCGTCCGCTGGTTGAAGAAAAGATCGCAGAGATTAAACAGCGATTCGGTGACGATGCCGTCGAAGAGGTCAACGCTCAAATCACCGAGATTCAATACCCTGTAGAAGTGTTTCCAAGCAAGATCACCTCGCATAACTTTGATAAAGAACCGGTTGTTCGCGGCGTACTGCAAGGTATAAAGGGCCAGTACCTCATTTTGGATACGGGTGTTATCAACATTCGTAAGTTCACCTCTTATGAAGTCGAAGTGAGCGCAGAATAAACTCTCTTTATAAAGAAGAAGGGCTCGGTATAGCACCGAGCCCTTCTTCTTTAGACCTTGTTATTCAGAACCTACAAGCTAGAAAGCACTTTAAACAGCTCGTCTATTTCACTTTTGGTGTTGTAGTGCATAAAACCTATACGAATCACACCACCATTTTGTTCCAATCCAAGCTGACGAACCAACCCCAGAGCATAGAAGTGTCCGTTCCAGACACATATGTTGTGCTCACCTAAGGTTTTTGCGACAAATTCCGGCGGGAAGTGGTTCATTCGAATCGCAAATGTTGGGGTGCGCTTCTCACTATCCGAGCATGGTAAACCATAAAGTGTTACGCCATGAAGTTGGCTTAATTTTTCCAGAAAGTAAGCACTTAATTGTTGTTCATGGTGATTATACTGCTCAAAGCTCGTGACCAACCGCTGGCGCAAACTGTCCTCGGGGTTTCCCCATTGGGCGAGATATTCAATCGCCGCAATCACACCCGCTAAACCTTCAAAGCTTTGCGTACCCGTTTCATAACGACCCGGACCAATATTGGTTGCCGGTTCAACCTTATAAGGCTTCAATGCATGCAACCAGTGAGGCGCAACATAAGCCATGCCCACGTGCGGGCCGAAGAACTTATAGGCAGAACATGCAAGAAAATCACACCCCAACTGCTGAACATCAATCAGGTGATGCGGTGCATAGTGAACAGCATCAACATAGACGATAGCGCCATAGCGATGCGCTTCATCGACAATTCGTTTCACATCAACAATTGAGCCAGTGGTATTCGATGCATAAGTCACCGCCACCAGCTTAGTTTTAGAGTTGATTAAAGACAGTAAGTGTTCGGTATCCAAAGTGCAGTCTGTGATATCCACTTGTGCCTGATGAACAACAACTCCTTTGTCCTGTGCTGCTTGTTGCCAACTTGAAACATTCGAGTAATGGTCAAGCGACGTCACTATGATTTCATCACCTTCATTCCACTCTCGACTGATGGCTCGGCTAAGCTGAAAAGTCAGTGACGTCATGTTTGCACCAAACACAATGTTGCCTGAAGACTCTGCATTTAAAAGTGCCTGAGCATGCTCGCGAGCTTGTTGCATCAAATCGGTGGTAATTCGGCTGGAAAAATAGTGTCCACCCAAATTGGAATTGTAGTGACCAAGGTAGTGCGACATCTGAACAATCACAGATTGCGGTACCTGAGAACCACCCGGCCCATCAAAGAAAATCACAGGTTTGTCGTTATGCATTTGTGAGAGAGCAGAAAACTGCCCTCTCACTGTTTCTAAACTGAATGCATTAAGATTGGAGGGCATTCTTTGCTCCTTTCGCGGTTAATACGAATACGTCCATATGCCCTTCTTCACCATGTTCAACTGAACGAATCGGACGAGCGTTATGCCAAAGTATGTTATCTGCCAGCATCGCAACTTCACCGTTATCTAGCACTTTGCGGAAAAACGGTGCGTCATGGCAATCTTGATAAAGCATGATTTCCCCGCCCACAATGTTGTGTCGGTCGATACCAATAATGGCGATATGGTCAAAGCCATCTTGATGAACACCTTCAGGTGCGACTTGGGTTTCATCGAAGATGGCCGCAATACGCATCTGGTGGATTTCGATTTCTTGACCGTCTGGAAGTTCATTACTGCTGACAAACAACTCGCACATTTCTCTCATACCTTCACTTCTCAAAGTCGAGGATAAGATCGGTTCAAAATGACGAACGACATTGCCTTGGAAATGGTTAATGTCGTCGGATTGCATAAAGTCGTGCTTATCCGTCGGGAGCACTTTGCCTTCGATAAACCGAACCACAGAGTAGCGACGTAGTCGATACTGCCCGTCAGCATGATCAGTACGTGGCAAGTTAACAAAAGATGGCGCAAGCTGGGATAAAGCGTTTTGACTCAATTGAGTTATATGTAGGGTATTTAAGTGTGAGTGCAACATCATCGACTCCTTAATGAAGACACTTTTGTTATTATTATATTTAACAATTATTTTACATTTATAGTACGCATTAATTTGGTGAATTCCAGTTTTCACGGCAACAAAACCCACAAATTTAAACAAAAAAAGAATAATACACTACAAATTGTCAAAAAAGCGGTCTATTACTTCAATTCATAACCTTTAGGAAGGCTAAATTTGAACGCTTTCCCTTAAACTCACCTAACATATTCATTTAAATCTATTATTTCTCATTTCCATTGGCTAATTCGCTTAACATCGCAGATTTAAAGGGGGAAGAATTTTTCGCTATGCAACAGGTCAAACAAAGAGAGGAAAGCCTAGTGTAAAAACCCTAGATTCAAGTCAATATGAAGTCATTTAATGTCAAGTGATATAAGCGAGTAAGACCGAAAAAATCCCGGCCCTTTCACTTCAAGCTACCAATTTGATAAAAGCGTTAATGCCGTTTCGGCATGACAGGATTGAACAAAAATATGATCGTGATAAAAAGCGGCAATCACATTCGCGCTAATACCATGAGAAGCTAATTTGGTGGACACGGCAGCCGTTAAGCCCACAGCATCGAGACTGGAATGCACCGTTAAAGTGATTTGTCGGTATGTGTTTTCAAACTCGATGTGATTCTCCAAAGCCGTCTGTTTACGTATCACCAAACTTAAGCCTTCTTGTTCACAGAAAGCCGCAACAGGTTGCCAGTGCAGATACTCATCTACCTTGCCGGTTAGTGTGCAAAACACAAATTCCCCTTCAACTAAATGTGGCTGCATTGAACTAAGTAGTTGTTGTAAGTCTGTTATTCCCGCCATTTTTGCTCCATTCTCCAGTGAACGGCTCAAATCCCTTTTAAAAACAAGGAATTCAACCCTATTTATAATTCTAAACTATAACCATTTATTCGGCTGTTTCTCCTTTTATTCCTAGTAATTTATCCCTACAATCGAGTTAACTTTTCGATCATTAAACGATTGGAGCAATAATGAGCGACGTTAAACATTGCAAACTTCTTATCTTAGGTTCGGGCCCTGCTGGCTATACCGCAGCGGTATATGCAGCGCGCGCGAATTTAAACCCAGTGTTAGTGACTGGCATGCAACAAGGCGGTCAGTTGACTACGACAACTGAAGTCGAAAACTGGCCGGGTGACGCTGAAGGTCTAACAGGCCCAGCACTAATGGAAAGAATGAAAGAACACGCAGAGCGATTTGAAACAGAGATCGTGTTCGACCACATCAACGAAGTGGATTTCAGCCAGCGTCCTTTCCGTCTAAAAGGCGATTCAGGCGAATACACCTGTGATGCGTTGATTATTTCAACTGGCGCATCAGCGAAATATCTCGGTCTGGATTCTGAAGAAGCCTTTAAAGGTCGTGGCGTATCGGCTTGCGCGACGTGTGACGGTTTCTTCTATCGTAACCAGAAAGTTGCGGTTGTCGGCGGTGGTAACACTGCGGTTGAAGAAGCGCTGTATCTATCAAACATTGCATCTGAAGTTCATCTGATTCACCGTCGTGATAGCTTCCGTGCAGAAAAGATCTTGATCAACCGTCTGATGGACAAAGTAGAGAACGGCAATATCGTTCTACACACCGATCGCACTCTGGATGAAGTCTTGGGTGATGAGATGGGTGTAACGGGTGTTCGCCTAAAAGATACGCAATCAGACAAGACTGAAGATTTGGAAGTGATGGGTGCATTCATCGCGATTGGTCACCAGCCGAATACAGCGATTTTTGAAGGCAAGCTTGAAATGAAAGACGGCTATATTATTGTGAAATCCGGTCTGGAAGGTAATGCCACTCAAACCAGCATCGAAGGTATCTTTGCTGCTGGTGACGTTATGGACCACAACTACCGTCAGGCGATTACTTCTGCCGGTACTGGTTGTATGGCTGCGTTAGACGCAGAGCGCTATCTAGACAGCCTTAATGACAAATAAGCACACAATTAATTTGCATTATTAATAGCTAACTCATAAACCCAGCGGTATATCCGCTGGGTTTTCTTTTGTATACTACTCAGCCTCAACAAAACCCCAACTTATTGACGTAACAGCTCGGCGGCAAGTGAATAGGCTCCATTTATCACCAACCAATTGGTGATCGGAACTACTGAACACAGGCAGAACCGCTGTCACTCCATCAAGGAAGGGGATTACATTATAATTATGATTAAGCCTTTACATAATGGATAAGAAAAAACAACGTAGCTTGAACGCATGGCTCAAGCAGCAAAGTAAATTAGCCAAGCGCTGGCTTATGATTGCTGTTGGGCTTGGGGTACTTTCGAGCCTATTTCTACTTGCCCAAGCGGCTCTACTCGCGACAATTTTGCATCAGGTGATTATCGTGCATGCAGACAAACACTCGCTAATCCCTTACTTTTTGGGTTTAGTGGTGACTGTTGCTGCACGCGCTGGATGTACCTGGGGACGAGAGATCGCAGGCTTTAAAGCCGGTAAAGAAATCCGAATTTACATCCGCCAGCTAATCTTCGATAAACTGCGTGAGTTAGGCCCTGCTTATATCAAAGGCAAGCCTGCTGGGGCATGGGCGACGCTGACACTAGAGCAAGTTGAAAACATGCACGACTTCTTTGCTCGCTACTTACCGCAGATGTCGCTTTCCGTATTGATCCCGTTTGTCATTCTCATCGTAGTATTTCCAGTCAACTGGGCTGCTGGTTTGATATTCTTGATCACAGCTCCCCTCGTTCCGTTATTTATGGCGCTAGTTGGTATTAAAGCCGCTGACGCAGGCAGAAAAAACTTTAAAGCACTGCAACGTCTTTCTGGTCACTTCTATGACCGCTTACAGTCAATGACGACGATTCGTCTGTTTGACCGTACAGCAGCAGAAACAGAGCATATGCGCGGTGCATCTGAAGTATTCCGTAAGCGGACTATGGATGTTTTACGCATAGCATTCTTATCTTCCGCCGTACTTGAGTTCTTTACGTCGATTTCAATTGCGATTACTGCGGTTTACTTCGGTTTCAGCTTTATCGGCGAATTAGAATTTGGTTACTACGGCGCAGGCGTCACCTTGTTCTCCGGCTTGTTTATTCTTATTCTCGCTCCAGAGTTTTATCAGCCACTGCGTGAGCTGGGCACTTATTATCATGCGAAACAGCAAGCGGTAGGTGCGGCTGAAAGTATTGTTGAGTTCTTACAAACCGATGTGAGCAAAGTGGCTTCGGGTTCAACGCCTCTTCCGACGAATCATCAATCGAGCAATGATTCTGTTGAGATCGTTGCTCGTGATTTGGAAGTTCTAAGCCCTGAAGGTAAACGCTTAGTTGGCCCTGTTTCTTTCACTTTGAACAACAATGAAACCACAGCATTGGTTGGCCCAAGCGGCGCAGGTAAAACCAGCCTGATAAATGCCATTTTAGGGTTTATGCCATATCAAGGCAGTTTGACGATTAATGGCATCGAGCTCAGCCAACTCGATCATACAAGTTGGCGCAAAGCGATAAGCTGGGTTGGTCAAAACCCGTTACTGGTACACGGCACAATTCGTGACAACGTAACCCTAGGTAAGAACGATATTACTGACCAAGCCGTTCAAGAAGTGCTCGATAATGCTTATGCTTCAGAGTTTGTTAACAAGCATGGTTTGGATTATATGATCAGTGATCGCTCTGGTGGCTTGTCTGTAGGTCAGGCACAACGCTTAGCCCTAGCCCGTGCGATGCTACAAAAAGGCCGTTTCTGGTTACTGGATGAACCAACCGCGAGTTTAGATGCACACAGCGAACAGTTGGTCATGCAAGGTCTTAATACTCAAATTGCAAACAAAACAGCACTGCTTGTCACTCACCAACTACTCCCGTTGAAATCCGTCAATCAAATCCTCGTCATGCGCGATGGCTTGCTTGAGCAATCCGGAGATTTCAATACGCTCAGCCAACAACAAGGTCTTTTTGCCTCAATGTTAGCGTCCAATCAAGCCGTTCAAGAAGCTGATAAGGGGAATCTAGATGCGTGATTTACTGCCATACTTAAAACTGTATAAAAAGCACTGGTTTGGTTTGTCTCTCGGGATGTTGCTGGCGTTTCTAACCCTGTTAGCATCAATTGGTTTACTTACCCTTTCAGGATGGTTCCTCTCTGCCGCTGCGGTTGCTGGCTTAACGATTGCCCGTGAAACGTTCAACTATATGTTGCCGGGTGCATTCGTTCGCGGCTTTGCCATGGGGCGTACGGCGGGACGCTGGGGCGAGCGAGTCGTAAGCCATAACGCCACGTTCAAACTGCTGACTGACTTGCGAATTTTCTTTTTTGGAAAACTCGCACCTATGATTCCAGGCCGAATCTCAAACCTGCGTGATGCAGACCTTTTAAACCGTCTTGTTGCCGATATCGATGCAATGGACCATGTTTACTTACGCCTTATCAGCCCCGTAACCATTGGTGTGCTCGGTATTGCTGCAATTACTGCACTACTTTGCTGGTTCGATTCAAGCTTAGGATTAGTACTGGGTTCCGTACTCTTTGTGCTACTGTTGCTTTGGCCGGTTATGTTCTACAAGCTTGGCAAGCGTAACGGTGCTGAACTTACCCAAAATAAAGCAGATATGCGTATTGCAACCATGGACTGGCTGCAAGGCTATAGTGAACTTACTATCTTTGGTGCGGAATCTCGTTACCGCGAAGCCATTTACACCGCGCAAGAAAAATTGCTGACTAATCAGAAAATCAATGCGAGCTTTACTGGTTTAGCCCAAGCCCTTCTGTTATTGGCAAATGGCTGGACACTGGTTCTGATGCTGTGGCTAGCGGCTGACGGTGTTAACGGTCAGGCACCTGACCCTATGATCGCTCTGATGATCTTCGCAACCATGGCAAGCTTTGAGCTACTCATGCCAATAGCGGGAGCATTCCAACATTTAGGCCAAACACTGACTTCTGCCCGTCGTTTGAATGAAGTCATACTTAGTGAGCCTGATGTTGTATTCCCTACACAAAATGCACCACATTCAGGTGAGTTTTCAGTAGAGTTCGACGGTGTGTCGTTCCAATACCCAGACAGCGAACAGCAAGTGCTGAACAATGTCCGAGTTTCGGTACCAGCAGGCCACAAACTTGCTATTGTTGGTCAAACAGGTTCGGGGAAATCAACGCTGATCCAATTGCTCTGCCGTTACTGGGATACTAACCAAGGTGAGATTAAAATCGCCGAAACGCCTCTGAAAAACTGGAGTGAAAGTGACCTGCGCGCATCCATCAGTGTCGTCAGCCAACGTGTCGACATCTTGAATGGCTCCTTGCGAGATAACCTACTAATGGCAAAACCGCAAGCTACGGACGAAGAGTTGTGCGCAATTCTCGAACGAGTGGGATTACAAAAGCTACTTGAAGCTCCGGGATTAGATACGTGGCTGGGAGATGGCGGACGTCAGCTTTCAGGTGGTGAGAAACGCCGTATTGGCATCTCGCGCGCTATTTTGCATAACGCCCCTATCCTATTGCTGGATGAACCAACCGAAGGTTTGGATAAACAAACAGAACAGCAAATCATGGATCTGTTTAAGTCTCATTTCTCAGGTAAAACGGTCATCTTCATTACACACCGTCTAGTCAATTTAGATCAAATGGATGCGATATGTTTGATTGAACAAGGTGAAGTAGTCGAGCATGGTAACCATGAAGCGTTACTAGCACAGCAAGGTCGCTATTATCAGCTGACTCAGACCCTATAAAAGACAAAGCCCTTTAGTTTCCTAAAGGGCTTTTTTATTCTCATCTCCAGCCAACGAAAATATGCTGGATTCAGAAACAAAAAATCCCGAGCTAAGCTCAGGATTTTTCATTCGATAAAGGTACAACGATTTAATAAAGGCTATTTACGAGTACGAGGTGTATTCTTTTGTGCTGGCTTTCCGCCTGTTCTGCCTTTACCACCAGCTTGACCTTTGCCAGCCGTGCCCGCTTTTGCTCGAGAACCGTGCTCACCAGATGATGGCTTGTTCGTTGCAGCTGTCGGCTTACGACGGCCTTTCGGTGCAGGTGCCGTTACACGCTCTTCATGACGACGAACAGCTCGACGAATTTTCTGACTACGAGAACGTTCACGTTTACGAGAGGTATTGTCTTTATCTAGATCCAGCATAGTTTCGCTTTCAGGGCGAAGATCAACCAGTTCACGCAAGTAGTTTACCTGCTTAAGATCTAGCTCCATCCAACCGCCACGAGGCAATTTCTTATCTAGGAAGATATCACCATAACGTACACGTTTAAGACGGCTAACTGTGGTCTCTTGAGATTCCCAAAGACGACGAACTTCGCGGTTACGACCTTCGTTGATAACAACGTAAAAGGTGTGGTTCATACCTTCACCACCAGCGTATACCACGTCTTCAAAACGCGCTAAACCGTCGTCCAGTTGAACTCCGCGAACTAGGTTGCGTATTTTATCTTCAGTTACTTCACCGAAAACACGCACTAAGTATTCACGTTCCACTTGACGGCTTGGGTGCATCAAACGGTTTGCTAACTCACCATCAGTAGTGAACAGAAGCAGACCTGAAGTGTTTGCATCCAGACGACCTACTGAAATCCAGCGTGAGCCACGAATCTTCGGTAGACGATCAAAAACCGTACGGCGACCATCAGGGTCATGACGAGTACATAACTCACCTTCAGGTTTGTAATACGCAAGTACGCGACATACAACTTCTTCTTGTGCTTTTGCTGATACGGTATGCCCGTCAATACGTACAACAGCGCTTTCATCTTCCAAGCGCTCACCCAACGTAGCTACCTTGCCATTAACACTAACACGACCCGCTCTAATCAGAGCTTCTAACTCACGACGAGAACCATGACCGGCGCGTGCTAAAACCTTTTGTAACTTTTCGCTCATTTATCTACCTTTGTGTCGTCTTCTCAGACGTCGAAATATTAGTATGCGATCTGACTTCAGTACCAGTTATTCTGGCAAAAATCGCGGTCGCGCATTATTACAGATTACACCGATAAAAGCATCCAGTTTATCCCCAAACTAAGTAGAGATTTAACAAGGCAAACCCGAGTGGACGCGAACGTGAACAAAAAAGAACCTTGTCTCGTTGCACCGCTTATTCAAACGGTATTGGATCACCCGAACCAACACGGACGACTTGTGGCTCATCATCGCTGAAATCAATCACTGTTGTCGGCTGCTCACCCAAAAATCCGCCATTCAGAATCACATCAACCGCGTGTTCAAGACAATCACGAATTTCATCAGGATCAGATTCCGTCGTCTCATTGCCCGGTAAAATAAGCGACGTCGACATCAAAGGTTCGCCCAATGCTTCAAGCAGATCCAATGCAATTTTGTTGTTTGGAATACGGATACCAATGGTTTTACGCTTAGGGTTCATTAAGCGACGGGGCACCTCTTTCGTACCTTTAAAAATAAAGGTGTAAGGTCCCGGCGTATTGTTCTTCAATAAACGGAAAGCCGTGTTATCCACGCGAGCGTATAGTGAAATCTCAGACAAATCGCGGCACAACAGTGTGAAGTTGTGTTTGTCATCTAAGCGACGGATCTGACAAATACGTTCTAGTGCCTGTTTATTTTCTAGCTGGCAGCCTAACGCATAACCGGAATCGGTTGGGTAAACAATCACCCCACCATTGCGAATTATGGCAACCGCCTGATTGATTAGACGCGCTTGTGGGTTTTCTGGATGAACATAAAAAAACTGGCTCATTATTATTCCTCATTACCTAGGGTCTCTTGCCCTAGTCTCTCAGATCTATCTTTAGAGAGTATTTCCCAGTCTTTCCAGACGGGTTCCACGCCTGAAGGCAGCCATAAATTTCGCCCTAACTCCATCCACGGAGACGGGTAATGAAAATCACTGCCTTGAGAAGCTAATAGATTGTATTGTATAGCATAATCAGCCAAAGTGCGTCTTTCTTGTTGAGCTTGTTGAGGTTGAGCAACTTCCATTGCATCACCACCAGCTTCTGCAAACGCAGTAATTAAGCGCTTTAGCCACTTAGCCGTCAAGTTATATCGCGCCGGATGAGCAAGCACAGCCCGTCCTCCGGCGGCATGAATCGCATTAACCGCATCAGCCATAGAGCACCAGTTTGGCGGCACATAACCCGGATTATCGCGCGTTAAAAATTTCTTAAAGACTTGCTGAAGGTTTTTCGCGTAACCCGCATCCACCAGCCATTTAGCAAAATGGGCACGTGTGATCGGAGCATCGCCTGCGATCGCTTTTACTTCTTCAAGCACCCCTTCTCGGGTCGATTTCTCTAATCGATGAGCAATCAGTTCCGCACGTCCGACTCGGTGTTCTTTTTGTTGCTCAATTAAACCTTGCAGATGTGGATTCAACGGATCAATATTTAAACCAACAATATGAATGTCTTTGTTCTGCCAAACCGTCGAGATTTCAATACCATTGATGAGCGTAATTGGATGCTGTTTCTCTTCAATATAAGCTCGTGCTGGCGCTAACGCCTCAATAGTGTCGTGATCTGTAATCGCAAGAACATCAACATTGAATCCGATAGCGCGTTCAATCAGTTCTTCGTATGACATGCGGCCATCAGACGCTGTCGTATGACTATGTAAGTCTATTTTCATATTTTTTAATTTTGCCTGTTTTTAAGGCTTGACTTTCACCTCTCGCACTAGTTTACTAGTACACAAATACGAGAGCACAAATTAAGGCTTGCTATGTTACAAGAAATCAACACAAACCCATATTCTAATTTAAGCACAGCTTCTGCTGAGCTTAATATTAATTGGTGGCGTATGTGGTCAGATTCATGGCGGGCAAACGTGCACTTCTAATTCAAAGAAACGCATTCATAAAGCCCGCAATTAGCGGGCTTTTATTTTATCAGTTGACATATCACACCCTCTACTTTCAACTGGTTAGAGAACAAATTCAGACGATTTAATAAGGAGGTCTTGTGAACAAGGCCATTGAAATTAAAAACCTTGCACAGTTAGAAGTCATTAAGACCTCTATTCCTTATACGCAAGATCCTACAGCACTATTCCACGCACTGTGTGAAGGCAAAACAGACTGTTTATTGCTTGAGTCTGCTGAAATTGATTCAAAACAGAACCTAAAAAGCCTGCTGCTGATTGACGCCGCCGTACGAATCACTTGTTTAGGTCATAAAGTAACTTTCCAAGCTTTAACTGATAACGGCATGCAGTTGGTTGAAATTTTGAAGCAGAACCTTGTTGATGCGATTCCAGCAACACTGGAAGGCTCGCTTCTTACACTGAACTTTGAAGCACCGTGCGATACGTTAGATGAAGATTCGCGTTTAAAAGAAGCGTCTTCATTTGATGCTTTACGCCTTGTTCAGCACAGTTTTGATCTCAGCAAACAAGACAAACATGCCATTTTTATTGGTGGTTTATTTGCCTATGACCTAGTTGCCAACTTTGAACCGCTCGGTGATGCCGCACAAAGTAACCAATGCCCTGATTACGTTTTTTATGTGGCAGAGACATTAATGGTTGTCGACCACCAGACTGAGACTTGTCAACTTCAAGCAACTGCATTCTCAAGGACTACAGAAACACATACGGCGCTCATCAGTCGTCTTGCTGTTATTACTGAGCAAGCTGCGATTCCTCAGTTGCAGCCGCAAGCTGAAAAAATTGCAGACGTATCGGTTAACACTAACATCGGCGATGAAGAGTTTTGCTCCATAGTTCGAGATTTGAAAGACTACGTGGTGAAAGGCGACATCTTCCAAGTGGTACCATCTCGCCGCTTTACGCTACCTTGCCCTTCTCCACTTGCCGCGTATGAACAACTCAAAAAGAGTAACCCTAGCCCTTACATGTTCTACATGCAGGACGAACGCTTTACTCTGTTCGGCGCTTCACCTGAGAGTGCTCTGAAGTACGAGAAAGAAACCAACCAAATTGAAATCTACCCTATTGCGGGAACTCGTCGTCGTGGCAAACGCGCTGATGGCACTATTGATTTTGATTTGGACAGCCGTATCGAGCTAGAACTGCGTCTGGATAAGAAAGAAAACGCGGAACACATGATGTTGGTGGATTTAGCCCGTAACGATGTAGCGCGTATCTCACAAGCGGGTACTCGCCATGTGGCCGATTTACTTAAAGTAGACCGTTACAGCCATGTGATGCACTTGGTTTCTCGCGTGGTTGGTCAGCTTCGTCAGGACTTAGATGCTCTGCACGCTTACCAAGCATGTATGAACATGGGCACGCTGACTGGCGCACCAAAAATCCGCGCTATGCAGTTGATCCGTAACGTTGAGAAAGAACGTCGTGGCAGTTACGGTGGCGCAGTGGGTTACCTGACCGGTGAAGGAGATTTGGATACTTGTATCGTGATTCGCTCTGCTTATGTGGAAAATGGCATCGCTCAAGTTCAAGCCGGTGCTGGCGTGGTCTTTGACTCCGATCCACAAGCAGAAGCAGATGAAACACGCGGTAAAGCTCAAGCCGTCATTTCAGCGATTCAACACGCTCACCAAGCGCAATCTTCTTTAAATAAAGCGTAAGTAGGAGGAATAACTCATGGCGAATATCGTATTCATCGACAACTTTGATTCATTCACCTACAACTTGGTTGATCAGTTCCGTTCATTGGGTCATCAGGTCACGATTTATCGTAACCATATTGCAGCAGACACCATTCAAAATGCAGTGGAAGCCCTAGAGCAGCCGGTTATTGTTCTTTCTCCGGGTCCGGGCGCGCCTTCTGAAGCAGGCGTCATGCCAGAAATTTTGAAACGCCTAAAAGGTAAAGTGCCTATGATTGGTATCTGCCTTGGTCATCAGGCGATTGTTGAAGCATATGGCGGTACGGTTGCCGGCGCTGGTGAAATCGTTCACGGCAAAGTATCCATGATGGAACATCAAAACCACGAGCTTTACCAAGGACTACCGTCGCCACTGGCAATTGCTCGTTATCACTCACTGGTCGCAACGCATGTGAGCGAAGAGTTAACCGTAACCGCTGAAGTCGATGGATTAGTCATGTCGGTTGTGCATGAAGAAGACAAGGTGTGTGGATTCCAGTTTCACCCAGAATCCATCATGACTACGCAGGGAGCAACACTGTTAGAAAACGCGATTGATTGGGCGCTCAGTTAACTATCTCAAGCGCATTCAACGAAAAAGATTAGAGCCCAACAAGACAGTGGCGAAAAGGATAAGGAATAGAAACATGCAAAACATCATCAACAAACTTTACGAGCAACAGTCACTAAGCCAAAGCGAAAGCCAAGAGTTGTTCGACCATATCATCCGTGGCGAAATGGACCCGATTCTGATGTCTGCGGTACTGACAGCATTAAAAATTAAAGGCGAAACGCCGGATGAAATTGCGGGAGCAGCCAAAGCTTTGCTGGCGAATGCTAATCCTTTCCCACGTCCGGATTATGACTTCGCAGACATTGTGGGAACTGGTGGTGATGGTTCCAATACCATCAATATCTCTACCACTTCAGCGTTTGTTGCCGCCGCGTGTGGCGTAAAAGTCGCAAAACACGGTAACCGTGGCGTTTCTAGCAAATCCGGATCTTCTGATCTTCTCGATTCATTCGGTATCAACCTAGCAATGAGTGCTGAAGACACTCGTCAAGCACTGGACGATTTGGGGGTCGCTTTCTTGTTTGCACCTCAGTATCACGGTGGTGTTCGCCATGCGATGCCTGTGCGTCAAACCATGAAAACTCGCACCATATTCAACATTTTAGGTCCACTGATTAACCCTGCGAGACCCAATATCGAATTAATGGGTGTTTATAGTTTAGATTTGGTTCGTCCTATTGCGGAAACCATGTTACAAATGGGTCTCAAAAGAGCCGCTGTAGTTCATGGCTCAGGATTAGATGAAGTGGCTGTACATGGTGAAACCCATGTTGCAGAGATCAAAGACGGTAAGATTGTTGAATACACTCTGACACCGCAAGATTTTGGATTAGAGACTTACCCGCTAGAAGCAATCAAAGGTGGGGAGCCTGAAGAAAACTGCGCCATCATCACTGATATCCTCAATGGCAAAGGAACGCCTGCACAACTCGCTGCTGTTGCTGTCAACGTTGCTCTTCTTTTACGACTATTTGGAAAAGAAGACCTCAAAGCGAACGCGGCGCAAGCCATTGACGTTATGAACTCAGGTAAAGCTTACGAATTAGTTCAACAATTAGCGAATCGAGGTTAACGTCGACATGTCTAACGAAACCAACGTCAGTAACGAACTTCTTGTTAACGAGAAAGCTGAGAGCGGGCAACCGCAACAACTCTCTGAACATATTTCCGTTGAAAACACGAAAATGGCGCAAGTGTTAGCCAAAATCGTCAAGGACAAAGTGGTATGGGTTGAAGAGCGCCAGCAACAGCAGCCTCTAGAGAGTTTTAAAAATCTTCTGACCACATCTGATCGCGATTTCTACCAAGCTCTGGACAACGGCAAAACAGCTTTCATTCTGGAATGCAAAAAAGCATCGCCATCAAAAGGTTTGATTCGTCAGCATTTTGATTTGGATTACATCGCATCGGTGTACAACCAGTACGCGAACGCAATTTCTGTTCTGACAGACGAAAAATACTTTCAGGGTAACTTTGAGTTTCTGCCACGCATTCGTTCTCAGGTAACACAACCGGTACTGTGCAAAGACTTTATGATCAGCCCTTATCAGGTTTATTTGGCTCGTCATTACGGCGCAGACGCAATTCTGCTGATGCTTTCTGTTCTCAATGATGAGCAATATAAAGAACTGGCTGATGTGGCTCATGAACTCGGTATGGGTATTCTGACTGAGACCAGTAACGAAGAAGAAATTCAAAGAGCCATTGCTCTTGAAGCAAAAGTAATCGGAATTAACAACCGCAACTTACGCGACCTATCAACCGACCTTAACCGCACGAAAGAACTCGCACCGCTGCTGCCAGAAGGTACAACGGTTATCTCTGAGTCTGGCATTTACACTCACCAGCAGGTGCGTGACTTGGCGCCATACGCAAGCGGCTTTTTGATTGGCAGCGCGTTAATGGCACAGGAAAACCTTGAACTGGCGGTACGTAAAGTGGTACTGGGCGAAAACAAAGTATGCGGACTGACTCACCCTGATGATGCAGTGAAAGCATACCAAGCAGGCGCGGTATTTGGTGGTCTGATTTTTGTTCCTAAATCAAAACGCTATGTTGATACAGAAGCAGCACGTTTAACCATGGCTGGTGCACCTTTGCAATATGTGGGTGTATTTCAGAATCACTCAGTGAAAGAAGTGACAGACACCGCCGTTCAGCTCGGGTTATTTGCAGTGCAATTACACGGTGATGAATCGCAAGCATTTATCGATGAGCTGAAAAGTGCTCTGCCTGAACAGGTAGAAATCTGGAAAGCCTACGGGGTAACAGACCAATTGCCTGCATTTATTGAAAACCATGTCGACCGCCATTTACTGGATGCCAAAGTTGGCACCCAAAGCGGTGGCACCGGAACTTCATTTGATTGGTCATTACTGGCAAACGCATCGGTTTCCAACGTCATGCTGGCGGGCGGACTTTCTCCAGAGAATGCACAACATGCGGCAACACTAGGATGTATGGGATTAGACCTTAACTCAGGTGTTGAATCCGAACCCGGCAAAAAAGACGCAGCAAAGTTGAAGCAAGCCTTCAGTGCGATTAGAAATTACTAAATTTTAGAAAATACGAACACATCGACGACTATTATCGTATCCCCGAATACACCAACGGGGATCGCAATTAAGGGATAATGAACATGGCAAAACTTAACGCCTATTTTGGAGAGTACGGTGGTCAGTACGTACCTCAGATTTTAGTACCCGCTCTAGACCAGCTAGAACAAGCTTTTATTGATGCTCAAGAAGACCCAGAGTTTCGTTCGGAGTTCATGACTCTGTTGCAGGAATACGCAGGCCGCCCTACGGCTTTAACGCTAACGCGCAACATCACCAAAGGCACAAAAACTAAACTGTATCTGAAACGTGAAGATTTGCTTCACGGCGGCGCGCATAAAACCAACCAAGTTCTTGGTCAGGCATTATTAGCAAAACGTATGGGCAAAACCGAAATCATCGCTGAAACTGGCGCTGGTCAACATGGTGTAGCAACGGCTCTGGCTTGTGCACTGTTAGATTTGAAATGTCGCGTATACATGGGTGCAAAAGATGTTGAGCGCCAAAGCCCGAACGTTTTCCGCATGCGCTTAATGGGTGCAGAAGTAATCCCTGTACACTCAGGTTCAGCGACCTTAAAAGATGCTTGTAACGAAGCAATGCGTGACTGGTCTGCAAGTTATGAAAACACCCACTACTTATTAGGCACTGCTGCGGGTCCTCACCCATTCCCTACCATTGTTCGTGAATTCCAGCACATCATTGGTGAAGAGACTAAAAATCAGATTTTAGCTCGTGAAGGTCGTTTACCTGATGCGGTAATTGCTTGTGTTGGCGGTGGTTCCAATGCTATCGGCATGTTTGCTGATTTCATCGAAGAAGAGTCGGTTCGTCTAATCGGCGTAGAGCCTGCGGGTAAAGGTATTGATACCGACCAACACGGCGCACCTCTAAAACATGGTAAAACAGGCATCTACTTGGGTATGAAAGCACCATTAATGCAAGATGAGTACGGTCAGGTTGAAGAATCTTACTCCATTTCTGCTGGTTTGGACTTCCCTTCTGTTGGCCCACAACATGCGTATCTAAACTCGATTGGCCGTGCAGAATACGACAGCATTACTGACGATGAAGCACTGGACGCTTTCCAACTGCTTGCTCGTAAAGAAGGTATCATTCCTGCGCTGGAATCTTCACATGCATTAGCGCACGCATTGAAAATGGCGTTTGCTGAACCAGAAAAAGAGCAGTTATTAGTGGTTAACCTGTCTGGTCGTGGAGACAAAGATATCTTCACTGTAGACAAAATTTTACAAGATAAAGGAGTGCTGTAATGGATCGTTATCAATCTCTTTTTCAGCGCTTAGCTGAGCAAAATCAAGGCGCATTTGTTCCGTTTGTAACGATTGGCGACCCCTCTCCTGAGCTTTCTCTGCAAATTATGCAGACATTAATTGATGCTGGCGCAGATGCTCTTGAGCTCGGTTTCCCGTTCTCAGATCCGTTAGCAGACGGTCCAACGATTCAAGGAGCAAACAATCGCGCCCTTCAGGCGGGTACCACTCCGGATATCTGTTTTGACCTTATCAAACAAATCCGTGTTAAGAATCCAGACACGCCAATCGGTTTGTTGATGTACGCGAATTTGGTGTTCTCTCGCGGAATTGAAAACTTCTATCAACGTTGTCAGGAAGCAGGTGTTGATTCAGTTTTAGTCGCTGATGTACCAACCACGGAAAGTGCTGAATTTGTCGCAGCTGCAGAAAAATTTGGTATCAAACCAATTTTCATTGCACCGCCGACAGCCAGTGATGAAACGTTGAAATCTGTGGCTTCATTGAGCCAAGGCTATACTTATCTGCTTTCTCGTGCTGGTGTGACGGGTGCAGAAACAAAAGCCAATATGCCAGTGCACGCACTGTTAGATCGTTTGAATCAGTTTGATGCGCCGCCTGCACTTCTTGGTTTTGGTATCTCGCAACCGGAACAGGTAAAACAAGCGATTACGGCTGGTGCGGCAGGCGCGATCTCTGGTTCTGCTGTGGTGAAAATCATCGAAACAAACCAAAACAACCCAGAAACACTACTGAAATCGTTAGCGAGTTTTATTACACCAATGAAACAAGCGACCATAAAATAATAGCCTTAAAGTAGGGTTTTATTACCCTACTTTATACTTTCAATGATCGATTTTTAACTGGCGATTTTGTAGCTATTCAATACTAGTCAGCTTAGGAATTGATCATTTTTTTAACATCCCATCGACTATTTCGGTCAAAATTTCCTTCACCCCACCATTGCCCATTTCTGTTCCAAAATCGAAAGCAAACGATTTCCATGGTGATTAAATAACCACTTCATCAGTAAAAAGGGGTGACTAAGTCAAATCCGACGCAGATGCATATTGCCAATTGTGAAATATAAGTGTAAAAAACCGAGCAACATAAATTTCCATTAATCGAGGATTGGTTAGTGGTTATGTCTAGAAATTTACACATTATTAGCACAGGGGTTAAGGAAGTGTTAAAACAAAAGAATTTACTACAGAACATTGGTGTTCAAGTTGTGATTGCCATGGTACTCGGTACGCTTATTGGTGCAGCCATGGGTCACGATGCGACAATGTTTTCTCCGTTAGGTGCCATCTTTATTAACTTAATCAAGATGTTAGTTATTCCACTGGTCGCTGTTGCTCTGATTTCAGGTGCAGCTGGCCTAGGCAATAGCCACTCTGCAGGTAAAGTTGGTTTCGTTACTCTAGGTTACTTTGCTGTAACTTCTGCTTTAGCGGTTTGCCTAGCACTAGTTATGGGTGAAGTATTCCAACCAGGCATGGGTATTGATGTTTCTGGTGTTGAAGGCATGTTCTCAGCAGAATACGCTTCAAAAGGTGAACTACCTACGTTTTGGGCGACCGTTATCGGTATGATTCCGACTAACGTGTTCCAATCTTTGAACGACGCAAACATTCTGCAAATTCTCGTTTTCTGCTTGTTCTTAGGTATTGCCATTTCAAAACAGAGCCCAGAGAAACGCGATCCAGTCATCAATGGTGTAAACACTATCGTTGATTCAATGGTGTGGATGATCAACAAAGTAATGGTTATCGCTCCAATCGGCGTATTCGGTCTGATGGCTGAAGCAGTAGGTACATTCGGTTTTGGCGCTCTTATGGTGGTGTTCAAGCTGTTTCTGGTTTACACAGCCGCTATCCTGATTTTTGGCTTCATCGTTTACCCAGCGATGATCCATTTCTTCAGCAAGACTTCAGCGAAGAAATTCATTAGCGCAATGAAGAAGCCACAAGCGGTTGCTCTTTCAACAGCATCTTCTATGGCAACACTTCCTGTTACTATGGACACAGTTGAGAAAGACCTAGGTGTACGTAACTCGACAGCGTCATTCGTTCTGCCTCTAGGCGCAACGATCAACATGTCTGGTAACGCAATCTACTACGGTTTAGTTGCAGTTTTCTTTGCTCAACTGTTCCACATTGACCTATCAATGGGTGCTTACATTGCAATCATCGTGACTGCTACACTAGGTGCTGTTGGTCAAGCTGGTGTACCTGGTCCTTCATTCCTTGTTGTTGCGGTTCTTCTTGCTGCAGGCATTCCAATTGAAGGTCTACCACTACTATTCGCTCTAGACCGTATCTTCGACATGATCCGTACAGCACTAAACATCACTGGTGATGCAGCTTGTGCAGTAATCGTTGATTCTATGATTGAAGACTCTGAAGCTGAAAAAGTTTATCAAGATCAGCAAGCTTAATAGCTGAATCTCTAACAAAAACCGCTCTGATGAGCGGTTTTTTTGTTTTCAATAAGAAGATTGCCAAATTTGTAACTAAATCGCTACTGGCTATTCAGATGACAAGGCAAATTGAGTAGACTATCGGCAACGAAAAGTTTGGATGTACCCACATAATGAAACAACTGATTGAGTTTATTCCTCTAATTATCTTCTTTGCTCTCTTCAAGCTATACGATATTTATGTCGCAACTGCTGCATTGATCGCTGCAACTGCCGTTCAAGTGGCTATTTCGTACTTCGTGTACAAGAAAGTTGAAAAAATGCAGCTCATTACCTTTGCTGTTGTCGCCATCTTTGGTGGTATGACGATTTTCCTTCACGATGACAACTTCATTAAATGGAAAGTGACCATTGTTTACACTGTGTTTGCTCTAGGCCTGACTGTCAGCCATTTGATGGGTAAATCAGCGATCAAAAGCATGTTAGGTAAGGAAATCACTCTGCCAGACAGTGTGTGGGCAAAAGTAAACTGGGCATGGGTTGGCTTCTTCGCTATCTGCGCTGTAGTTAACATCTACATTGCTTATCAATTACCTTTAGATGTTTGGGTTAATTTCAAAGTGTTCGGCCTTCTTATCGCAACATTTGTCTACACCCTGCTGACTGGCGTTTATATTTACAAACATCTTCCTAAAGAGCAGAAAAATTCTAACCAATAGATGATTTTACATGACTCTTTGGGGTTAATAAGCAGCTAGATTTACTGCTATAATGCCCTCTTTTCTGACAGCGACTTGGTAAACACAGTCGCTGTTTTGCTTACTACGGAATTTGAAATGAGTCAGGAAGTCGGTTCCCCTAAAGGCCAGCTATTACTTAGAACGGTTGCCATGCCAGCAGACACCAATGCAAATGGTGATATTTTTGGCGGTTGGATTATGTCTCAGTTGGACTTGGCTGGTGGTATTTTAGCAAAAGAGATTTCTTCTGGTCGTATCGTTACAGTCTCAGTTTCCAGTATCGCGTTTAAAAAGCCCGTGAAAGTAGGTGATGTGGTCTGTTGCTACGGTGAATGCACTAAAATTGGCCGCACTTCTATGTCGATTAACTTAGAAGTTTGGGTAAAACCCGTTAAAGTTGACGGCATCGGTGACCGTTTCCAAGTGTGTGAAGCCACATTTAATTATGTCGCCATTGATTCCGATGGACGCCCGCGCCCGATTAACGCAGGAAACTGATCACAGAAATATCACCATCAAGGTTTAAATATTGCCAAGTTTCCGTACATTAGTTGCTGGTAACTTGCAGTTTCAGTCATTAATAAGGATATGGATTATGTGGTATGTCATTTTTTCTCAAGACGTTGAGAGCTCTCTAGAAAAACGCATGAGTGTTCGTGCTTCGCACTTAGAACGCTTACAAGCACTTCAAGATGAAGGCCGTTTGCTGACCGCTGGCCCACTACCAGCTATCGATTCAGAAAACCCAGGAGAAGCAGGTTTCACTGGATCAACCGTTATTGCTGATTTCAACTCGTTAGAAGAAGCAAAAGCATGGGCAGACGCAGATCCTTATGTGGCAGCAGGTGTTTATGCTAGTGTCATCATCAAACCGTTCAAAAAAGTATTTTAGTATGAAAAAAAGTACCGCTGGAATTATCGCTTTCGGCTTAGTTCTGCTCTCTGGTTGTAGTTCTAATGCAGACAACCAGAGAAATCTTGAACTGCTCGCGGATAATAGAGCCAGCCTGCTGAGTACTGAACTGCCTTTAGAATATGGCCCACTCAATATAATGCGTGCTACGGCCAAAGGTACCACCATTGAAATGATGATGGTTTATAACGCTGATGATAAAAGTGCCAAACCTGTCACTCAGGTTATGCAAAGCAGTATCAAAACCTTTTGTTCAGACAAGAATATCAAAGCAAACCTCGAAGTGGGTTTGAGTTACCGTATTAAAATGCGTAATACTCGTGGACAACTGATGGTAGATGAACTCATCACTCAACAAACTTGCGCTTCACAATAGGTTTGTGCTGTATAAATGCTTTGTTCTACAAACAAGGGGCTCATCTGAGCCCCTTGTTTGTTATTCAGACTTGCAATTAAGCTGCGTTACTTTGTGCTTCTTCGCGCAAGGTTTTTGCCGCTAACACCATGTTGATCAATGACGCTTCCACTTCTTTCCAGTTACGAGTTTTCAGACCGCAATCAGGGTTTACCCAGAGTCGTTCTGCTGGGATCTTGGCTGACGCTTTACGCAGTAAACCTTCAATCCATTCCTGTGTTGGAATGTTTGGCGAGTGAATATCATAAACACCCGGACCAATTTCGTTCGGATAATTGAAGTCTTCAAAGGCTTTCAGAAGTTCCATGTTCGAGCGTGAGGTTTCAATCGTAATCACATCCGCATCTAGTGCTGCCACTGAGTCAATGATCTCGTTGAATTCGCTGTAACACATGTGAGTATGAATCTGGGTTTTCGGTCTAGCACTTGCCGCAGAAATCTTGAACGCTTCCACGGACCAATCTAAGTATGCCTTGTGGTCACGTTTCTTCAGAGGCAAACCTTCGCGAATCGCCGGTTCATCAATCTGAATGATATTAATCCCTGCATCTTGTAAATCAGAGACTTCGTCACGTAACGCTAGCGCCAGTTGCTGAGCGATTTCTTTACGGCTGATATCTTCACGAGGGAAAGTCCAGCACAAGATAGTGACAGGGCCCGTCAGCATCCCTTTCATCTTCTTATCGGTTAATGACTGAGCATAGCTTGACCATTCAACAGTGATTGGTTTTTCACGTTCAATGTCTGCAACCACAATCGCTGGCTTAACACAGCGAGAGCCGTAACTTTGTACCCAGCCAAACTGAGTGGTTTGGAAGCCTGATAGGTTTTCAGCAAAGTATTCAACCATGTCGTTACGCTCTGCTTCGCCATGGACTAATACATCCAGCCCCAAAACCTCCTGACGCTTCACCGCATCTGCAATGTGTCCTTTCAATGCTGAAATATACTCGGCTTCTGGTAATACTCCTGTACGGAATGCACTGCGTTGAGTACGAATTTCGTTGGTTTGCGGGAATGAACCTATGGTGGTGGTTGGGAATAATGGTAAACCCAGTTGTTTCGCTTGTGTCACCGCACGCTGTTTGTACGGCTCACTACGCTGCGCTAATGATGCAGTGATAGTGTTCACTCGCGATTGCACTTGCGGCTTGTTCACATGTGTTGCGGTTTTTCTATCAACAATAGGCAAGCTGTAAGTGTCACAAGCCAAAATCGCTTCTTGGTCGCCATCTAATGCTCGTCCAAGTAGCGCGACTTCGGTGACTTTTTGCTTGGCAAACGCAAACCAGCTGCGCACTTCTGTTGAGAGATTTTGTTCGAGTTCTAAATTCACTGGGCTGTGCAGTAGTGAGCATGAACTCGCAATCCAAAGGCGCTCACCCAGTTTCTCTTTTATTGGCTGCAATCTGTTATGCAGGTTGCCTAAATCTGCACGCCACACGTTTCTGCCATTGATAGCTCCCACTGACAACACCCAGTGTTGTGGCAATTTCTCTAGTACACTTTCTAACTGCTGTGGCGCTGCTGAAATGTCGATGTGAAGACCGTTTACAGGCAGTGCAACGATTTTGTCCAACGTATCAATCACCGAATCAAAATAAGTTGTTAACAGCACTTTTACATCGCCTTGCAGTACTTGATACGCCAGCTTAAAAGCATCTTGCCATCGGCTTTCTAACTCAAGTGACAGTACTGGCTCGTCGATTTGAACCCACTCAATCCCTTGTTTAGCCAATTTAGACAAAATGCTTTGATAAGCCGTCAGCAAACGTGGAAGCAATGTTAAACGGTCAAAATTATCTTCCACTTCTTTACCCAAGTAGAGATAACTCACAGGCCCCAAAAGCACAGGTTTCACGTTTGCACCTGTTTTCACCGCTTCATTGACTTCTTCAAATAGCTGCGGCCAGCTCACTTCAAACTTATCGTCAGAACTGAATTCAGGAACGATGTAGTGATAGTTAGTATTGAACCACTTGGTCATGTCTGAAGCCGCACTGCCACTACAACCACACGAATTTTGCGACTGGCCACGTCCAACGCGGAAAAGCGTATCGAGATCTGGAAAGCTATCTTTGTTATGAGATAGATGATGGCGAGCAGGAACATGACCAAGCAGCAAAGTGGTTGTAAGAACATGGTCATACCATGCAAAATCGCCCGCAGTAGCAAAGCTTAAGCCTGCTTCTTTTTGTAAAGCCCAGTTGTTGTGGCGGATTTCGCTACCTACCGCCTTTAGCTCTTGCTGAGTGATATCACCACGCCAGTATTTCTCTAATGCAAATTTAAGTTCGCGTTTTTCGCCAATACGTGGGTAGCCCAAAATATGTGTAATAGTCGCCATGTCATCGTTCCTTCTACTAAGCTGAGGTCAGACAAAAAGATGTCTGGATGGCTAAATAATCATCCTGACCACCAAATAAAACAATCGACGAATATTCAACTTGTTTATTAAAAATATTCATGTTCTCCAAATCACTTTAGCTAGAAAAGTAACAAGATAAACAAGAAACGATGTTGAACCCCACTGTGCAAGCAGCCTTTCCTTTGCGACAAACAGACTAATCCTACATACAGTAAAATCCCCACAGACTTAAAATAGCGAGTTGAGTTTTAACCCCCATTTGAGTTTGAGTGATGAAAAAATTCCTGCTAACAGTATTAGTTAGTTTATGTCTGGGCCTATTATTGAATGCGCTGCATCTAGCGGTAACCACTAATGACCTTGTTAAACAAAAAATACACGACTTCAATAACTTCATTTCTGTATTTGATGCTGCGCGAGACAAACTGCATATTACGGCAAGCAATATCCAATCAGAATTAGGCAAAGAGCAGGATGCTTCCATCGTTGAAAAGCAAAATAGAGACGTAAAATATCTATTCGACGACAACAATATTAATCTTACGGATGTGATTACACTTGAGACTCTAACCCAGCTCTACAGCAGCGCTCCAGAGTTTGTGAATAGCCGATATGTTAATGCTCTTAGCTACCTTTCATTCAACGCCAAAACGATCTTCTACAGTGTGAAGCCTGTCGGACGATCGACTTATAAAGAAGAGATAAAATGCAGCACTTCAGAGTACTGTTCATTTCTTTACGACAACAGTAAATCCAATACTGGTGCCTACACTTATGACATTTTCGAGAATACTCAAGCAGGCGGGATAACTCTGACACTTTCTACCGCAATTACGCACAATGGTGAAAAAACTGGTAGCTTGGTTTTAGATATTCCCGTCAACGAAGCATTTAACACTAAAGTACTTATCGAGAAAAAATACGAGAATGGCAAAAACGTCTACCTTTTCTCAACGACAAAGAACCCACTCTTCAATTACCACGAAAACTACAACATCGACCAAAAGAACATTCTTAGGTTAAAAGTTTCGTATCTGGAGCTATGGTTTAGCAAAGCCTACTTAACAGTTGTGTATTCACTGATCGCTTTCTGCATTATCTTTATGATCATCAACAAGCGTGATTTCGACAAAATGACCCAGAACATGGTTGAACGAAAAGAAGCGTTCTACGATGAAGGTACAAACACTTATCGCTTTGAAATAACTAAAACTCGTCATTTAGAGGATGTTGTCAACGGCAATGAAGTAAACTCACTGATCTTAATTAAGTATGATTTGGATGAAGCCAAAGAACATAACGCTCATTTGGTCGCACAAAAATTCATGGTTGATACCGTTAGTTCCTTTATTCGAGCGAGTGACTATCTGATCAAGAATCCAAAACACGAAGATGAGTTGATCATGCTGTTGCCTAAATGTTCAACTGAGAATGCAACTAAGATATTGAATAAGGTCTTCTACAACCTCAATGAAGAAACCTACTCAGATAAAAAACTTAAACTCAAAGCAACACGTGTCATCGCCAACCTTCAGAACACTGCAAGCATTGATAACTTACTTGCTATTGCTCAAAAAGAAGTAATTAAAGAAGGAAATGAGCGTTAACCGCTCTCCTTCCTCTTTCCCCACATGTAAAAATCCACCTGCATAGCAGGTGGCTTTGAATGGCCCCCTATAAGGGGGCTATAACACATCAAGTTATATAACTAGCGTCGGTGAGCGCTTTAGTATTCAACTTCTACGGCAGAGAACATCCATTACACCCCGTATTTTTGTCGAATCATAACTTTTAAGCCGTTATTGTATACCCTGTCCCTTAACCTTAATGCCTTTCGGGCATAGCCCAAAAGGACAATCACCACCTTCATAGAAGGTGGTTTAGGGTTAGAAAACAAAAAAGCTCTGCGATTGCAGAGCTTTTTATTTGAGCGTTAATTATTTCATTGTTTAGCTGACAGTGTTCGCATTTCGTTTTTGCATAAAGAACTCTGCCAACTCAAAATCAATCGCGTTATCGATATCAAAAGAAACATGATTGTCCATAACGTAAGAAAATGATTTCGAGGTGTATTGAATCAGCTTGCGTCGCTGAAGAATTTTGACATCAAAAATATATAAAGCGCCATTGAGTCGATAATAAGTGGCTAATTCTTGAGAACGCTTCAGCGCTTCAGCGGAAATAAACTCGCCCATAGAACCGTCTTCCGGCAACGTATTAGACCACAACGGTGAATGCTCACAAGCAGTTATAGAGACAACGGATTCTGCTTGCTTGTTTGTATACAGCTCTAACGCTTCATCAATGTGGTCAGCATCGCGCAAAGGAGAGGTCGGTTGAAGAAGTACAAGAACATCAAATCCTGAACCATACTTCTCCAACACATCAAGCAAAACGTCGACAGTCGTCGCCGTATCTGATGCTAAATGGGCGGGACGCAACTCAGGAACATCAATTTCATATTCCCATGCAATATCCGCAATCTCTTGGTCATCGGTACTAACAAAAACTTCATCGACATACTGACTTTTTTTAGCAGCATCAATAGACCATGCAATCAAAGGTTTCCCGCAAAAATGTAATGCATTTTTACGAGGTAGACGTTTGCTCCCACCTCTAGCTGGGACAATAGCCAATACACGTTTACCGTCAATCATCACACATGCCCAAAGTATGAATATCCGTCTGCGCTCGGTTGAAATCATCCATTCGACCAATATCGAGCCAATATTCATGTATTGGGAACATCAAAACACGCTGTCGCTCGGCCATATGCTGCTCTAAAAGAGTGGGCATATCAATTCGTTGGTTTTTCTGAACAGATTTAATCACGCGCGGAGATACAACATATATACCCGCATTGACAAAGAAACGCTGAATTGGCTTTTCAACCATATTAGTGATGCGGTTGCCTTCTCCGTTAATCACACCATAAGGAATTTGATAGTCGTACTCTCTAACACACATGGTGGCATCCGATTCATTATTGACGTGAAACTTAAGCAGGCTTTGGAAGTCAACCTGTGTAAGTACATCGCTGTTCATCATAATAAGCGGCAAATCTTGCGGTAAATCGTCAGGCAAGAGACCTAATGCTCCACCAGTGCCCAAAGGCTGCTCTTCATGCACATATTGTATAGATACACCCAGTTTTGAACCGTCTCCGAAATGGCGATGGATCTGTTCAGGCATATAGTGAGTTGAAATGTAGAAGTTACTGAAACCAGCTTTGATAAAACTCTTGATAACTGTTTCTAATATCGGTTGCCCACCCACTTTTAACATCGGTTTAGGGCACTTATCAGTAAGAGGACGAAGCCTTGTACCAAAACCGCCCGCCATAAGAAATACAGGGTTCTGATACTGCTTTTTGGTTAGCGCACCATGCAAGGTTTCTAAACCCACTACATGACTAGCCTCATCGAGTAGAGGAACTGAAAGAATTTGTTTTTTCTTCATCAGCGCAATTAGCTGCTCTTTGGTTGTACCAAATCTGGCGCTGATTGGCTGACGATTCATGATCTCTGAAACGGGATCACTAAGTGTAAGATCTCTTAACAAGCCTCGGCGAATATCACCATCACTGATCATGCCGACCAGTTTCCGGTCTTCTGAGACGGCTACGGCTACCCGCAGTGCTTCTGTATTAATAATTTCTAGTGCTTGTTTAATAGTACTGTGTTCAGAAACTAGCGTTTTTTGCCAGCTATGGGTCATCTTACACCTTCATTTTACTCAATACTTCTTTGTAGTCCCCCTTGCTCCGAAAACAATCGTTTTTGAACTCACTGATTGAGTCACCGTAGCGCCGGCTCCAATCACTGATGAATGAGAGATCTGCAAATTTTGAATAATGGTTGCATTAGCTCCGACAAAAACACCTTCCTCTGTTTTTACCTGTCCACAAAGGACAGCTTTTGGAGCTAAATGGTTGTGTGCACCTATTTCACAATCATGCTCAACAAGTGCACCGCTATTAACTATGGTGTGTTTTCCTATACAAGCACCCGCATTGACTATCGCGCATGGCAAGACCTGTGCACCTTCCTCTATCACTGCAAAGGAAGAAACAACCGCACTGTCCGCGATTACAGTCCCAAACCGATAACCTAAAGACTCAAAATATTGGGTTATCGATTGTCGTAAATTCGATTTCGGCATCATTCCGATACCATTGACTAGTAAAACGTCTTCGGGCTTAAAGCTCAATGTATCCTTATCCTCTTTAAAGCGAGGAATATTCCTAAAAACTTGTCGTTGGTCTATTTCATCAGGACTGATGATTGCGAGTATTTGTTTCCCTTGAGAAAGCAAAATATCGGCTAAGACGGAAGCATGTCCGCCACCGCCTATTAGTATGATCGGCAGAGCATTAAGATCACTCATCAAGTAATTCCCCTACTTGGTAATCTCTGCTCACTGTCTTTCCTAGAAAGTCCCAATAAAGATATGGTGATAACCCTGAACCAGGTCTTTTTGTTATCAGGTTATGTTCTGTGAGCGCTTCACCTTTATTAATCGATTTCGCTGCTACCAAACTCTTTCTCGCGACTTGTTTGTTCTTGACTTCAGCCACTGTGGGCATTTTCACAGCTGAACCTAATGCACTTTCAATTTGGCGAATCGCAGTGACCATTGCCGTTAATTCTCGCGGATTAAGAGAAGCTTTATGGTCCGGACCTTCCATATCTTTGTCTAAGGTAAAGTGTTTCTCGATAACTACAGCGCCACGTGCAACAGCAGCGATCGGAATGGTGATACCTTCGCTATGGTCAGAATATCCTGCTGGTAAATTAAACGTACTTCCGAGTGTATCCATCGCTCGCAAGTTGATTTCGTTGATTGGTGCTGGATATTCCGTCGTGCAATGCAAAATAGTGACTTTCTCTTTCAGTGCTCTCTGCCCCTCTGATGACGAGTAGGCTTCCTGAAACGCCATTAGAGAAGGCTTAGCATTAACCTCTTTGATATAACCAAAGGCGATTACGCCCAGAGCCATTTCTATTTCAGCTAGTGTTGCCATTCCTGTAGATACAATAAGATCACATCCTGTACGAGCATGCTCGAGAACTAACGGGGCATTAGTCAGTTCACCAGATGGCAACTTTAAACGCGTAAGCCCTAATTCATTAACCAAAAAGGCTAAACTCTCAGAATCAAACGCTGTCGATAAAAATTCTATGCCCAACGTTTCGCAGTATGTTACGAGCTTGTGGTGAGCTTCATAAGAAAGCTCTAAACGCTTGAGCATTTCCAGCTGAGACTCTTTCTTTTGAGTGTTGGCTACCTGATATTCCGCTTGTGGTGCATCTTCCGTCACTAAGTTTTTAGCTTTGAACGTTTGAAACTTAACTACGTCAGCACCTGATTGATAAGCCGCGTCAACAAGCTTAAAAGCCAGTTCCTCAGAGCCATTATGGTTAACACCTGCTTCGGCAATGATTAAGGTCATGTTCAGTCTTCCTTAACTAAGTCGTAAAAGGTTTTGTGAAAATCAAAATCAGCCGTTTTAATCATCTTAATAACCTGAGCACTACTGTTGCCTTGACCGTACGGATTAAAGACAACCTCAGTTGGTAACTTATACGCGCGACTTAAAGCCACTTGAATTGCATTTGAAATAGACTCTTCATTGGCTTCTGCATGAATGACACTTTTTGCAGCGAGACGACCTTTTTGACGACAGCCAATATTAACCGTAGGTACATCAAACGAAGGTACTTCGATAATACCACTTGAAGAATTACCAATAACCGCACTTGCATGCTTCACAGCACTTAGATAACGAGCTTGTCCTAATGAAGGAATCGAAAGCACTCTACCTTTATTTGACTGGGCATATTGCTCCAAAATCGGAATAATTCGTCTACCGCCATCATCAGCATTTGGATAGGTCAAAATAACTTGGTAGTCTGGATAATTATCCAACGCTTCGATCAGCGCTTGAAAACTTTCTTCGGGCGACTCATCCGCCAAAGTAACCGGATGATAAGTCACGACGACAAATGGGCTGTAGAGTTCGAAGTTAAGTGATTCACTTAACTCCTTTAGTGACATAAGTTTGCTGCGAGCTAAATGATCTAGGCCAATCGCACCGATATTTTTCACTCGAGAAGGATGTTCACCCAGTTGAATCACTCGCTGTCGGTACTCTTCTGTAGAGGTGCAATGCAGGAAACTAAGCTTTGTGATCGCATGACGAATAGCATCATCGTATGCCCCCTCAGTAAGTTCACCTCCATGAAGATGAATAATTGGAATCCTTAATATCATTGCAGTTTGCGCAGCAGCTAGCGCTTCAAACCTATCTCCCAAAATGACAATTACATCGGGTTGCAGCCTTGCGAGCGCGTCAGCAAAGCCAATAACACCCAAGCCAATACTTTTGGCTGTGCCTACGACTGAATCAGAAGATAGGAGCATTTCGATTTTTTCATCAATATGAAACCCATCCTTCTCAATCTGCTTATAAGTTTCACCAAATTCCGGTGATAAATGCGAACCTGAAACCAACAACTGAAGCTGTAACTCTGAATCATTTTGAATGTCTTTTAAAAGCCAGAAGAGCAATCCATATTCCGCTCTGGTACCGGTAAAAACAGCTACTTTTTTCTGGATTTTATTCATATCAAAAGCTCTGGTTGGACGTTAAATGAATCGGTGTACTAGGCAAGTTTACCAAATGTGCTTCAATATATTCCGAATAGCTCAAGTCGCCCCGTAGTGCATGTTCAAACATAGGCAAACGGTGCATGAGTTTCCATATAGGGCGAGTCATTACGCCATCGGCGTTAGTTTCTTTTAAGATTGACTCTCGAACAGCGGAATCAGGGCAGATAATGGCATTAAGCCAATAGTTAGATTGGGCATAGTCCGGCTCAGTGATGAAATGAGTATCGCTATTGGCAAAAAACTCCTGATACAACCCAGCTAATTTGCGTTTTTGAATTAAATAATCTTGCAAAACTTCCATCTGCGCACAACCAAGTGCTGCATTAATGTTAGGCATACGGTAGTTAAAACCAGCTTCATCATGGAAGAATTCATACTGATGAGGCACTTTCGCTGTCGTGGTGACATGTTTAGTATGTAAGCCTGTATCGAGAGTCTTGCATAGCACCATGCCACCACCACCCGTGGTGATGACCTTGTTGCCGTTGAAACTTAAAGCACCAAAATCACCTATGGTGCCAGTGTGTTGATTTTTGTAGAAAGAACCCAAGCTTTCTGCCGCATCTTCAACTAATGAAATGTTCCAACTGCTACATACTCTGCTGAGTTCATCCAGCTCAACCGGGTGTCCAAACGTATGCATTGGCACAACCGCTTTGATTCTTTGACCGGTCGCTTTGTGGTAACACCCTTCATCGCGCAATTCAGCATATTCAAGCAAGTAGTTCTCGACTGCCTTTGGGCATAAACCCAAACTGACTGGCGAAATATCGACGAAGATGGACTCAGCGCCCATATGGTATAGAGCATTGCAAGTTGCAACAAAAGTTAGCGCTTGGGTAATCACTAAGTCGCCGCGCTCAACGCCAGCCATGTAGAGTGCAGTGTGTAATGCAGAAGTACCGTTGACCGTTGCAACCGCTTTAGCACAGCCTGTATAACTTTCTATTTGTTGTTCAAACTGGTCAACAAACTTACCCACACTCGATACAAATGTGCTTTCAATGGTTTCCATCACATAGTTTTTTTCTTTTACACCAAAGTTAGGTGCATGCAATGGAATAAAATCTTGGGTCTGATAAACATCTCTTACAAACTCAACGATAGCTGACGACTTCATACTTTCTGATCCTCTACTACATTTTACTATCGAGATATTTACCTGTTTCTTTGTGACCAAAGTCAGGAATCATTGTGAAGAAGAGCTTTACAATCTGCTCTTTACTCCATTCACGGTCATGCTTCATAGCAACGATGCTTTGTTCAAAAAGATTCAGCTTTTCATCATCAAATAATACTTGGTTTTTGATGATACCTAAGTTCACAAATCGAGACATATCCAGTGTTTCTTTGTCTGTGAAAAATTCCTCAAAATCTTTTTCTCCCGTCGTATCACTTGTAGTGAAAAGGCAAGGCCACTTGCCTTGGGCTGGTAGAGTTTGGGCTAATTCACGAGCTTCTTCTTCGCTTGTACAAAGGTAGGGTTCATAACCGAGCTGCTCAAGATACTTAACCGCAATATCGGCAAATGAAATCAGGTGAAGCGCTTCACTTAACTTAGGAAAGAAAATATCTCGGTTTTCGCCAAAAATGCATGACATCAAACACAGCTCGCCGGATTCCTGAGGAGTGACAAAGTAACGTTTAATATCGTTTGGCGCTACGATAGGTTGACGTTTCTGAATGCGCTGGTTGAACCCATGCAGCAAAGAACCATCCGAAAACGCTACGTTTGCAAAACGCGCTGTAGAGATTGAGATTCGCTCGCTATTTCGCATCAGGAACATTTCCATAATGCGTTTTGAAGCCCCCATCATGTTTACAGGGTTTGCCGCCTTATCTGTCGAAACACAGAAATACTTCTGTACACCTGCATCGATAGACTGCTGAATGGTTTTATCAGTATTAAATACATTCACATCTATCATACGCATCAACGTAAACGGATCCTTTTCGCTGCGGACATGCTTAAGCGCAGAGAGATTTAATACGTAATCATATTTGCCATCGGCTTTAATAAACGCATCATATTCGATAGAACCAATATCTAGCGCGAATGTTTGAAAATCCCCATCGATATAACCAAACGAACTACGAATATCTCGAACCAACTCAACCATATTGTTTTCACTGATATCAACAACATGTAACTTCTGAGGGTTACGTTTAAATATCTCTTTCGCTACCGCTTGACCAATAGATCCCGCGCCACCTAACACAAGAAATTTAGAACTTGAGACAACACGACAAAGTTCTTTTTCATGGCGACTGATATCGCTTTTAAACAAAGCCTCTCTGCGACCAATTAAATCTAATATTGAGTTCATCATTTCTCTTTCTCGGTTAACTGTGGTTCGATGTAGTTTTATGCATGTCAAAGCTAACGCCAAACGCTAACAACAATAACAAGGCATGCCATACACACACTCAAAACACATGGGATGGTGAGATGGCGATGGCTTTTCATCACAAATGTGCGTTTGGGAATGGAGACAATCATGCGGACCAAAAGGTAGTTGTAGCCTAATAAGGTTGCGCCAATCATAAACATCCAAGAGGAGTTCACATGCGCAGCAGTGGCGTAGATAACCGCCAGCAGATAATTAACTAAGGTCAGCCATGCAACCCAACGCCTTATTTGACGAAGAGTCGCATTACTGACCTTATGTATGCTCCTAAACAAGTATCAGAGCCTAATAGGATGTGGGTAGCTGATTGTCTCGAGCAGCTTTTGCAGCCTCTCTTTCCTGACGTTCAATAGTATCCATTACTTTTTTATCTGCTTCTTTGCCCGCAGATTCGATCTTCGGTAAGTTCTTGTACACTTCACTCAATTGTTTCTGTGCGCTAGTAGTAAGAACAAACACTTCTATACGACGGTTATCAGAACTCTTAGGGTCTTCGGGGTTAAGCGGCGCAGTGTCTGCCATACCAGATACCTGAAAGATCTGATCATTAGATACTCCACCTTGAGTCAAGAAGTAACGAGCCTGGTTGGCGCGGTTTGCAGACAGTTCCCAGTTGGTTGTTTTCGAGCCGACGTAACGACTTGCATCAGTATGCCCAGTGATAACCATCGCATTGGTAACACGTTTAAATACAGGCGCTAAGTGCAACAACAAATCCTGGTAGAACGGCGTCATATTCGCGCCCCCACGGTAGAACATTTGCCCTTGCTCAGAGTCGCTGATCATGATTTTCAATCCCTGAGGAGTTACCGTAACTTGAACACTCCCCATGCCTTGAATTTCTTCAATATGCTCTTCAATCAAACGGGCAAAAACTTCCAACTCTTGTTGACTGTCTACCTCACCTTCGATCAGAGAAGTATCTTCGATACGATGCATGTCAGACTCATGATTTGATGTCGCTATTTCTTGCAAAGTGATTGGGCTGACTGAGTTGCCTAGTCCATCCGTTTGCAATTGACCAGTCTGAAAATATTCAACCAGATCCTGACTGTCTTCAGAGTCCATAACAGACAGAAGCCAAAGGATAAGGAACAAACACATCATCGAGATCATCAAGTCAGCCATCGCCACTTTCCAACCGCCATGTGTTAAATCAGAACCTTTGCTCTTCTTTTTCTTAATGATCGTTACGCCAGCAGTACTCATAGTAAATTACCTAAGTCCTTCAAGCGCTTGTTCTAGTTCCGTAAAGCTTGGCTTAATATGACTTTCAATGTGTTTACGGCCTGCGTTGACACACATATGTGGAGAGAGGTTTTGCAAGTAGCCAGTAATAATTGAACGAATGCAGTGAAGCGGAGCGACCTGCTCTTCAGCGATATCGTGCATAGAAGCAGACAACGGACCAAACATACAATAACAGCCAAAAATACCAGTAAAGGTACCCACTAGTGCTCCAGCAATACTTTGTCCAATGATAGTTACATCAGCATCTAAGTTCTGCATGGTTAAGATAATACCCATTACCGCAGCAAGAATACCAATTCCCGGCATCGCTTCCGCTGTCGCATGCAATTTATTACCGGGCTTTTCGTATTCTTCAATCAACACTTCAATCTCTTCTTCCAGAGCGGCTTCTAACTCGTGTGCGGACATTTTAGAGCTGATTACTTGACGGAAAGAATCAATGATAAAGTTCAGCGTAATGGTGTCTTTCATGATAGCTGGATACTTGGTAAAAATACTGCTCGCTTCTGGGTTTTCTACATGAGTATCCAGTGCTTTCAAGTTTTGCATTTTCACTACATTGATCAATTCAAACATTAAAGACAACAGCTCTTGATAATAAGCTTTGGTATAAGTGCTTTTACCAACAGTTTGCTTAATCTGAGACATCATTAATTTCAATGTAGGTATGGTACACGAAATGATCAGACCACCTATAGATGCACCGAAAATAATTACTATTTCAGATATTTTAACAAGTGCGCCTAGTCTTCCCCCATGAAGAATAAATGACACACCAATAACTGCTAATATCCCTACAAATGCCAATATTTGCTTCATTCTAAATTCTCTCCGCTCGAGATTTAATTACCTCGACACCTTTATGTTTTAATCTGTGAACTTTAACTTCACTTATTTCTAGAGCGAGTGCGGTTTCCTGAGTACTTAACCCCATCACATACATTAAATACATAACACGCTGAACTTCCTCAGGTAATTTCTCCAACTCTTGTTGAATAAATAACGCCTGCTCTTCTTTATTATCTTCTTCTGAATTATCAACACTGTCATACAGTTCAATATCATCACTTAATACAAGATCTGACATCGCATCTAGATATTCCTGCGCTGTAATATTAAGCACTTTACAAATTTCAGACTGTCTTGGAGTGCGGCCAAGCTGCCCCATAAGAGCCGATTCAGCTTTCTTGATATTGTTCGCCAGCGTTCGGTTGTCACGACTTAAATAATCGCGAGAGCGAAGCTCATCTATGATGGCTCCGCGCATTCTCACAGTGACCGACTTAATGAAGTCTTCATTCACAATATGGTCAAATTTACGCAGCTCAGTAACAAACGTTATCAAAGCCGTTTGACGCAGATCTTCTAATGTATCTTCGTCTACTGCTCCTCTGTATCGCTTCAGTGAACGATTGATCAATGGCAGATTAGACTGAATGGCCGCAGACTCTATAGCTTGCCTATGAGCTGTGGGCTGCAATTCCGTCTTTTGGTACGCTTGTTTACCTAGCAACATTTATTGATATACCGCTTTGGTGACTAAAACTTCCTTAACTCGCCACTGTTTTTCCTTTTTAAACATGTAATCCAAATCATCTTGAAGATTCAAAATGAACATTTCATCTCGGAAATATTCTGCAGGTTTCAAGCTAAATACTTTCAAGATTTGATTTTTAATCTTAGGAATATGAGTTTTTAACTCTGCTTCATTACTTTCCGGTGTATATAAATAGAGATCTAACAACAACAGGCTTTGACGCTTAGAAAAAGTGATAGGAATTAACATTCCATGTAATGGGACCTCAACCGTTGGTGTATTTAAATCAAAGTTTTGAGGCGCATCTTTGATTATTTCTACTTTTTGTTGTTCTGAAGCGTTACCAGCGAACATACCACCAACATTAATACCTGCGAAACTTAAACCGATAATTGCGCCAACGGTTAATAATACGGATGCTAATACCGCGATTACAATTTTCATAATATTACGCTCTTGCTAATTCATTGTTATCGATATCTTGTACCGTATCTAAATCAAGGCCTGCAGAATTATCTACAACCATAAATTCATCACTTGATACGAAATAGTCCTGCTCTGCGTTTTGTTGCTGATCACCAGAAACAGAGACGTCGACATTTAAAAAGTTTTGCTCAACCAGCTCTGCCCTCAGGCGATCCGATGTCATCTGAATTGACTCGCGAGTTGTATTGGATGAAGCATTGATTTGAATATGAAGTTTGTCATTATCGAGTTTCACAACCAGTTCGATTTTACCAAGGTCTGGCGGGTCTAAACGAATAGTCGCTGTGGGTGTTTTTGCATTGATCTGAACACTGACTTTGTCTGCAATCGTCGCACTTAAACGCTCACCTAACTCCTGCGCTGAAAGGGATTTATCCATAACCGCTCTAAACTGCAAGTTAGCATTAAGCTCACTACGAGCAGGTTGAGAGTGATTATTTAACAGTGCATCAGCGGATACCGTCTGATCTTTTACCGCAGCAACATCAATCAATCTGCTATCCACTACGTTTTGTGTGACCTGCGAACTCGTAGCCAATTGATTAGTTGCAGTCTGAGCGGTTGTCAGAGAGGCACTGGTACTTACCACGTTTGAAACTGCTGATACGAGAGAGTCTTTCGCTGATGAAGACACGGATACTGAAGGATCTTTGGCCACGTTTGCTAAGTGTGTTGTCGCAACAGGTGCTGCCGTCAATGCAACTGAATCGTCACTCATCTCTGCAGTAGCGTCATCTGCAAGCGTTGAAACTAACTCAATAGTGTCACCGGATTCGGCTTCCGTTGCACTTACGCCCAACTCGAACTTTAAAGTTTCAGATTCGGTCCCCGAAAGTAAAGCAGCAAAGCTCTGTGCCATAGTGCCTGAAGGGAGACTATCACTGAATCCCTGCTTGGCATTCAGCACGGAGCCTTCTGCGAGTGTAGTTGTATCTGTAGAACTATGGCTTAAACCATTAATCATAATTATCGACTTAATTGCGTTTTTTGATAGGCAAAGTCTCTTGCCCTATTGTTACCTAAGCTATCCATTTCTGTTTTGACGAGATCCCTTTCATTTTGAATAAACAAAGTTGCCTCTAGGTGAACCTGTTTGAGCTTTGCAAGCACGCCCAGGTTCACTTCTGCTGTTTGGTCCACAGCGGGTAGATGCTTTTGCAACAGATTTACGCTGCGCTCGATGTTTTCAACGCTGCGCTCATTGAGTGCACGTTGATAAAAAGCCAACAATTTGGTTAATTCTTGCTGATTCATAATCTAATTAGCTCAAAAGCTTCATCGCCCCTTCCCAACCTTCGCGTAAATCCGCCAGTGGTTGTTTCAGGTCTTTGATCACTTGAGTATCTAAATCTTTAGAGCCTTTAAACACAGTTGCAATGCTGTGCTCATAAAGATTATGGATGTTTTCAATCAGTTCATTAGGATTGTCCAAATCTAAAGACGCATCTAAAGCCATCAAAATGTCGATGGCTTTTTGTGCTGACTTTGATTTCTTTAGGAAATCCTTCTCATCAATAGCAAACACAATCGTGTCTAGCTCGATAGCTAAACGGTCATGCAGCATGCAAATCAGTTCAAAGGTATTTGAAACCGAAGCATTAGCTTGAATCTGCACATTGCTATATGCCGCTTGTTGTTGATTACCTAGTAACATTGTCTACCTTTAAGCAAATAGTGTTGAAACTGAATTCATTGAGAACATTATGTTGTTCAAATTCGTAAATTGAGAGAGATAGCGCTTGTAGTACATATCATATTTCGTATCAAGCTCATCGAGCTTATCGTTAACGCGATCTTGTTGTAGAGCATTGCGGTCTTTTTTCGTTTTTAGAGAACCCGTGTTGTAATCAGCGTATTTTTCAACGGTTGATTCCATAGTTTTGAACAGACCACCTTCACCAACAAATATTGCGTCTAAATCATAGAGTTCAGAGGCCTCGTCAAACTTCTCTGCATCGAGTTCCAGCTCGCCTTCTTTATTGAGTGATAAGCCTACCTCGAACATACTTACGCCATTGTATGAAGTACGAACTAAATTCTTCAGTTGATTCTCAATGCCTCGAATCGAACCGTCAGAAGCTAGTACACCACGCTGCTCAGTTTCGCTACCCGACTGAGTTGCTTCATTAAGAACTTTTAAAGCGTCATTGAATGCTTTTACAAATTCATTTAACGTTTCTATGGTCGCTGCGCTATCAGGTCCAATAGAGAAGTTTGTCGTATCATCACCAGCAGCATTCGCTTTCGTGATAGTGATATCGACACCATTCACAACGTTTTCAAATGTGTTAGTACTGTTACTCAGTTCAATACCAGAGCCGTAATCTCCCATCCAGATGATGGCATCACGCCCTTCTTTGATCACTTTTTGGTTAGTGGTTGTAAAAGCGTCTAGTTCTCCGCTATCTGCATGTGACGCTGTTACCGTAAACTGATTTGCAACACCCGTTTCCTCAGAGCTAAACAGCAGTTTCATGTCTCCGCTCGAACGAACTAACGAAGCGCTAACACCACCATCCATGGTTTTATTGAAGTAATTAACCATTTCCTGATAAGAGACATTGCCGTCGCCATCATCGTCAGCATCAGCGCCCAGTGTGATTTCTTTGTCCACACCATCAAAATTCACGGTGAGCGTTGTTTTACCATCTGCGACCGCAAAGATGTCTGAAGTTACAGTACCCGTCGCGTTAACTGCTATTTGGTGCGATGCTGCCGTCTGTTCTACAAAAATATCCATGTTGATATTTTTTGCGTAACCTGCAGCATTTACCGAGAAAAACTCTTCACTCGACTGAGTCACTGCACTTTGCGCGAGCGTACCTTTCGGCTTGGTAAACTTGTACAGGATGTTATCTAACGCATCCAAAGCATTATCGATTTTACCGAGCATGCTGTTTTGACTTTGCAGAGTACTCAACTGTGTTGAGTAACGGTTTTGAGCCGCATAAACCTCGTAATAAGCGAGTTGGTCAGCATATGCTGAGGCATCGATTTGCATAATTCTCTCCAAAAACGGCTCAACCGTTATGACAGATCTTTCTATTTATATGATAGGGCGTTAGCCAAAGTGGTAATATCTACCCCTGCTGATTCCTATGTAGGAATTAGCTTAGGATTGAAACCGCTACCTCTGGTGTTGTCTGCGTTCCCGCTAGCTGTTGAGCTCCATTAGGCTCCAGCATGGTACTTTTGGATGCAGTACTTGCTTGTTGCACACTTTGGCTATCAGCTGTTGAGTGCGAGGCATATGCATCTTGCAGTTGTGTATCAAGTTCGGCGCGAGTTTTTGCCAATTGGCTCATCAGTCCGGCATCGCCAGATAAATGCTGCTTCGCGATAGGTTTAGAATCTTCCGTTAACTCGATTTTGCTTAACGTTTCAGCAATGGATGATATTTCACTACTGTTGAACTTAACCTTTACCTCTTTTTCTTCGCCTGTAGCCGATGTTGAAAAACCAGAAGCTTCAGGTGTATGAGCGTCTTTCAGCTGTTTATTTAAGTCTTTTAGCTGAGCCCGTAACTGAGCTATTTTTTCGTTACCTTGTGCATCGTCTTGGTCGATCGCTTCATTTAGCTGTGAAGCTACACTTTCCATTTCAGATAAAACGCTCTTAGTATTTTGCATATGAGCTAAAGTGTTTTGCGCTTCTTTCTGTTGGTAAGCTGGTAAATTCGAACGCTCTGCTAAACGATCGGCAATTTTGATGCTTGTTTGCTCGTTGTCATCGACAACCGCGTTCACACGTTCATCAATATTATTGACAGCGGTACTAGGCTTATTCACATCCGCAGTTACGATATTCTGAGTAGTGAGATAAGCTTGATTATTAGTGGGGACAGAAATAATCATGATAATTTCCTTTTAAATGGTTAAATCAGCTTTTCTACACTTATTTATAACGACCTATTCAATCGCTTTATTTCGCTTAGATCATTCAAATCAATGATTAAGGAATATTCCCACAAAAAATTGTAATAACTCTTAGCCAGCATTAGAAATATAAAAAAGCCAGCGACATGCGCTGGCTTTTACATTCAGAACTAATTTTAAATTAGCCTAGCATTGACATTGCTAGTTGTGGAATTGTCTTCGTTGCACTTAGCATTTGAGCACCAGATTGCATTAGCATTTGGTTCTTAGACATATTGCCTGACTCAGATGCGAAGTCTGTATCCATGATACGACCTTTAGACGCTTCTAGGTTCTCTGTCATGTTTGCTAGGTTGTTGATGTTGTGCTCTAGGTTGTTGATTTGAGCACCGAACGCCGCACGAGATTCACCAACAATATTAATGAAGCTAGACATTGCTGACATAGTATTTTGGCCTTTTGCAGCCGTAGAAATACCAAAACCGGTTGATGCAAACTTAGTGATTGCTGCATTTAAAGAGCCTAGCTCTGTTTTGACATCTACAGTTGTAGTTTCTGATTTAGTTGAACCAGTTTGGAAAACTACTGAACCAGAAGCGAACACACCACCAGATGAAGCTAGCAGTTTCTGACCACCAAAGTTAGTGTTTTTCGTCATATCACTCAGCTGTGTTGCAAGTGCTTTAAATTCTGCGTCTAATGCTGCGCGGTCGTCCGCTGTGTTTGATCCGTTAGATGCTTGAGTTGCTAAATCGTTCATACGGTATGCGATGTTGGTCATCTCATCCATTGCTGATTCAGCTGTCTGCATCATTGAGATTGCGTCTTGAGAGTTACGTGATGCTACTGACATACCTCGTGATTGAAGCTCTAGACGGTTAGCGATTTGAAGACCCGCTGCATCGTCTGCTGCTGAGTTTACACGGTAACCTGTTGATAGACGCTCCATTGACGTTGAAAGCGCGTTGTTTGTGCTGTTTAGCGTGTTTTGAGTAACTAGGTTTGCGTAGTTAGTATGTAGTGAAATAGCCATATCATGCACCTCTTAGGAATTTAGCTGCGGATACTCATGTATCCCTTTCACTAATTAGTTACGGCAACCTAGTTTTATTTATTTCAAAAAACATTACAAACAGCACACCAACAGAACTTACCTACAAGATTTGTAGGAAATAACATGTAGGTTTATTGATTTATAGCTGAATATAAATCAAATAAGTCAACAATGTCTTTTGAACGCTTATACCATTGATGCTCACCTGCAAGTTTAAAATTATCTAATGTGGCATTGAATAACTCGGCACCAGACAAATTTTTTATTCTTTCAGAAAGAGTGTTCATATTTTCAGCATTAAATGACAAATAGCCCTCACTAGGAAAGTTTTTCAAAAATTCACTTTCATAGCTTATCAAATACGCGCCATTTAACATCACATTTGAAATTCTTTCGTGACTACCATAAGGATGAGCACAAAAGTCATTAACCACGAACTTATAGTCTTTAAATCTACTGACTAATTCTTCCATTGGTAGCATCCCTTTGTAATTAACACCTAAAACTTTAGCTATTGATGTCCAGTTTTCATCTCCATAAATATCAACAGGAACACCAGATTGAACCAGTTGTTTAACAGTTTCAAATCGGTTTCTTGCTCTCATGTATGGAACTACATTCGCAAATACAATGCGTCGTAAATTTAAGTTGTGTTCACGGTTATGAAATGACAGGCCTACTTTGTTCTCTGCCACATCAAACGCGTCTTCAAAACCTAATCCTAATAACATTTGCTCATAAACTTCATCGCAAACTCGATCTGAAGGTCGTTCATTAGACCAAGGCCGATCTGCATCAGTTAAATTTGAAGAACCAGAAAACAGAATTCTATTTTGTCTAGATTCATACTGTGATTTTCCCGGTAAAAAATCCAAAGACTTCAGACCACCGTGAGGGATATATGCAACTAAATCCTTTTCTATTTTAGAAATATACTTTGCACTTGTTAGTTGAGATTTACACACAAATATATTGATACAATGTTCAAGTCCACTACAAATTCTCTCTTCGTGATAATAAGGGTGGTCAACATAAAAATTGATAACAGTTTTCTTTTGACTATTTAAATATTGAGTGAACGATTGACTTGCTACCGCCACACCATTAAAGGTAAAGATAAAATCACACTCTTCAATTTTATCTAGATTGTTATTTAACTCATCAGTCTCTTTTAGAAGGTCAAGTACAGTACATTGACAACTAAGTTCTTCAAAGCCTTTTACAATTTCGTCAGCGAACGTTCTAAGAGCCCCAAATTGAGAACTACCCTTTAGAACAACAATTTTTTTCATCAGCGGATACATTGGTTGCAAGAAATTTCAGGTAGTATACCAATATATTTTTGGAACAAACCTCACAAAAAACCACCAAAGAAATGCCTTACAAAATATTGCAATTACACCTACAAGGATTAATTTACCCCAAAAAAAAGCCAGCAATAAATGCTGGCTTCTCTGCTCCAAAAGCTAATTCACATTAGCCTAGCATTGACATCGCTAGTTGTGGAATTGTCTTGGTTGCACTTAGCATTTGCGCACCAGATTGCATCAACATTTGGTTCTTAGACATGTTGCCTGATTCAGATGCGAAGTCTGTATCCATGATACGACCTTTCGATGCTTCTAGGTTCTCTGTCATGTTTGCTAGGTTGTTGATGTTGTGCTCAAGGTTATTGATTTGAGCACCAAATGCTGCACGTGATTCACCTACTACATTAATGAAGCTAGATAGCGCAGCCATAGCGCTTTGACTTTTCGCTGCAGAAGAAATAGTTATAGTACCTTTAAATTGTGTAATTGCCGCATTTAAAGAAGTTAACGAACTAGTTACATTAACGTTAGTGGTCTCAGTTTTAGTTGAACCCGTTTGGAAAGTTACCGAGCTCTTCGCAAATACACCATCTGCGGTATTTAGCAGCTTCTGACCACCAAAGTTAGTGTTTGTCGTCATATCACTAAGTTGGTTTGCTAAAGCTTTAAATTCAGCATCTAGAGCAGCACGATCTTCTTTGGTATTCGAACCGTTCGCCGCTTGTGTTGCAAGATCGTTCATACGGTATGCGATGTTGGTCATCTCATCCATTGAAGATTCTGCTGTTTGCATCATTGAGATTGCATCTTGAGAGTTACGTGATGCTACTGACATACCACGAGATTGAAGCTCTAGACGGTTAGCAATTTGAAGACCCGCTGCATCGTCTGCTGCTGAGTTTACACGGTAACCAGTAGATAGACGCTCCATTGAAGTAGAAAGTGCGTTGTTTGTGCTGTTTAACGTGTTTTGAGTAACTAGGTTAGCGTAGTTAGTATGTAATGAAATAGCCATATCATGTACCTCTTAGAAAATTATTTAGATACCTTCGTATCCCTTTCACAAATTAGTTACGGCAAACTGATTTTTTTTATTTCAGGAAAATTTCAATTTATATGATTAACAGAATATCCCTACACAAAAAATAATTATTCTTACAATCACCCACCAGAACAATAACGAATTATCAATTCTAAGTCGTTATTAACAACCACTATCTAGCGTTTCAATATGTACGTCAGAATATTTTTCAACATCATTAACTACAAAATAGTAAACAACTGCGCAATTAGTGCGAAGAGAGTGACCTTTGGGCAGAAAAGCAAGGGCATAAGCTGTTGTACTAATAGAAAGCAAACGACTTAGTTGTATTTGGTCAATAACGCATACTGCTTCTGTACAGGTGGTATCAAAAAGACTGTTGTTGTTATATGCATTACCTAGATAAGAAAAACTATTGTCCATTAGATGTTCCAACTTATCGTCCCATATTTCATGAGGATAACCGTAGTATGTGCGTATGGAGATTCCGTTGACATCGGTTTCTGTTTTTCTCTGTCCATCAGTGCCTTGAATAACAGATTTAAAATACACGCCGTCAACAACTAACTGTAATGACGCCTTAACACCTTTCATTGCACTGGCTTTTGCATCATCTTGTAAGTTCAGAAAGCGCGGCGCAGCCGTCACACTTAGTATGCCTAAGATAACAATAACGATAACCAACTCAATTAATGTGAAACCCTTTGCCGTTTTCATTCACTCGCTCTCAATCAACACACCAAAATAAATGGAGAGCGTTTTTTTACTCTAAGAGCGTTTAAAAATCTTGCGGATTAGTTAAAGTCATCCAAGACTTACACCCAATTAAGCCTAGTCAAATCCATTGTCATCCATCATTCCTACTTATAGATACCGCCCTCTGTTAACAGTCATGCAAATATAAAGTGACAGCGATATTTGCTTTCAAGAAACATCTTCTATATACGAACATACAATCAGAATTGTCTGATGGTTTTCCCTGCTCATAAAAATAAAATGTTAGGCCGTTTATCGATATTTCCCTTGCTACTAATAAGCACGGCGTCAGTCAGATTTAGTGTGGTTGATGATTGATATAAACCATTAAACATCAATACGAAGGTTTTATGAGTACAGAGTTTTATAACAGCAACATCGCAATATTGAAGCACCGATTCCCTAAATTAGCCGAAGCAATCGACTCCCATAGCATCGACCACCTGAAGTTTGAAGTCGTTGAGCGATTGTTTGCAACACTATCGATAAATGGCATACAGCTAAGTAGTGCCTACGATCCCGTAGAAGAAGCCCTGGCTTACCGCTGCATGACTTCTGATAATACTTATCATATGTGGGGATTTGGTATCGGATCGGTACCTGAAGTATTACTAAATGATAAAAACTTGGAAAAAATCCACATATATGTCTACAACTTGGATATTATTAAACTGGTATTAACATTAATGCCTAAAATGTGGTTAGCTGATGAACGCATAGAGTTACATTATGTACATAAAGATATGAGTAACATAAACCCAATCCTTAATGTAGGGTTGTTCGGAAACAGTACTTTTGTTATTAACTCAGACCTGCATATCGCAAAATATTCACGTTCAAATTTAGACTGGATAGTGCATAGGATTGAAAATAGATTACTCGTGATTTCAGTGAATCGTTCCCATACAAATCCAGATTCAATGAAGAAGCTTTTAAGCATAGATGAAGAAAATTATCCTCTTCTTAAAAAAATGCATGTAATCGACCATTTGATCGAAAACAACCGATTTAAAGACGTGCTTTGTATTGGTGCGGGACCTTCTCTTGATGCCCATATAGAAGATGTAAAGGCTTTAGCTAAACTGCCAAACCGCCCGCTGTTTATGGCTCCATCAACAGCATTAAGGGCTCTACTTAAACACGGAATTAAGCCAGACATTTTAACTGTTATCGATACTACGATTTCAGCACAAACCATCCATTTCGATAAGTTACCAAAGACAACAACTCTAATCGGTAGCAGTCGCATACAGAAAGAAATTTTTGAACGGTGGAAAGGTAAGAAGTATTACTGTCACATGGTCGATGAAACGTTCGATAGTGTTAACGAGAAGCTACCATCTAAATATCGCATGAGCGTTTTCGGTTCAGTAATTCATCCAATGACAAACATGGCTATTTTGTTTGGCGCTGAAACGATCCGTTACATAGGTTGTGACTTTGGTTTTCCTGGCGATAAAATTCATGCTTCAACTGAAAAGAGCCTTGATTTGGATATGAGTGTAACTGTGGAAAATGGCTATGGTGAAATGATTAAATCAGAGCCCACATATCGCATGTTCTGCTCTGGCATTGAAAATCTTATAGCTCAATGCCCTCACATAGATTTTATTAATATGAGTCGCTTAGGTGCAAGAATTGTCGGTGCGCGTTATGAAGATGAGGCTAAGTAAATGCAAGATTTTGATATTGAAATAACACTAAAACAATCTGCAACAGCCTACTATGGAAATGACCATACCCTAGGCGGCTATTTATTGAAGGGGTGTTTACGCCGTTTGTCTTTGCTTCCTCTTAATTTGCAACAAGCTACCTATTTAAACGAAACCATAGCGAAGTTAAATGAGATAGTAAAAAAGTGCGATTTCACAGGCCTCGCAGACATGATCATGTTTGAACTCATCCAAAACTTCCCTGATTTTGATTCTTTGTTAGCTCAAGAAGCTCAAGATTCTGCTCAAAACTAAGCTCGACTGTAAAAATATGGAGTAGGTTGTAAGATTCTCCATCTACAACCTAATTCAAATTCTAACGAACCTTCATTATCTACGCTAGACAACCGTCAGCGGGCAAATTCTCGCAGCCCCCTACAGGCATTATCGGAAATGTCTGATAGTTTGCGTTCACTAATAAAAATAAAATATCTGACCTTATTTTCTTATCTTTCATGCTGCTTAGTCGTGAAAGTAAACACTAACTAGTGAACCTAAGACATGTTAAAAGGCTTAAAGATATTTAACTCTAAACTCGCGATCCCGCTCGTGCTGTTGATGATACTGGCGATGGTTATCTTACCGTTGCCGGCATTGTTGCTCGATGGTTTCTTCACTTTTAACATCATGCTGGCCATTGTTGTCTTGCTGGTAAGTAGTACCGTTAAACGAATTCTCGACTTCTCCGTGTTCCCTTCGTTGCTGTTAATTGCAACCTTACTTCGTCTAACACTTAACGTTGCCTCTACCCGTATCGTACTGCTTGAAGGTCATAACGGTGGCGACGCTGCCGGTAAGGTTATCCAATCGTTCGGTGAAGTGGTAATCGGCGGTAGCTACGTCGTAGGTATCGTTGTATTCGTTATCTTGATGATCATTAACTTTGTGGTTATCACCAAAGGTGGCGAACGTATTTCAGAAGTATCGGCTCGATTTACCCTAGATGCTTTACCGGGTAAACAGATGGCGATCGATGCCGACTTAAACTCAGGAAACATCGATCAAGAACAAGCTCGAGCCCGCCGTAAGGAAGTGGGTGATGAAGCGGAATTCTACGGCGCAATGGATGGTGCGAGTAAGTTCGTTCGTGGTGATGCCGTCGCAGGTTTGATGATCCTGTTCATCAACTTGATTGGTGGTGTACTGATCGGTATGTTTGAACACGGTCTGACCGTTAGCGAAGCCTTCCAAACCTACGCACTACTGACCATCGGTGACGGCCTTGTTGCTCAGATCCCATCGCTATTACTTGCTGTTTCAGCAGCAATCATCGTAACTCGTATCAGTGATAACGAGAACGACATGGCTGAGGTGATCAACAAGCAAATTCTTGCTTCACCTTCAGTGCTGTATATGACCGCTGGTGTGATGTTTATTATCGGTAGTGTACCGAACATGCCTCACCTCGCTTTCTATAGTTTCAGTGTTACCGTTGGCTTCGTCGCTTGGCGGCAAAGCCAAAAAGATGATGGAGTGGACCTCACCAAAGCTGAGGTTGAAGCACCTTTAGAAAAAACATCACTGAAAGATCACCCGTTAGATTGGGGAATTATTCCTTCCGTCGATGCGATTGCTTTACGCCTTGGGTTTAAACTGGTCCCTCTCGTTACTAACAAAGAACAAAACTCTTTGTTAAAGAGTATTCGTGGCTGTCGTAAAACACTGAGTGAACAAATTGGCTTTGTGATCCCAGAAGTCGTGATTCGCGATGACTTAGCACTCAAACCTGCTGAGTACGTTATTTTTGTCGATGGTGATGAAATAGAACGCGGTGAAGTGTATCCAGATATGCTGATGGCTGTAGGTCCGGGTGTTACGTCTGCCAACATCGACGGCACATTGGGCGTTGACCCAGCTTATCGCCTACCCGCGCTTTGGGTATCTAAAGAAGATAAAACCAAAGCGATTAACTTAGGCTTCCAGGTTATCGACATTCACGATGTGATTGCCACACACGTAAGTAAAGTGTGCACCGAACATCTGGATGGAATATTTAACTATGACGACGTGAAAGCGTTGAACAAACGCCTCGCTTACGAGCACCCAGAGCTGGCAGAGAGTTTATCAACAACGCTCACACCTAACTTGCAAATGATGGTGATTCGTCAGTTACTTGCTGAACAAGTGCCGATTATCAACATCCGTACTATTGCCAACACCCTGATAGAAAGTGGCGACAAGATTAAAGATCCTATCCTGCTTTCATCGAACATTCGTGTTGCGCTAAAGCGTACGATTTTGAACTTGGTGTCACCGTATTCTAAGTCGTTGAATGTGTTTACGTTGGGCGGACAAGTTGAACAGGACATCAAAGCAGGGATTACGCTGGCTCAGCAAAACGACCCAAACACACCGCTCGATGGCGTACCGTTGGCTCCTGAACTGCTGCAGAAGTTCCAGAACCGTATGCCTTCCATTGTGCAAACGATGCAGGCACAAGGTATGACTCCGGTATTGTTAGTGACACCAATGGCCCGCCCAATTGTCAGCAAACTGGCTCGCGCATTTGCCAAGGGGTTGATTATTCTGTCGTTTAATGAAATTCCTAACGAATATCAAATCAATCCTCTGGGACAAATCGACTAGGTGATGAACACTAATACACAAAAAGCTTCTCAAATGAGAAGCTTTTTTTTATCCAAATAAAAATGCAGACTAATTTTGTTCCACTTTGTTTTCGCCAGTGACGGTAACGCTCAGCTCTCTGCCGGACTCTGAATTCATAACGCGAATTCGGTCACCAACCATACCATCTTCCAAAGCTATACCTTCCATCTCCAATGAAAAGCTATTTGAATGGAATGAAATAATGACATGATGACCTTTGGTCGCCGCGTACTCTAATTCCACATAGCGACGAGTGAGAACCTGATTCGCCTTTACTGAACGTCTAAGTTTCGTTCCCACCACATCTTCAATGTGCTGATAAACGGTACCTTTGAGACTTAGCGTCTCCACATCCAGTTTTACATCGCTGGCTTCAATTCTATGTCCTTTGCGTAACGGGCCTTTAGTACTCACGACCTTGGTATCTACGCTGACGTTTGTCACCGCTTTGATTCGCCAGTTGTTACCACACTCTACCCACCAGGTTTCTGAACCTAGGTAGCTTCCCATTGCTTTATCTGAAAACAAAGGTTGTTCACAAGCAGGAAGATTTTTCACAGCGCTGGCGATACGGAAATTAATTTGCAGGTTTTGCAAAGCAGGAAACTGCCCAGTAACGGCAGCTTCGATTCTTTGAGACAGATAAGATTCTATTTGGAGTTGTGCAGAGTCTGCCCATGCGGGAGCACAGGCAAACAAAAGAGATAGGGGGACTAGTGAGTTACGCATTCACCTCGACTCGCAGAGATTCAACCGCATCTTGAATAACTTGCTGCTGCTGTATCACTAATCGAGTATGTAACTCAGTTTTGTTTTGACACTCTAAAACCAGCTCGTGAAGTTCATCCGTTGCTTTTTTAATTGTCTCTTGAGCTTTGCCACTCATTCTATGAACAAGTTCAGTGGCATAGCGGTTGTGATTACAACCTAATTTGCCTGCCAGTTCTTTACGTTCAAAGTGCAACTTACGCAGGGACTCACTAAAATCCGTCGCTTTCTGGTTATATTCGCTCACCTTCTCGTGATCGAATTTCAGACTGAATTGACGGATATCATCCAGCGTAGCAGATAATGTTTTAGCGATTTTCGCGCTTTCAACGGTTGCTTGAAAGTATAACTTTAGCAGTTCTTTTTTATCCATTATCGTAAGTTAGCTAACACCTGAGCTAACTCTCCCATATCAAATTTTATGCTACCATCGGCAATCTGTGATTTGATGTCAGCCACTCGAGCCAAATCAACGTCATCCATTGCCTTTAATGATGCACTACCTTCCGCAATGATATTTTGTTCGTGCATATTGATGTCTACTTGCTGTTTAGCCGGAGCAACCATTTCAGCTTTATTCAGGTCAGCAGAACGAGAAACGTTCTGTACGTCTTGAACACTGTATAACGCGCTACTATTTTCAATTTTCATGGTTGGCTCCTACCTATCTGTATTCTCTTCAATAATACATTACGGCAATGTTTTAAGTTTTATTTCACTTTTTTATTAAAGAAACGACATTTTCTCTGTTTGGCCCGACATAGTGCTTTTGAATGGCCTTTAATGCGGAAGTACCATTCGTTGCAAACAATGCTTTTATGTTTTGCCCAAGATCATCCGAAGCTTTATGACAGTAGCCAATGAGTTTATCCGCAAGATGACTTTGTGAGTTAAGGATTTCCACTGCATGGCTGTGCATTTCATTTACGCGAGCGATAACACGCTCAATTGCCTCCAAGGCATCGTTAGCTCTGATATCAAGCATAGTGATCATTTCCACGGTTGGATAACGCGTCAGTGCGCTGACCGTAATCGGATTACCTTCTGGGTAACGACCACCCTGACCGGAAATAAAAATTTTAAGATCCCATTTACGCCACATATGATCCGGCATAGCGATAATCAAACCATTCTCGTCATCACGACGTAATCGCATTTGACCTAAGGAAAACATGACCGAGAATTGTTCAAAAAGACCTTGGTCAGACTCAACACGATCGAATGCCAAAGGAATCATTTTATTATTGATGTAGAGCGTAACCAGTTCGTTGGTTAGACGTTCGCGCACCAAATCTAGCCCTGGGACATAAAAATCAATCTCTGCAATGTTGGTCGTAACCGGAGCAAAAGACGAATCAATGATGTGTCGCCCAAAATGCTGGCTATTCACCGCGTTCATAATTTCGCGCTTGTGAATATCAACACTGTTCAGGTCAACAGCAGTCTCCGCGCCCATAGAAACCAATCGCTTAATTTCTACCGCTGAGCGGGCAATTCTCTTCAGTTGTTCAACAGCCAACATCAAACCATTCACAGAACGGTGAGTATCCGCTAACTCTGCAATTAACCTTGGGCGCTCTTTCAAACGACTCAAAGCATGCTGAGAGAGCATATTTGCCGAAGAGGTTTTGTTAACTGAACTGGCTTTTTCTGTTTTCGATAAACGCCCTGCCCCTACGTTTGCAGTGGTTTGCCCGCGTAGAGGAGAGGTAGAATTAGAGTTAGATATCGTCTGTGAGCGCACTGAAACCTAACCTTATGACAAACGAACTTCGTTAGAAATGCTGAGCTGAATCACACCTTCGCTTTGCAGACGACGTACGATGTCCAGAATTTCCTTACGGGCTCCTTCCACTTGGCTAACAGGTACCGCTCCGATACGTTGAATATTTTCTTTTAGCTGAGTTGCCAAACGATTCGGCATGGTGTTGAAGATATAAGCACGATTTTCTTCAGGCATACCTTTCATTGCAAATGCCCATTGTTCAATGGTCACTTCATTGTTAATGGCATCAATAGTTTCTTGGCTTTGAGTAAACAGAGAGTAGAAGTCGAACATCGCTTCCTGAATCTCTTCAGCCATCTTCTCATTACGCTGTGTAAGGTATTCAAAGATTGCTGCCTTATCACCCTGTAGACGGTTGATAATGTCTGCCACCACTTTGGTACCTTTGATAGTTTGAGGCGCGCCATCGTTGTAATTTTCTTTACAACGGGCAATCAGGTCTTTCAACGTCTCTGTGATCCCGGATGTCAGAACCTGAGTTTGAGAAATCTGATAAATAAGCTCATTGCACTCTTCTACTGTGTATTGCTCTAGCACCTTAGACGCATAATCCAAAGGTAAGTGAGCAATCAGCAGTGCCTGCATCGTAATGTGCTCATGACGTAAATCTTCCACTAAGATATCAGCGGGAATCCACGCTAATTGCTCAGCGTGAGTGCGTATTTCATCACCGTAGATTTCCGAGACTAGGTCTTTCGCCAAGTTGCCATTCAACGTCTTATCGAGAACATTGGTTAGATACTGACGAGTACCACCAATAATGCCGGAGTGCGAACGAAAGTCTTCAAAGAAACCGACAATAGAACGCAATGCATCATTGGCTTTAATATCTTTCATTTTGCTCATCGAATGAGCCAAACGCTTGATCTCGTCGTGTGAGAAACCTTTCAACACTTCAGAGCTGATATCTTCGCCCATAGTCAAGATGAGTAGCGCTACACCTTCAACCGTTTGATGGGCATTACTTGGATTTTCTATTTGTTCACTCATGCATGCATCCACGTTCTCAGAATTTCAGTGACTCGTTTCGGATCGTTTTGAGCGATCATCTTCAGATGTTGAATCTGAACTTCTAACGGGCTGTCTGACTCTGGTAAGTTGTCATCCATGGCTTTAATACCTGCAGCGTCTAGTGCAAGTGAATCCAATTTATTTTCTAATCCAGCAACCGCAGTCGCACTGTTAGAGCTTAGAGCAGCCATTTCACCGGTAGAACCGACTTCCAGCCCCTCGGGTAGTTCTTCAAGATCAGAACCGTCTGTTTTAGTTAGGTACTGAGCCAGAGGACGAAGCACCAGTACTATTAGCAGTGCGGCAACCAGCGCACCAAGCAGATACTTGATTGGCTGCAGAATATCTTGGTCTTTGTACCAAGCCATTTGTTCTGCATCTGGCATATTTGAGGCAACAAATGGGAAGCTAGTGACATAGATATCATCGCCACGTTCTTCTTCATACCCCACGGCACTACGAACGACGTTTTGCATTCGTTCTAATGTTGCATCAGACCAACCGGCTTCACCAGCCATGCTCTCATTGACGATCACTGAAATCGTTAGCTTTTCGACAATACCTTGCTGATGCTGAACATGGGTAACTTTACCGCTCACGGCGTATTCACGCTTTGATTCATTGCGGCTGGCTTTGGCTTTGTTCGTCTGTCCTTCCTGATTTTGCGTATCTTGGTCAGTGACAGGAGGTGTATTGCTTAGTGCTCCCGGAATACCTAAAGCTAAGCTGCCGTTATTCTCATCGCTCATTAATGTTTCAGCTCGAACAACGGGTGTGCCGTAGGTTTCTTCTGTTTCCTGACGTTTCGAGAAATCAACCTTTGCAGACACCTGAACACGAAAATTCGAAGCACCCAAGATAGGCGTAAGCATGTCTGATGCTTGTGACACCAAGTGCTTTTCAATGTTACGGCGGTAATCTGTTTGGCGATTGGTCGATATCGCTAAGTCATCGAGTGAAGTATCTTTTGATAACAGACGACCGTATTGGTCAACTACACGTACGTTTTCAGCCTTCAGACCAATCACAGCACCTGAAACCAAGTTAACGATAGAATCGACCTGACCAGGTTTAAGATCCATACCTTCAATAAGCTGAACCATCACAGAAGCGCGAGCTTGTTCTTGGTCTTTACGTTTAAACAGTGATGCTTTAGGAATTGCCAGATGCACACGTGCAACCGCGATAGATTCCATAGTCACAATACTTCTCGCTAACTCACCTTCTAAAGCATGGCGATAGCGAGCGGTTTCCATAAATTGGCTTTCGCCCAATGAATCTGTACTTGCTAACGTATCAAAGCCACTTGGCAATTGCTGCTTTAGACCTTTTGCAGCCAGAATCATCCTTGTTTTTGCGACCTCATTGCTTGGCACCATGATTTGGCCGCTGTCGCTGTTTAGCTCATACTTGAGCCCAGATTGATCTAAAAGTTGCAGTACCTGACTAGAGTCATAGTTTGAAGAAGTACTGTAAAGCGGGCGGAACTCTTCCGCAGACGCCCATAACATGACGACAATGATCGCAGCTGAGATCATTGAAAATATTGTGATTATGACAACATTACGTTGCGAGCTGCTCCAGAACGACTTTACTCTCTCCACGGCAGATTGTAATTTGTCGGATGCATTAGAAGCTACGATCGTAACCCCTTTCTCATTTGCCATATATAACGCCTATCGTCACTAAACAGACATCTTGATGATGTCATTGAAATTCGTAACCATCTTGTTTCGAACTTGCATTAATGCTGAAAAAGAAAGCTGCGCTTTCTGCGCAGCCACTGTCGCGCCAATAAGATCATCACTTTGACCCAGTTCAACTGCAGAAATCTTTGCTTCAGCAGTCTTTTGGCGAGCGTCAACAGTATCAAAAATTCCTTTTAATGTGCTGCCAAAGCCGAGGCTTGAGGACATTCCTACGCGACTATCAGATATTTCGACAAGTTTAGTTAATGGGTTCTGAGTAATCGCTTGGTTTTCATTCAAGCGATTGATCATTGATTGTTCAACCCCAGTAATAGCAGTCATTTCCAAAACTTTTCTCCTTACACCTTTCTGTTTGAAAAGCGTACATTTTTTCTATTTTCTAACCAGTTCAACTTCAACTCGGCGGTTTTTATCTCGCCCTTCTGCTGTGTTATTGGTGGCAATTGGGTAGCGAGAGCCATGCCCTCTCAGTTCCATTTTCTCTTTTGGAACCCCAGCCAACATCATCCAATAAGCCACATCATCAGCACGTCTTCTTGAAACACTCAAGTTCACCACCGTATCTCCGTGGCTATCCGAGTGACCGCTGATCATGACCTTCTTAATGCGCTTATCGAACAGCACCAGTTCACTGATTTCAGACAATTGTTCACGTTGTGCTTCCGTCAACGCTAGTGCACCAGATTTGAAGTTAAATACCGTCTTACGCGCCTCTTGATAACTGACTGGCGGCAATGCTGTTGTGCAGCTTTGAAAGGTTTCAGTTGCGCTGTGCATGTTAGCCGTTGGGAAAGTGACGCTATGAAAATCATCACGTACCGTTAACCAAGCACCGCTCATTACGTCACGATAGACAAAGTCTGCCCCTTGAGTGACTTCTGCCGATTTTTTCTTGCGGATGAACTCATTCACCATGGTCGATTCATACAGAGCGCTCCCCCAAACTGGTGGCTCGGTTTCAATCACCATACTGTCGTTAAATGAGCCAACACTACGTCCGGAAATCACGAGTGAAATAGGCTTACCCGCAACCACATCAAACTTGGCGTTGATGCCTGAGTGAGAGTCTTCTACTGAGAGGTAACAGGTGTCACCATCATTCACCGCTTTCCATTGCACCTCATCAAAAGGTACAACGTAGTCAGCAGCATTAGAGACAAAAGCAGCGCTTGAAAGCGCTGCCGTTATTAAGGCTTGGTATTTCATACAAAATCACATCAAGTCAAACAATGATGAACTGGTCATTACTTTGGCAAACACCGACTGCGATGCCTGTAATGTGTTCATACTTGCAGTCAAACGAACCGATGCTTCTGCATAATCTAATGCATTGATATCTGTCTTTACCGTTTCCGCGTACAGAGCAGCATCTGCATTATTAACGGCCATTCGGTCAAGAGAGTTATAGTTTGCACCCAGAATAGTCACGGTATTTAAAACGCTTTTTTGAGTGGCATCAGTACTGTCTATCGCAGCGCCCAGAATGGCATTCTTATCCGCTGTTGGATTTTTCAATTCGGCAATTGCAGCGTCTAATGTTGTAAAGAAATCCAAGCTACCTTGAAGCGTTTCTTGAACAGTAAAGTTGCTGTTCATTGAACCATCTTCACTGATTTTGGTGTTGCGGTGATCTGCGTTGCCACCAAATGAATAGCTCACAGGGTCCGTTGAATCATCGACAATAATCGCTTCTGAATACACGTCAGTACCAGAGAAAATGTAGATACCATCTGACTTCTTGTTAAAGGTGTCTAAAGCTTGCTGTCTCAACGACTCAAGCTCTGCGATGATACCGCCACTTGATTCTTCACCTACTGTGGCGTTATTCGCCTGCAACAACAGGTCATGCACGTCTAGAGCCAGTTCATTGACCGACATCAGATACGTTTCATATTCGCTGTACTTTGACTGCACATTGGAAATATTGCTTGAATATTGCTCTGAGCTGGAAATGGTTTTATCCAGACTTAACAGTTTCATCGAACCACTTGGGTCATCTGACAAACTGTTAATTTTGTTACCTGTAGCGATTTGCTCTGCGACACGGTTGATTTCAACGTTTGAGTTCATCATCGATCGCGTCATCATAGTGGTAAATTGTGAATCTGTGACTCGCATAATAGTCTCCGATTAGAATGAGTTGAGGACGGTGTCGAACATCTGGCTAGCAGTAGAGATAACCTTCATGTTGGCCTGATACGCATTCATATACATCATCAGGTTCGCCGCTTCTTCGTCTGAACTTACCGCACTGATGCTGTCGCGAGCAGTTTGCGCTTCACTGATACTGATAGACGCAGTGCTAAAGTTGTTTTGAGCTTGCTGAGTGGCGACACCGACATAACCATTAATTTTTGCGTAAGCGTCATATACGTTGATATTTGAGCCGCCGATAGAAATTGGTTGATTCGCCAAATCCGCAAGTGCTGTAGCAAAAGAGCCATCACCAATACTACCGGTTCCAGACAATGCTAACTCTTCCGCTGTAATACCGGTCAGGTTTAAAGAACTCGCAGGGTTATCTGGGTCATAAGTAAACAATGCTTGTCCCGCGTTACCGTTAAGATCAGTGGCACCCGCAGATGTGAGAATGGAGTTCACCGCATCAGCAAACCCTGCTGCGATGTTGTTGATATCTTCCATAATCGGGAAGTACTGATCATTTTTCAGATCGGCAATTGCGCCCAACTCACCGCCTTTCGGATCGTTAAGAGCAACAGACTGACCATTAAAGGTTAAAACAAGGTCGGTATTGTAAGCGCCGCCCATTGCTTCATTGACACTAATTTGAGCAACACTCTGACCAGAGAGCAACGGCTGACCAGATTTGGTGGATAGCTCTACTGTACCGTCTTCTTTGGTCAGGACATTCACGCCAATCGATTTAGAAATCTCATTTAACTGCAGATCCAATGCGTCTTGCAGGCTCGCAATATCCTGTCCTGAACCTGACGCTTTACGAATCTGCTCATTCAGTTTGGCAATGTTATCCAACTGGCTGTTTAAGCTTTCGATGGTTTGATTTTGAGTTCGCATCAAAGTGCTAAGTTCGTTTTCAATTTGCCCCATGGTGCCGTTGAAACGAGACGCTAAACTGCCAGCCGTTGCGAGAATTTGGTTACGGTAAACCAGTGATTCTGGGCTCAAGGTGGCTTCATCCAGTGCTGCGAAAAACTCATCAAAACCAGTGCTGATATTCAAACCTTCCATACCCAGAACGTTCTCAATACCTTGCATGCCAACCATATAAGTCTGGTTGTATTGCATTTCCTGACCCGCAGTGCGTAAACGTTCGATAGCCGCTTGATCAGAAACTCGACGGATACTTGCTACCGTTACACCATCACCTGCACCGTAATTACCTGCGCCTCCGTAGACGACTGTGGCTTGTTCGACAACTTTGCGCGTGTAGCCGGTTACCGTCATATTTGCCGTATTTTGCGCTGTCACGTTCATGGCGACTTGGTTCGCCATTAAACCTGATAAGCCAATGTTATACATACTCATGTGTTATACACTCCCTACGGTTTGGCCAGACAGTTGTTGATACAACAACTCTGCAAGTCCAAATGAGCTTTTCTTAGTCACGGAAATCGCCAATTGATTATCTAATAGGTCTTGAAACATTCCGTTTGAGTTATTTGATAATGGGTTTTCTTCGTCACCCAAAGCTTCAGTTGCCGTTCTCATCCGCTTAAGCATTTCCTGTACGAAAATCGCTTCAAACTGCTTCGAGACTTCGCGCAATGCGGCATCTTCATCATCGTGATACTTCAACGAATTGAGCGATGTCGGGTCAAACTGAAGCGCAGTGTTGTCATCAAAATTCAGTGACGATAAGTCACCTGCTGACACCATTGCTTCGTCATAAATCGACGCCATATTCTGATTTAAAGATGACGTCATTACCTGTTGTGCAGTACGAGTACCATGACTCGACGGACTTGAAAATGGCTGAACCATAGGAACGGAATTCAGCTCAGCATAATCAGCAATACCTGACACTTGGTTTGGATTAACACTGATGTTTTCGACATTGCCAACGGCATTCCCCGCCTTGGCACTTTCTATTGCCGTAATTGGATTTGTCATTAAATCACCACCAGCTCGCCGTTAATCGCGCCCACTTCATCCAGCGCCTGAAGTATTTGCATCAACACCATTGGTGAAGCCCCAATTCTGTTTACCGCATCGACAATTTCTTGTAGTTGTGTACCTTCAGGCCAAACCATAGCGCCGTTATCCACTTCGCTAATCGAGATATTTGAATCATTGACTACGGTTGTTTGACCAGGAGCATTAAAACTGCCCGCTGAATTAGGTTGCGATACCAGTTGGTCTTCACGGATTGAAACCGTTAGGCCACCTTGTGAAACAATCGCTTCACTTACCGTGACACCTTTGCTGATGACCACTGTGCCTGTGCGTGAGTTAAAGACGATTTTCGGTAGCGACTCACCTTCGTTTACGTCTAACTGTTCAATCATGGATAAAAACATGATGCGGTCTTCGCTGTCAGTTGGAGCCGCCACTTCCACCAAACCTTTGTTCACCGCTTTTGCTACACCACGACCAAAGGTTTTGTTGATTACTTTAGAAATGTTTAATGCCGTTTGATAATGCGGCTTCTTAAGTTGAAGATGCAGTGTCGGGTCTTCGTCTTCAGCGCCAATGGCTGAACGCTCCAATGTCGCACCATTTGGAATACGTGCCGCAGTGGGAGTGTTGTTCGTCACACTAGAACCATCGTTTGCGGTAACTTTGTAACCGCCCACGATCAAATGCCCCTGAGCGACTGCATAGACGTTTCCGTCGACACCTTTTAGCTCAGTCATTAACAGCGTTCCGCCTTGAAGGCTTTTTGCATCACCAATCGAAGCTACCGTCACATCCAGAGTTTGACCTGGACCTTTGTGAGAACTCACTACTGCTGTAACGCTAACAGCAGCAACGTTTTTTGTTTTTGGCTTTGATCCGTCTTCTAACTGAACGCCGAACTGTTGAACCATGTTTACAATAGATTGCTGGGTGAATTTCACCTGTGACTTATCACCAGTGCCATCCAAACCCACAACCACACCGTAACCAATCAATTGGTTAGTTCGGTCACCGTATACATCCGTGATATGGCTAATCGGTACTGCGCTTGCACTACCGAAAAACAAACAGCCAAACACTGCCAAAATGCAGTGTTTGAAATTAAGTCTTTGTTTCATTAAAACGGTACCCACGGAGAATTGAAGAACTGTGTTAACCAACCTGCTGTGTTCGTATCGGCAAATGTACCTCTGCCGGAATAAGTGATTCTGGCATCCGCAATGCGCTGTGAAGACAAGGTGTTACTCGCGCCAATATCACTTGCACGTACGTTCCCAGACAAACGGATGAACTCATCACCTTGATTTAGCTTGAGCCACTTTTCACCACGCACGCGGAGCACACCATTTGGCAAAACTTGGTATACCGTAACGGTGATAGAACCGCTCAGACTGTTACCCTGCTTCGATGCTGCGCTGCCGCTGAAATCACGGTTTCCATCAATACTTGCAGAGAAACGATCGTAAGTTCTGCCTCCGACAGTCGGCACATTAAGTGAAGCGCCAGAGCTTTTGCCATATTTGGTAGTTGCACTTTTGTCCGACTCGGTTTTCTCATCCAATACCACAGTCAGAATGTCACCCACGCGATAAGCTCGGCGGTCTTGAAACAGAGTCATTGAAGCATTACCAGCGTAAAGGCTACCTTTACTCACTCGTTCAACTTCGTAGTTGAGTTCAGGCGGCGCATACGCTTCATCATCCGGTTTCGGCGGTACAAATTCCTGCCCACGTCCAGCACAACCGGCCAATATCAGAATTGACGCAATGACAGCTGAACGCTTAGCGATACTTACAAGGTTTGTTAAACACATAAAACTAGCCATTCGCTTAGGTATGGTTTGCTAGGTACTGCAACATGTTGTCCGCCGCACTGACCATTTTTGCGCTCATTTCGTATGCACGTTGCGTTGAGATCATATCCACCATCTCTTCAACCACTTGCACGTTGGAGGTTTCTAAAGCGCCTTGCTTGATGAAGCCCGCGCCTTCAGTGCCAGCCGCCAATTCCATCGCTTCGCCTGAAGCTTCAGTTTCCCCTAACAAGTTACCGCCAAGCGCCGTTAAACCTTGTGGGTTCATAAACTTAACCAGTGTAATTTCACCGAGATCTTGTGGTTCTGTTTCACCGGGAATGGTTGCAGATACGGTGCCATCTTCTGCAATAGAGACCAATATCGCATTGTCAGGAACGGTAATTTCTGGTTGCAGTAAATAACCTTGCGTGTTCACCATTGAACCGTCTGAGTTAACGTGAAACTGACCGTTACGCGTATAAAGCATTTCGCCGTCAGGACCTTCGATCTGGAAAAAACCATCACCCATGATCGCTAAGTCATACTGCTGGGATGTGTTGTTGATGTTGCCTTGAGTAAATACTTTTTCAGTGCCAGCGACACGCACACCATTACCTAACTGAATACCCGTCGGGTGAACATTAAGGTCATCGGTGCCTGTACCGGCTTGCTTTTCTACTGCGTAGAACAAGTCTTCGAACACCACTCGGTCACGCTTAAAACCGACTGTGTTTACGTTCGCCAGGTTGTTCGAAATCGCGGTCATTTTTGAGTCTTGAGCCGCCATACCTGTTTTTGAAATCATTAATGCGCTATGCATAACTTACCTATTAAATTCTTATTACGCTTTCAGCAACTGGTTGCCAAGCTTGTCTATCTCTGATGCGGTTGCCATCGCCTTTACTTGCATTTCGTACTGACGAGAAAGTGACATCATGCTGACCAACTCTTCCAAACTTGAAACGTTGCTCGATTCCAGATAACCAGAACGAACAGAGACATCTGGATCAGCCATCAAGGTGTTGCCATCTTTCGCAACGAACAGACCTGATTTATCCAACGTCATATCGAAGTAATCTGGGTTAACCAGTTTCAAGGTCGCGATTTCCATTTCCGCGCCGCCTCCCGGAGGAGTAATGCTCAGAACACCATCTTTAGAGACGTTAATCGCTTGGTATTCAGGAACAACAATTGGACCACCATCACTTAGCACCTGACGATCACCCACCATTAAGTTACCTTCTGGTGTGAGATTGAAATTACCCGCACGGGTATACAGCTCTTCTGGCTCACCTTGTTTGCCTTCCAAAGCAAAAAAGCCCGTACCGTTAATTTGTACGTCCAGAGGGCGGTCAGTACGAATTTCCGTACCATGAGCAAAGTTGTTAGAAGCCGAATTAGTGCGTGTTGTTGTCGAAGACTCAAAACCCGAACCATTGATCTTCATTGGTGAGGAGTGCTCCATGATCGCTTTAAAGCCGACGGTATTAACCTGAGCAAGGTTGTTGGCTCGAACTTCTTGAGCCAACATCACGCGCTCTGCGCCTTTCGCTGCGGTGAACAGAATTGGATTCATAATTAAACCGCGTTAAATAGCGACTGCATCAGTTGGTCTGATGTAGAAATCGTTTTGGTGTTCGCTTGGTAGTTACGTTGCGCTGTCATCAGGCTGACTAGCTCTGATGTTAAATCAACGTTTGAACTCTCAAGAGCGCCTGATGCAAGTTCACCAAACTGACCCGTTCCCGGCACTCCGTACACAGGGTTGCCCGATGCGAATGTTTGCGTCCAAGACGTGTTTGATGTTTGTAGTAACTCTTGTGGCGCAGTGAAGTTAGCAAGAACTAACTGACCTTGAAGTAGAGACTGACCATTACTGTACGTTGCATAAACCATACCGTTTGATTCGATACGGATATCCGCAAAGTCACCCGCTGTGTAACCATTAGCGCTGTTTTGAGAAACCACAAAGTCACTGCCGTACTGGCTGAGTGATGAAATATCAATCGTGACATCCAATGGGTTTGCACCTGCTGCGTTTGCCGTCACAGTGTATGAAGGATTTGAAGTCAGCTTACCTGTAGTGTCAAAAGTTACTGGTGATTCAGTAATGACATTCGCGGTATCACCATCAACAACAGAATGAATCGCCCATTCATTGTCAGCCGTTTTTACAAAATACTGCGTCAGTGTGTGTTCGTTACCCAATGAGTCATAAACTGGCGTCGTGTACGAGTTGGTGTAAGAGTTCACATCTGATGGATCAAATGGATAAGTGGCCGTATCGACGATGTCTGAACGTGAATCTAGGTTTGACGTGAAGGTCATGCTATCCGTTGCTTTTGCTGGTAGTGAAGCACTGTCGATTTTGAGGTTACCCACTGAACCTTCAAGCAAGTTATTGTTTCCATCGACTTGGTACCCTTGCAGGTTGCCGCCAGTATTGGAAACAATGTAGCCGTTCGCATCCATTGAGAATGCGCCATTACGGCTGTAGCTCATTTGACCGTTACCTTCTTGAATGACGAAGAAACCGCCGCCCGTTAACGCCATATCCAGAGAACGACCAGTACCTGCGATCGAACCCAGTGAATCAAAGTTCTGGCTAATGCCATTCACTTGCACACCACCCGCTTGGCCACCGTTATACACAGAGCCAAACTCTGTACGAGACTCTTTAAAGCCCGTGGTTGATGAGTTAGCGATGTTGTTTGAAATTGTATTTAGCTCTTGGTTAGAGGCATTTAAACCGCTTAGGGCAATATTAAAACTCATAAAATACTCTCTTAATTAACTGTTGTTACTTTTTTGCCCAAATGAGGCAATTTCGTAAAATGGAATGTCGCCAATTCCGTTGATAGTCAAGACACTAGCACCACCCGTAGATGGGATAGAGACCATTTCAACAGTTCCGTTTAGCGTAATATTGGGTGTGTAAGTTTGGCCTTCATCGAGCAAGACATTCATGCTGAACTTGCCATCGAGTCCTAATTCAGACGTATCAATTGAGAAATCAACGTTGCCAGAAGGGTGACTGCCTAAAGCAATATTCGTTACGTTGCCTTGTTCGTCAGTCAGTTGAAGCGTTACCGTGTTAGATGGCGATGTCAGCTCAATAGAGCCTTCGTAAACAGTGCTGCCATCCGCTTGTAATGTATCGGTGCGTACAGACACCGTTTGACCCACCAAATCTGCGGTCGTTAGTACTTGTAAGTTGTCCATCATGATGGCGTTGTTGTTGAGAATCGTCACCATGTTCTCTGTACTTTGCACTTGAGCAAAAGTGGCTAGCTGAGATACGTATTCCGTACCGTCAGCAGGATTCAACGGATCCTGGTTCTGTACCTGTGCCACCATCAAGGTTATAAATTGGTTATACAATGCATCAGCGCTGTTTTGATTGGTTGCAACGGCTGAAACGGAAGTTGTGGCCGATTGAACGGTGACGCTAGTGTCTGCACCAGCTACTACAGTTGCCATCGATTACACCTCCCAAATACGCATCAAAGACTGTTGCATTGATTTCACGTTGTTAAGCACTTCAACGTTCGCTTCAAAACTGCGTGTTGAGGACATCATGTCTGCCATTTCATTCACCACGTTTATTCCTGTGTGGTAAACGTATCCTTGATCATTGGCCAAAGGGTTATTTGGCTCATAGCGAGTTTGTGCCAGACCATCCAACTCAACCACATCTGCAATTTTTACAGGTACCAGACCTTGATCTTTTTGTGCTGCAGACAGCGAGTTAAACGCCGCAGAAAAAACAGGCTTTAATGGCTTGTACACATCGTTTGGGTTACTAGCGACTGAATCAGCGTTCGCCAAGTTGCTAGAAATTGTATTCAAACGGATGGTTTGAGCCGTCATAGCTGAACCGGATGTTTCGTAAATGCCGTTAAAAGACATGGTGCCCCTTAATAAATTACTTATAGTTCTGTTTCAGAACCTTATTGGCCTTCAATCGCTCGTTTTAAGCCTGATACTTTCGACTTTAGAAACTGCAAACTCTGATGGTATTCCATGCTGTTTTGAGCAAATCGAGCTTGTTCAGATTGAAGCTCTACTGTGTTTCCGTCGCGAGAACGTTGCACGGGTATTCTGTACATCGTATCGGTTTGAATACGGGTAGATGATACGCCGCCAATTTCAGACATTACTGCATTAAACGTAACGTCCTTTGCTTTGTAATTAGGCGTATCTACGTTCGCAATATTCGAAGCAAGTACCGAAGTACGTTCTGTTCGAAATTGCAGCATTGTAGGGTGTATCCCTAAAGCATCGTCTAAACTAATCATGGCGTTACAATAAAATCCTAATAATGCATTCATGGTTATTTATGTAATACATTCATAACCTGAAAATAAAAAAACCGACATTAATGATCTACATTATAAATAAATGAAATCAATTCGAATGTAGGAATAATCCCAAACTCATTCGTAGTTCTTCCTAACAATCCTTACATAGCAATATATTAAGAATAATGGGCTGTTTTTCATTTGAAGTAATATTTTGCTTATGTATAATCGCCCGCCTATTACCGAACCCTATAATTCGGTTTAGTTCTTTGGAGTATTTTCATGCAACATATCGCAATAACCGATATTGGCAATCCGAAAATTGCCATAAAAAAAAGGATTATTGAGTTTCTTCAAGAACATGCGAACGTAATTAAACGTCAGCTACGTGGTACCTTTAATGGTGTATCCGTCGAAGTTGAGCCACGAGAGGAAGGCTCTTCTGAAGAAAACTTACATGAAATATGCCTCGATATAAGTAATATCGGTATTATTTCTTTTTCTTTATCCATCAATGCATTGGATAAACTATTTTGCAAACATCTGAATATTCCTACAAGTAGTTCAGATGGTAATGTGAGCACTAATTCAATTACAGTATCACACAGCAAGTTTTTTGAACGCTTTGTAAGTAAAATAATTAAATGTTTATTTCCTAGCGAGAAAATAAAAACAATTCAATGTGAAAAGATAAAACATACCGACATTGGTGTTAATTGCGAACTTATTGTCGGTAATATAAATGAAGATATGTTTATTACCTTCAGTGAAGAGTCGTTGAAATATTTTTCAAATGGCTTACGCAAATACAGACCATTTGTACAGAAAGATGTCGTCACAACATTGAACCAAGTGCCTGTTGATATCAGCGCAATATTGATGAGAACAGAATTATCTATTGATGCGCTTGATACCATCTCTGTTGGGGACGTTATCGATTTGCAAAAACCTGAACAAATTGACGTGAAAGTAAGTGGCAACACTCTATTTAAAGGTCAACTTGTCATTGATGAACATGCTCAATTTGGAGTGAAGTATGAGTGATTTAGACCAACTAGATGATCTTGACCTGCTAAATGATGACCTGGATTTTGATGCACAAGATTCAGCGTTAACATCGAATAAAGCACCTAACACGTTAGATGCACCAACAAGCAAGTCAAACATTGGTATGATTCGCGACATTCCTGTTGAAGTGACAGTAGAAGTCTCAAGACGCAGCCTTCCCTTAAAAGAAGTGATGGCAATTGAACCCTCTTCTGTTGTCATGCTGGATAAGCATGAAGGCGAGCCAGTTGATATCAAGATCAACGGTGTTTTATTTGGTACAGGAAGCATTATCACTAAGGATGGCAAATACGGTGTTCAAGTTTTGTCTCTAGTCGATAGTGGAAGCCATGAATAAAAAGCTTTTAGGATGGCTAACAGTCATCCTTTTTTTATTGTTGCCTAGCATAGCAGCAGCAGAGCCAGAGCTGAGCCTGTTCACCATCAATGATGCTTCAGGCTCCAGTGAATACTCGGTAAAACTGCAAATCCTCATTTTGATGACGATGCTGAGCTTTATTCCAGCGTTTATCATCATGTGTACCTGCTTTACTCGCATCATCATTGTATTGGGTATTTTAAGACAAGCGCTCGGTTTGCAGCAGTCGCCACCAAACCAAGTACTGGTTGGCCTTGCTTTGATCTTTAGTATTCTGATTATGCGTCCGGTTTGGACAGACATTTACGACAATGCCTACCAACCTTATGCCAATAATGAAATCACCTTAGTCGATGCTCTACAAAGAGGCAGCGTTCCTTTGCGTGAATATATGTTGGCGCAAACACAAACTCAGACTCTTGAACAAGTCACCAAAATAGCAAACGAACCTTTAGCAGATAAGCCCGAAGACATTCCGTTTTTAGTGCTGTTACCTGCTTACGTACTGAGTGAACTGAAAATTGCGTTCCAGATTGGCTTTATGGTGTTTTTGCCATTTCTAATCATCGACCTTTGTGTTGCTTCGGTATTGATGTCAATGGGTATGATGATGCTGTCTCCATTGATCGTATCACTGCCATTCAAACTACTTGTATTTGTCGTTGTTGACGGCTGGGGAATGCTGCTTGGCAGCTTGTCACAAAGTTTTTGGATAGGTGGATAACCATGACTCCTGAAATGTCTGTAACTATCGTTGCACGGGCGCTTTGGGTCGTTGTATCCCTAGTGTCAGTCATCATCGTCCCTAGCCTTTTAGTTGGCTTAATTGTTGCTGTTTTTCAGGCGGTAACTCAGATCAACGAACAAACGCTCAGCTTCTTCCCTAAATTGATCATTACGCTGTTAAGCGTCATTTTCACTGGGCATTGGATGCTAACGCAGGTATCCGAGTTTTTCGAATACATTTTCTTTACCGTGCCTACGCTGGCGCAATAAAAGAGCGCACGCTGTATGCACAATCTCACGTTCACTCAGATTACTGAATGGCTTGGCTTTGTCTGGTGGCCATTCGTGCGCTTTGCCGGCTTCTTTTTGGTGGTGCCTTTCTTTGGCGACACACGTATTCCTGTCATGGTAAGAATTCTGCTTCCCATGATCTTCTCGATTATGTGTGCCGGCATTATTGATAGCGTTCCGTCATTCAATCCGTTTTCTATCCAAGCCTATGTGTTTGCCATCTACCAATTTAGCTTTGGCTTTATTCTTGGCATGGTCGTGTTACTGTTCATGAACATTTTCACCATTGGTGGGCAAGCGGTATCAATGCAAATGGGTCTTGCTATGGCGGTGATGAACGATCCAAGTAGCGGCGCTAGCGTACCGGTAACCGCACGTATTTTCAGTATTACTTCCATGCTGTTACTACTCTCATTCGATGCTCATTTGATCATCCTCGATATATTTGTTGATAGCTTTCGTCAGTGGCCATTTGATACTGAATACCCATTTGAAGGCATTAAACATGTCGTGAGTATGTTCGGATGGATGTTTTCGTCAGCACTGATTATCGCTATTCCAGCCATGCTTACCATGATGTTGAGTAACGTAACATTTGGTTTTCTTGGCAAAATTGCGCCTTCGCTAAACGTTTTCACATTAGGTTTCCCGATGACCATGTTACTGGGTATGGTTGCTTTAATGCTCTCTATCTTTGGTGTCGGTGATATTTTCTTTGACTTGGTCAGCGAAATGCGTGACCACATGAACTATGTGTTGAGTCTATAAATGAGCCAAGGGGATAAAACCGAACAAGCCAGTAGTCAGAAGCTCACCAAAGCGCGCGCAGAAGGCCAAATTGCACGAGCCAAAGAGTTTACGACTGCGATTTGTATGATAGTCGGTGTGAGCTATTTCTATATGTATGGTGCGGAACTGAAACGTTCCATATTTTTGCTGTTCGAGAACGCCTATACCTTTGATGCTACAAATATTTTTAATAGTGAATTGATGCTTGAAACACTCGGTCAAGCGCTTTTCATACTAATAAAGTTGTTTGCACCTATGATGTTGTTCGTTACCCTCACGGCAGTTGCTGCGAGTAGTGTATTGGGCGGCTTTAACTTTAACTTTAAATCCATCAGCCCTAAGTTTTCCAAAATAAATCCGTTATCGGGTATTAAGCGTATTTTCTCAAAGCAGACCTTCGTTGAATTTTTCAAGAGTGTGGTAAAAATCGCCATCATTTTGTTCCTGCTTTACACCACACTTAACAACAACGTCGGGATTATTAGTGGTCTTGTCAGAGCGTCATTTCAGACGGTGACACAAATTGCTTTTGGTAACCTAGTAACGCTTGTCATCATGCTAATTTCTGTTGCCGTTATTTTCGGTTTGATCGACGTCCCTTATCAAAAAATGACGTTTAGCAAGCAGATGATGATGTCCAAAGAAGAGTTAAAGCAAGAGCATAAACAGCAAGAAGGTAGCCCAGAAGTCAAAGGACGCCGACGTCAAATTCAAATGCAATACGCTCGCAATTCGGCCAACAAAATGGTACCAACTGCGGACGTGGTATTAATGAACCCGACTCACTATGCTGTTGCGCTTAAATACGATATCGAAAAAGCAGAAGCTCCGTTTGTCGTCGCCAAAGGCAAAGACGAAGTTGCGTTCTACATTCGTTCTTTGGCAGACAAACATGAAATTGAGGTGTTAGTCGTTCCCGAGATCACGCGTTCTATTTACTACACAACGCAAGTCAACCAGATGGTTCCAAACCAGTTATATTTAGCCGTGGCACAAATACTGAAATACGTTCAGCAATTACAAGCATGGCGCAAAGGTCAACAAGCTAAGCCGAACAAGCTGCCAAGCTTTACTATTCCTGAAAATATTCGTTACTAAGCTTATCGTTATTAAATTATCTGTAATTCAGTACTCGTCGTTCTGTTGTCATCCATCATCACCCTCTGAATTGGTTTCGTAATAACAGCAAAAAGCCAGCACTCACAGGCTGGCTTTTTAGTATTAACGTGATTTTAAGATGCGTGATATTAAAACACACCTTTCTTTTTCAGACGTTGTACTTTCTCTAAGCGTTCCTCAACAGACTCTTGAGGTTCAGCAAAATTGGTCGATGTTGCAACTACCCCGCCCTGCTGCTTAATCTGTTGCATCAACTGGTTAATCAGTGTGTTTTGTTGAGTCACTACGCTCTTAAGCTCTGCAATTTGCTGGCTGTGATCGAGTTTATCGCCAATTGCTTTCGCAATATCATGACTGAGTGCTTTTTGATCAACAGAAGCTAGCTGGGAATTTGATAATGAACCACCCATCAACTGTTTTTGGTGCTCAATTAACTGACTACTAATGATAGAAGCTATATCTTGGCTCAGCGCCAAAGTATCAATGTCATTCGAGCTTGAACTCGGCATTAACGTGATCAGGTCACGAAGCGCTTTTTCATTCTCTGCGAATTTGCCACTCATCGAGTTGACAATTTCTTGGCTTAACGCCTGTGCGTCTATCTTGCTTTCAAACTGAGTGTTGGAATGAGCAGCAATATGCTCGACTAATGATTGCTGATGCTGCGCCAACTGAGAACTCATATGTTCAGTAATATGAGTGAAGTCAGGGACGGACGGTGTGGCATTGGCAGAAAAATCTATCTGAGAGAAATGCTCTGACAGTTTCAATTCAAGCAAATGTTCAATCTTAGATGAAACATTATCAATCACAGTGTCAACATCAAAAGCCATGCTTTCCGTTGATGCTGCTTCTTCTAATCGACTTTGGACACCATGAGGATGAATCTGATGCACCTTCAGAATGTCCAGAAGCGACTGCTCGGAAATTGAATCATTAGACAATGCCATCGCAAAACTGGTTGCCAGTTCTGGTTTCAGACAATGCAGAAACATGCCACTCATATAGATATCTTTATGAATGTGAACTAACTGGTGCAGTTCCATCGCAGCGGTAGAATCCGCCGCGAGTTCTTTACGTTTTTTCGACCAACCAATAAAAGTATTGTAGGCAAAACTATCAGGGATAGATTGTAGCGGGTCGAGGTAGATCGCCAGAGATACGCGTTTGAAGCGCTTATTCATCAACAGCTTCCCCTACGTTGCTGTTGTTTTCATCTGCATGATACAAGCACATTTCTTGAGCTAACGCGGACTGAGCGTTGTCAACAAGGATGACTCGGTCTCCTAATGTTGGATACGCATCTTTAACTGCATCATAAATGAGGGTTGCACCGCCACCCACGAGATAAACGCGGTTCGGGTTCTTAGCAAACTTCTTCGCTTCGGTGACAACCTGCTTACCAAGCTCATGAATTTTGGCATTCATTTTTTCACGAACCATTTCGATTTGAGATTCGTCGTTAATCACTTCTGACGCAAATTCATCATCGTGGCGACGGCGGATAAGTTCATTTGCTACAAGGTAGCTTGAGTCACTGTCTGCAAACGCTAATGCTTTGCGAACCGTGTTGGTTACCATAGATACGCCAATTTCGTTGTTGCCATATACGCCTGACACTTCGTCAAACTCACCAACAACAATACCCATATCTAAAGTGGTACCGCCTAAGTCGATCACAAGAGAACGAGTAAATTCATTGCAGTTTGAGTTCACTAATGTTGATAACACCGCAGGTAAACTTTCCGGCATCACCTCCACTTCGACCACGTTGAACGTTTCACCTTTGTTGAGTGAGATTTCACGCATCAGGTTTTGGCGCTTACGTTCTATGTTCTTCTCATTCTTTTGGCAATCTTCAAAACGGTAGTATTCAGTGATCGGTAAAGTCACAACCAGAGAAACATTACAAGGCTCTAAACCCGTCTGAAGAAGTGCATGATGCACCGCCAGTAAGTTCAAATCATCGTACTGATAATCAACGTGCGTTGTTTCTAATGCTTTATCAGACGTTGCATCGTAAGTGTATTTAAAGCCATCAATAGTGTAGTTGTAGACTTTTTTATCGTTTCTTAACGCTGCACTCTTCCAATCTTTTCTAAATGAGTTTGGTGACACCAAACTTTTAATTTCACCGTCAGTCAACCAACTTACTTTTACGTTTGTTGAACCATCATCAACAGCAAATTTCATCAAAGTATTAGTCATGTGTGTAACCTTAAGATAAATAACCAACTAAATAGGAGCGAAGGCGGATGTTAACTGAAGCACTGCCGATTAACCTAACTTCAGCAAAATATCAAAACGCCCCCAAAATACACTTAATCATTTGTTTTAATTAGTTTTTATAAAAACAAAACAAACTCAAACCTCTAGGACGACAGCAAAATAAGAAAAGCCTCACAATGTAAAACCTACACACTTACAGCCTTAACTGACATGTCATTCAAATTTAAAATAGACGTCTAGATGTTTACAGCTCCAAAGAAAGGGCGTAAGTTAGTTTTAAATTCATGATGCTTACGGAATGATGAGGAAATCTCATGATAGAGCTAAAACATTTAAGAACGATTGCTTCGCTGAGAGACACCGGATCATTGACCTCGACCGCGACATCGCTGCATTTAACTCAATCCGCCCTTTCGCATCAGATTAAAGATCTTGAAGCGAGACTTGGTAGCCAACTTTTCCTACGAAAAACACGTCCAGTAAAGTTTACTTCCGAGGGTGAAATACTGCTTAAGCTTGCCGATGATATTTTGCCGAGAATCGCCAAAGGGGAAAATGAACTGGCAAGCTTAAAAGAAGATGTAAACGGAAGGCTGCATATGGCCATTGAATGCCATTCCTGTTTCCAATGGCTTATGCCCGCGTTAAGAGAATATCAAGTAGCTTGGCCAAGCGTTGCCTTAGACTTTTCATCTGGCTTTGGTTTTGAACCTCTGCCGGCACTGCTCGCTGGCGAACTGGACTTAGTGATTACTTCCGACATTCTTCCGCGCTCAGAAGTGCACTATGAGCCTCTGTTTGATTTCGAAATGCGCTTAATCACTGCAACCAACCATCCTCTCGCTGGCAAAGAATCAATTGCACCGGAAGATTTGGCTGAACAGACATTGTTGAGCTACCCCGTACAAAAACAACGTTTAGATGTAGTGAAACACTTCTTACACCCTGCTGGCGTGGAGCCGGCAAAATGGAAGCAAGCGGATAATACCTTGATGTTGGTACAGATGGTGTCGGCAGGCTTAGGCGTTGCTGCTCTACCTAATTGGGCCATAAGCGAGTTTTCACGTCAGGGATTAATCACCAGTAAACCATTGGGTAATGGCTTGTGGCGTCGACTGTTTGCGGCGGTGCGTAATAGCGACAAAGACAAACGCTACTTACAAACCTTCTTTGCAACGGCAAAACAGCAATGCAAAAGCCACCTTGACGGTATCAAGATGGCTTAAAAATGCGATTAAACTTAACGACCTGATGATTTGAACTGGTTGGTCAATGGATCATAGCGAAAACCAAGATGACTCAATTTACCAACCACGCTTTCAACATCCATTTCATAAGTGGAAACCAGCTCATCTAAACTGTCACACTCTAAGCGCAACTTCTCGTTCACTATCCCTAAGAGAATAATGCTGTCCAGCTTATTAACATTGCTCAGATCCATATCAGCACTCCTTTGAACAAAACCCACTTATTAAGCCTAGTAGGGATTTCACACAATAAAAGTGATTTTGCTCTAGGGAGTTAAATTCTGATTATTGAATTAGATAGAGACTGTGGAAACCTGTGCTCGCAAGCAATATCAACAAAAATGCTACCGCTAACTGACCTTTCTCCGGCTTCTTGGCCGTAATAATATGCCAGCTCCAAAAAACAATACCGGCAATCAGTAAACTGAAACTGATCACCAACGGCATAGTTAATTCCGCTAACTGTTCGCTTTCAAGTGAGTAGGCAAACGGTACGATGCACAACGTCGTTGCCATTGCAGACAAAATTCCCACCACTGGCAAAATTCGATGAAACGCATCTAGTCGGCTACGAGCAATGGACAAAAGCATATTCGCGAATACCGACCCAAGCAGAAATATCATCATGAACAATGATAGAGAAGCACTCCAGCTAGGCGCTTCACTAATCAACACACCAACATATGCCAGTGCTAGGCCATTAACCAGATAAAGAACCCAAAGAGGCCCTTCATTACGAGTTTTGGTCGTTTGCACGCGGGAATAGAAGTAGAAAATGGCAAATACCACCAGAAATGCTTCAATTTTAATCGAAGCGATGGCCAGCCAAAGCACACCTATTGAAGGCAATACCTTATGTAAGCGCCCACGTTGACCAGGACAAATGTCACCTTTGACCAAAATCATCGTCAAAATAATTTGAGCGCCCAAAAGCATAGGAGCAAAAACAGAAAGTAGTGAATAAACCATAATTTCAAATAAGTGAGCCAAGTTTTAATAGAGGGCGATAATAGCAAAGCACGGTTCTCTTTCCTATCTCTCTGGACTTTCCTATCTCTACCAACATAGAAAAATCCCCAACAAAGATGAGGTGATGTTCCGCTAGATACTCCATCTTCAAGCCGCTATAATGCGCACCTCTCAAATACAAGGTCAAAATATGTACAGCGATATCACTCCTATCCATCAACACAAAAAGTACTGGGCTGAATGCTTCGGTACAGCACGCTTTTTACCTACCAGCCGTAAAGAGATGGATGCGCTTGGATGGGATAGCTGTGACATTATCATTGTGACTGGTGACGCTTATGTCGATCACCCAAGTTTTGGTATGGCAATCATCGGTCGTCTGCTAGAAGCACAAGGTTTCCGTGTTGGCATCATTGCTCAGCCAGAATGGCAGAATAAAGACGCGTTTATGGCACTGGGTAAACCGAACTTATTCTTCGGTGTTACAGCAGGCAACATGGACTCGATGATCAACCGCTACACGTCAGACAGAAAATTGCGTCATGATGATGCCTACACTCCGAACAATGAAGGCGGTAAGCGTCCTGATCGTGCAACACTGGTTTACTCTCAGCGTTGTCGTGAAGCTTATAAAGATGTACCAATTGTACTGGGTGGTATTGAAGCAAGCCTGCGTCGTGTCGCTCACTATGATTATTGGTCAGACAAAGTTCGCCGTTCGGTACTGTTTGATGCGAAAGCAGACATTCTGTTATTTGGTAATGCAGAGCGTGCTCTGGTAGAAGTGGCACATCGCTTAGCAGATGGTGAATCCATCAGCGATCTGACTAATGTGCGCGGCACAGCCGTTAACCTAGCGGCAGTACCTGAAGGTTTCAAGGTTATTGATTCATCGAGAATTGATAAACCAAGTACGCCATTTATACCGACCAACCCGTACGAAGTTGAAACACAGTGTGAAACCAAGAAAGAGGAAGAAGAAGCGAAGCCAATTACCGTTCGCCCTTCCCGTCATGATTCAAAAACAACAGCTGTTCGTTTGCCTTCTTACGAGAAACTGATTAATGACCGTATTCTTTATGCTCATGCAAGCCGCGTACTGCATTTAGAGACAAACCCATATTCCGGCCGAGCCCTGATTCAAAGCCACGGCAATCGTGAGCTTTGGGTTAACCAAGCACCAATCCCATTATCTACTGAAGAGATGGATTATGTGTTTGATCTTCCGTATGCACGTGTACCGCATCCTAAATACGGCAAAGATAAGATCCCTGCGTATGACATGATTAAAACGTCAGTCAACATTATGCGTGGGTGTTTTGGCGGCTGTTCTTTCTGTTCTATTACCGAACACGAAGGTCGAATCATTCAGAACCGTTCGAAAGAATCGATCATCAACGAACTCAAAGAGATCCGCGATAAAGTACCGGGCTTTACTGGCACTATCTCGGACTTAGGTGGCCCGACAGCAAACATGTACCGTTTAGGTTGTTCTGATCCTAAAGCGGAAGCCAACTGTCGTCGTCCATCCTGTGTCTTCCCTGGTATCTGTCATAAACTCAATACCGACCACAAGCACACCATCGATTTATATCGTGAAGCGCGTAAAGTCGAAGGCATCAAGAAAGTGATGATTGCGTCTGGTGTTCGCTACGACTTAGCCATTGAGTCACCAGAATATGTGAAAGAGCTTGTGACTCACCACGTAGGCGGCTATCTGAAAATTGCTCCAGAGCATACAGAAAAGAGCCCGCTTGATCTGATGATGAAACCAGGTATGGGCACATTCGACCGTTTCAAAGAGATGTTTGATAAATTCAGCGCGGAAGCTGGTAAGAAACAATATCTGATTCCTTACTTTATTTCTGCACACCCAGGTACAGAAGATGAGGATATGGTCAACTTGGCGCTATGGCTGAAGAGCCATAATTACGAATGTGACCAAGTACAAAACTTCTACCCATCACCAATGTGTAATGCAACGGCGATGTATCACTCTGAAGTGAACCCTTTAAAACGTGTGAAATACAAAAAACGTGAAGATGTCACTGTACCAAAAGGCGACCGTCAAAGACGTTTGCACAAAGCGCTTCTTCGCTATCACGACCCTTTAAACTGGCCTATGATCCGCGAAGCTCTAATCAACATGGGCAAGAAGCATTTGATTGGTGACAAGCCAAACTGTTTAGTCCCTGCTGAAGATGGCGACAAACTCACGCCAGCACAACGCCGTAAGTCAGGTCGTCACGGTTCAAACCGATTTGCCACTAAGCATACTAAGTCACAACCGGGATTTGATGCACTTCGTGGTGAGAATAGTCGTGGTGAAAATGGCCGTAAAGAGAACAATCGTGGCGATAATCCACGTGGAAACAAAGCATCGGGCAACAACAAATCAGGTGCAAAAGGTTCCTACGGTAATTCACAAGGCAGCAGTCGTCCGCAAGGAAATGGTCGCCCACAAAGCAGCAACGCTCGACCAAATTCGAACAAAGGAAAAGGGCAAAATCGATCTTCTCAACGCACACAATAAAGCGTTGATTAATAGCAAAGCATAAAAAAGCGCAGCTCTCAGGCTGCGCTTTTTAGTCAATCATCTGTTGGTTTTTATAAGCATAAACTAACGCGAATTACGCGTACTGCTCTTCAAACTCTTTCATAAACGAAACAAGTGCTTGAACACCTTCAAGCGTCATTGCGTTATAGATTGATGCACGCATACCACCGACAACACGGTGACCTTTCAGTGAAGTTAAACCACGCGCTTCAGCCAATTCAAGGAAAGTACCGTCTAGTTCAGGCTTCGCTAACTGGAATGGTACATTCATTAGAGAACGGTTGTTTGGGTGAACACCGTTGCGGTAGAAGTCAGATGAATCAACATAGTCATAAAGCAGTGCTGCTTTTTCACGGTTGATTTTCTCAATCGATTTCACGCCGCCCTGTTCTTTTAACCACTTGAATACCAAACCTGATAAATACCAAGCGTAAGTTGGTGGCGTGTTGAACATTGAATCTTGTTCCGCCAACAGTTTGTAGTTCAAGATGCCAGGAACAAGGTCACATGCTAGATCTAGCAAATCATCGCGTACAATCGCGATACAAATACCCGCAGGGCCAATGTTTTTCTGCGCACCCGCGTAGATAACACCGTATTTCGATACATCAATTTCACGAGAAAGAATCGTTGAAGACATGTCAGCAACAATTGGTTTATCCGTTACTGGTAAATCATTAATCTCGATACCGTCGATGGTTTCGTTTGGACAGAAGTGAACATATGCCGCCTCTGGATCAATTTTCCACTCACTTGCTGGCAAAATAGCAATTTTGCCGTCTTTTTCTACTTTCGCGTCAAAAACATCCGTTTCGCAATATTTTTTCGCTTCTTTAACTGCGCTTTCTGCCCAGTATCCACCATCAATATAGGTTGCTTTCTTCGCATCACCCATTAGGTTTAGAGGCACAGCGGCAAATTGTGCACGTGCGCCACCTTGGCAAAATAGTACTTTATAGTTGTCTGGGATATTTAGAAGATCGCGCAAATCCTGCTCTGCTTCTTCTGCCACCTTAATGAAAGGTTTGCTGCGGTGGCTAATTTCCATAACCGAAACGCCCATGCCGTTCCAATTAACAAACTCAGCCTGTGCTTTTTCCATCACGGCTTTTGGTAACGCTGCTGGACCAGCACTAAAGTTATAAACAGTGTCCGTTTTCGGCTCCATGTGTTCCTTGCTCCTGCTATCGATGATGAATGTGATTAATACCACTTTTTTCATCGGATAAAAAGCAAGAAAAGAGGTCTTTCGACCTCTTTCCCTTAACTAATCTAAATTTCAAAGACTTTAACTTACCATAGCGAATTAACGCGCCATCATTCCATACATAAATAGAGCAAAAAGTGGTACCTTCTGACCATTAGAGAAAACAACATTGCCCTCTTTGATGTCTGCTTTTAATTGATAACCTTTGTCGTCTTGCGTCATCATCTCCATCATAAGTAGCTCATCCACGCCCTGTTGAATCGTTGGATAATCTTCAACCAGTTTATTTGATAAAAACGCTTCAAGATCACCCGTTAACGCAGACATAATAACACTCGGGTCTTTCTGAACATCATTGGTGCCTTCAGGAATGTTAAGCGTCATTTTTGATGAAAACTCTCCCTCGCCAAGATTAAGAGCAAAAGGTTTGATGCTGACAAAGAAGCCTTTAGAAAATAGTGAATCAACGTATGGCATCGCTTTTTCAAGATCTTCAGCTTCTAAATAGGGATTACTTTGATAGATGTTTGACAATGCAAGGAAAGCATCACTATCTGCATCACCTAAAGTGAAGCCGAGCTCAACATTGTTCACTTCACCGCCATCAACCATAACTTTACCGACGTTCATTTTGTGGTTGCTAGTAAAACGTGATTTTTCAGTGTTGAATTTAGACTCAAACTGATAAGAAGTATTGTCAGCAGCAAACAACGTCGAACCTAGACCATCGTCAACGGTTAAACTTCCAAGAGTGACGTTTTGCTTACCAATCCAAAATCCTGAATCTTGTTTACCATTGCCTTGGCCTGACAAATCAGAAATTAACATGTTCTCGCCAGTGTCAAAATTCAAAGCGACAGACGGGATGGAAACATTGAAATCCACTTGCCCCAAAGCCGTAACCGTGCCCGTTACTTGAGAAGAAAGAATAGAAATCGCAACAGAATCTGGACCTTCACTTTGATAATGCCAGTTGTCTAATGTGGAAGAGAAACGGGTATTTCCATTCAGTTGCGTAGTACTGTTCACAACCAGCGGCGACTCTGGATAATCAGGGAACGTAGACACAGAAGAAAGACTAGCCAACCCATGTTGAATATCGCTGTCTACGGTCACTTCGGTTGGCAAACCTTCGTGCTCCATTTGCAGTTTAAGAACTGGGTTGGTAACAGCAAAACGTGTTTGCGCATGAGAAGAAAAGTAACCACGGTCATAACTAATCAGTTCTGCAGAGATATCATTATTGCTGATGTGTTTTAAGCCGTCACTAATCACATTCTGACCAATTTGTCCCACAGCTAAAGGCCAACATAACGCCAGCGAGACTGCGCCACCAACTGCACCAATTAATTTTAACTTTTTCATATAAGTAGGTTCCTATCCTGTTTCATGCAGTCTACCGACAAGGCTCTATTAGCTCAAGGCAGCGCTTAGTGAATTGATTGTAAAAGTGTTTGTTCTTCCAGAATTTGAGTCAATAGTTGCTACTGATTTAGCATTCTAAAACCTCGCTCTCAGTTCGTTTTTCGCTCGCTTGCTAGAGTATTACTGTCAGATTTCAATATGATGAGAGCAACGTGAATCAATACGCCCTACTCTGCTTAGATAACAACCCCATTAGTATCGAACAATGGCGACATGAACTGCGCTCGTTCGCCACTAAATTTGACCTACATACCGCCGATTCTTTTGAAGAAGCTCAACAGGCACTGGAGTATCTGGAATCTCAGGATCAGACAGTAGCGTTAGTCATCGCCAGCCATAACGAGAACTTAAACGGCGCAGACTTTTTGATACATCTAGACAGAATGGACAATACCAAGACGGCACGGAAAGTACTGATTAGTTGCGGTCAAGATATTCAGGCAATCGTCAGTGCAGTCAATGAAGGACGCTTGGATTACTGTTTAACTAAGCCTCTGCAAGACAACGTACTCTATAAAACGGTCGTCCAAGAACTCACCACCTACGTGTTAGAAAATGACAAAGAGAACGCACTCCACTACAGCAGTGTTCTTGATCAGCAAAGGCTGCTGCGTTCGCATATCGACAACAAAATGCACTCTTACCGACAAGGTTTTATCTCTGAGTACCATCAGTTAACCGACGTAGAACTCGCTGACCAGGTGATTGGCGCATTATATCAATTTTTTGATAAGCAAGATGACACTAAGGCTTGTCGGACATATTCCGCAGAGCACCTGTTAACTGTCGAAGGTCAGGAAAACCGCTTTTTATGGTTTATCACTGAAGGCGAAGTTGCTCTTTACAAAAAGGATAAACATGGACAGCAACGCGAGGTCGTAAGACATCAAAAAGGGAATATCGTTGGCGGGATGTCATTTGTGACTGGTGAAAACTCCTTCTCTACCGCAATTACTTTGACTAAAACCGAGGTGATTAAACTAGACAGAGATGTGTTCGCCAAAGTGATGCACACCAACACCAGCTTGTTGCCGCTTTTTACCAACCTATTATTGCGTCACTTCAATCGGCGACTACAAAGAAGCATCAACACTAAAATACAGTTACAAGAAACTCTTGAATCACTGGAATCTGCGCATCAACAGTTAATTGAAGGTGAAAAAATGGCAATGCTTGGGCAGTTGGTCGCTGGAGTTGCTCATGAACTTAATAATCCAGTGTCAGCAATTTTGCGCGGTACCGACACTCTTTCCAATAATATTGAAAATATTGTCGAGTCATACGCTGATTCAGCAACCAATCATCAAGGTTCACAAATGCTCAAAGCAGCTCTGGCGGCAAAACCTATGTCGACCTCAGAAGAACGTGAACTCGCAAAACTGCTGGAAAATCAAATACACAATCGTCTTCTCGCTAAGAAGATGGTCAAACTCGGCCTTAATAATAACGAAGAGTCCATCAAACAAGCCAAATCAAATCCGGATGCCATGTTGATGAACCTAGAGTCATTGGAACGTTACCATCTGACTGGCAGTACTCTGCGTTCCATTAAGGTGTGCGCGAAAAGAATTACCGATATGGTTAAGAGCCTAAAAGGCTACGCACGAGCCGATGATGAAACCTTCCATGTGGTCGATATCCATGAAGGTATCGAGGATACACTGGTCATTTTTGAGAACCGCTTGAAACTTCATAAATTAGTTAAAGAGTATTCATCTATCCCGCCCGTGCGCTGCCTACCGATTGCACTTCAACAAGTGTGGACGAACTTAATTTCCAATGCGATAGACGCATTCCCAGACAAAGGTGTGTTAGAAATACATTCTTATTTGGGAGAGAAAGACGGGCAAACCTATGCCGTTGTTAGCTTCAAAGATAACGGTCATGGAATTTCAGACGAGACCAAAGAAAAGATTTTCGAACTCAATTACACAACGAAACGTGAAGGTAATTTTGGTTTAGGTATTGGGCTTTCTATTTGCCAGCAAATTATGCATCAGCATGATGGCTGGATTGACGTCGAGTCTAAGCTCGGCGAATACACAAACATGCGAGTATGGCTTCCTTTACTCCTCGCCAGCACTGATTAATAAGGAAAATAACATGAACAAATTCATGATTTTATGTGTCGATGATGAACGAGAAGTACTTGATAGCGTCTTGCAGGATATTGATTGCTTTGAAGAAAGCTTCATTGTTGAAGCAGCACAATCTGTTAGCGAAGCCAAGTCAGTAATTGAGGACTACCGCGAGCAAGAAGTCGCATTGGCACTCATCCTATGTGACCACATCATGCCGGAACAGACTGGAATTAGCTTTTTAATTGAACTGAATGATGAACCAGATACGGCAAAAACTCGTAAAGTTTTGTTAACTGGGCAAGCCGGACTCAATGACACCGTTGAAGCGGTCAACCATGCAAGCCTAGACTTTTTTATTGCTAAACCTTGGATGGGTGAACAACTTAGACAAGTGGTTAAAGAGCAACTCACCCACTATATGATTGAAAATGAAAAAGAACTTATGCCTTGGGTGAAGATTCTGGATACCGAAAAAATACTCAACGCTATCGCAGAGAAGCGTATGGATTTTGGAGAGTAACCTCCTTCCACAAACTGGCATTTAAATTGCTAGATAGCTAAAAACGACAAAACTATGACATTTTTGATGGTTTCTCTATACATCAATGCTTTATGATGTCAAAAGAGTTGAAGTTGGATTCAGGAGCAAGTGGGAATCCTTCTTTAAAACCATGGAATTAACGATAAAAAAATAGGTTTACCGTAACTATGCGTAAAACAATCATTGCAGCAGCACTACTAATTGCTTCGGGACAAAGCTTAGCCGAAGTTGACCGTAACAGCCCATCAATTATGAGCAACTTTAGTTATGACTATGCGGAAGCTCGAATTGGTGCGAGCCCAATGACTTTTGGTGCTGGTATCAGCAAATCAATTCACCCAAATGCTCACATAGTTGGCCGAATCGATTCTGAACTTGATAGCGATTACGCTGCAGCTGCCGGTTTCGGCTTCCACGCTCCAGTAAATAACTGGGCTGATTTCACTGGTGAAATGTTACTGCGCCTAGAAGATAAAAAAGACGGTTCAAGTGCTGATACTGGTATGGAACTAAACTTGGGTATTCGCCAATGGTTAGGTCCACAACTTGAAGTGGGTGGCAAAGGCGGTTACGTTTCAATTGATGACAACGATGACTGGATCGCTTCTTTCTACGCACGATTCCACTCAACAGAATTGTTCTCAATTGGTGCCGAAGCTCGTTTCAACGACTCTTACGGTGACCAAATTATGTTTACTACTCGCTTCAAGCTTTAATTTGAATCTAGCAGTTCATAAAAAAGAAAAGCCGAAGTTTGACACTTCGGCTTTTTAATTGAATTAACGCTGGCAACTCTCTAACAACTGACGTTTACGAGGCTCTTGCAATAGTTTCCAATGAATACCTTCTATCGCCCCAGCAAATTTCCACAACAGTTTAATATCAACGTCATTACCATAAGTCTGACAAACTTTATTAAACACCGTTGGAGCACCTAGCTTTATAAATGTATCCACATCATCTACACCGGACTTTTTAACCATTCTCTCCAATGTGAGCTGCATGTTGGGCAAATCGCGCAGACGACGGTTCAACGACGACTTTTGCACAACACGTTGAGAAACTGCGTTTTTAATTGACGTGCCAACAATGGCATCTAATTCATGATAATTACTCGAGTAAAGGTCTGTGATGTCATAGTAGTTAACTGTCGCTACCGTTTGTTTCTTCACATGACGGTACTTTTCACAACCTAACGCGGTTAACTGATCGTCTAACTCCTCTCCACCGCGGATATATATGCAATCGTTCGTTAACAACGCATACATAGCCTCTTCCTGGAATAAACCTATACCACCAAACATTGAACGCTGTTGGCTTTCACCAAACTTATTTACATAGTCGAAAAATGTTCGCTCTACCATAGTCATTGACCCTTTAATCAAATTCCCCGATTAAGAAAGATCACCAGATAGCAGTACAATTTAGCGAATAAAATTAATAGTTTAATTATTAGCATCTCATAACTATGAGGATACCTACTTTGTTATGGGACTATGATAGTTAACGAAGCGAATTAAGTCAGGACATATCTCACACTCAACTACTTTTTATTTATTAGAAATGAGATTCGACTCGCATTGGTACGTTTTTAAGTATTTAAGATTTAAAAATTCCTTCCACATTCCGATTTTTGACTTGCAATAGAATAAATTAGCGGCACTGAGAGGGAATCGGTTGCTTATACACATTAGCGAAAGTTAAAATATGCCGACTTCTGCCTACTAATAATTTTTATGAATCACTTATCTTTTTACTGGCTTCCAGATAACAAACAACTTCTGATCAAGGGTGTCGAGAGCGAGTTTGCAAAACTTGTAGAAACCTCGGTCAGCACAGGGAGAATTACGCTCCCTCCAATACCAGATGTGGTATTGAAAATACAAAAGATGACGTCACAAGAATCGACAACAATTTCTGATGTAGCGAATTGTCTTGCCGATGATCCCAGTCTTGCCGCCGTCGTGATTCGTATTGCGAATTCCGTCATTTTTAACCGCCGCAATATTACCTGCAATGATTTGATTACCGCCGTTTCACGACTCGGTATTTTGCGCGTCAGAGATATAGTAACTGCTCAAGCAATCGAGCAGTTAAAACACGCCACTAACCTGAGTAAAGAGTGCAACAATATACTTATCCACAGTGCTACCGTTTCTCGTGAGTTGGGCGCAACAATGGTATTGGTAACACAGGCTTTCAAAGAGTTAGATCCTGAGCACTATCATCATCTGGAACAAGAAAAAGCCCTGCTTGTAGGCTTATTAGCTGATATTGGATTATTTTGTTTGGTCAACGAGTACCATCAGTATCTGGAAAATGGTAACTACCTTGACCAAGACATAGCTTTGCAAATTTTTCACTCCCGCTGTTCAGACACCAGTCAATTGGTATTAAAGCATTGGGGTTTCGATGCTGACTTCTTAGACGTATGTTGCAACAAACAAAGTGTAGAAGATTCTTTCGAAGTCAGTTACCTTGATGTAGCACGAATATCAAACCACTTGCTTATGTTTAGAAAACAAGACGATGCCATTGATGACCACGAAGTGGAAATCAACACAACTGGTGCGGAAGTTCTCTTTAACCTAAGCAACCTTAGCGAAATGGAATTTAATTCCAAACTTAGAGCGGTTATAAACGCCAGCGGTTTCTAAACCTTACTTCGAGGAATGTATGCTTTCAGGGATGTTGTTTATCTTTGCCCCACTTGTGGTGGGGTATCTGTTCTCTATTAACAATAAAAATTGGCTAGTAAAACTCAACAGTGCGACTGCGTCGCTTGTTTATGTGATCTTGTTTCTCATGGGCTTAAGTCTTGCTTCGCTTGACAATCTGGGTGACAACTTACAGCTCATCATTAAATATACCGCGGTATTCTTCCTCGTCATTGGTAGCTGCAACCTAGCTGTTTTACCGTTTGTCGATAAGCTTCTGCCATTAGAAACCGATGTCAGCCATACCAAATTACCACTTTCCCGAATGGCTCTGGAATCTGCAAAGCTGATTTTAGTTGTCGGTGGAGGATTAGTCATAGGCATAGTGCTTGGCTTTGATCTGAGTTGGGTAGATACCGCAAGTGAATGGATTTTATTCATTCTGCTGTTCTTTATTGGTATTCAATTAAGAAACAGTGGACTATCGCTAGGTCAAATATTGCTGAATAAACATGGCATGGTTATCGCCAGTGTCATCGTCGTCACTAGCCTCGTCGGCGGCGTAATCGCTTCATTCATTTTGGATATTTCGCTCTACCAAGGACTAGCGATGGCATCAGGTTTTGGCTGGTACTCTTTAGCTGGCATTTTGATGGGTGATGCATTCGGCCCTGTTTTTGGCGGTGCTTCTTTCCTGATTGAATTGCTTCGTGAACTGATCTCTTTGGTTCTTATCCCTATGTTTATTGGCCGTATGCCTTCCACATCGATTGGATATGCGGGAGCAACCGCGATGGACTTTACGCTTCCGGTGATTCAAACTACCGGCGGAGTTCGTTGTGTTCCTGTCGCTATCGTCAGCGGATTTATACTAAGTTTGCTCGTTCCAGTTTTGATGCTATTTTTTGTATCTCTCTCGCACTAATTGCATGATAATTTATGTACATTATGCAACGCTTATAAAAGACGAATTTGTCAGCCCAACATAAAAAGAAATGCCAGCGCGTCAAAACAAGGCCCGCGAGAGCATAATAACAATAGTTAACAAAGGAACAGTTATGAAACGCCTGCTAACCACACTACTTCTTTCCGCCACGTCTTTAAGTGCGGCTGCCGCAGATAATCAGTGCTTTGCTGGTAAGTATGACGCATACATTGATGCTTCATTAGGGTGGTATGAGGATCTTGCACAACTCACTACAGATAGTTACCCAGAGCTGGCTGATGTTAGCCAATGGTTTCTGGAAGGACGTAAACACCACTTCGAACTTAACCGTGCAGCGGTACACTACTACCTCGATCACGATGCATCAAAAGTTGCCACAAGCCAACCTGTTGAAGCTTGGTTAAAACTTGAACAGCATGATGTTAAAGTAATGGCATCACGCAGTGACGAGCTAGGAAAAATCGCAAAAACTACCTTCGATGACCGCCAATCAAAGCCGCACGAGAAAAATTATGAGTTACGTTCCGCATTTGCAGAGCTTTTAAGCCACCCGAAACAAATCGATACTGCGCTTAACCGCTACAACACTGCGATTGCGAAACTAGAAAAAATTGAATGTAATTAAAAATAGATTTTTTAGCACATAATTTTCGTAATTTAGGCTTTCCGAATTAAGACGGGACATTAGTCCCGTTTTCGTTTAGATTGTCCCGCTGCAACCCTAAAACTACAACTATATATAGACGCGACATGGTATCAGAACAAAGAACCGCTGATGCGAATTTCGAATCTCTGCTTCGAATCTTCACCGTACCAGAAGGGCCAGACTCAACGCTGACCAAAATAGAAGAAGAACTCTCACGCAATCTAAACAAGTTTTTGCGAGAGCATATCGTTGCCGAAGAGAAATCTCTCAAGGATATCGAAAAAGATTTTTCCGATGCTCACATTCCTGAGCAACCGGAGTTTGTCTCTGACCACACGCAGCATCTGCTAGACACCCTTGTGTCTCATTCTGTTCATACCGCTTCACCAAGTTTTATTGGTCATATGACGTCGGCTTTACCTTACTTCTTAATGCCGCTGTCGAAAATCATGATCGCCTTAAACCAAAACTTGGTAAAAATTGAAACATCGAAAGCTTTTACGCCCTTAGAGCGTCAAGTTTTAGGTATGTTGCACCGTTTGATTTACAACCGTGATGACAGTTTCTACTCCTCTTGGATGCACAGTGCAGAGCACTCTTTGGGTGCATTTTGCTCTGGCGGAACTATCGCCAACATTACCGCATTATGGGTCGCGCGCAACAAAGCATTAAAAGCGCAAGGTAGCTTTAAAGGCGTAGAAAAAGAAGGCCTGTTCAAAGCCATGAAGCATTATGGTTATGAAGGCTTGGCTGTTCTCGTTTCCGAACGAGGACACTACTCTCTTAAAAAGGCAGCAGATGTTCTCGGTATCGGGCAAGAAGGCTTAGTGTCAGTAAAAACGGCGGATAACAACCGCATCTGCCCTAAAAACTTGCAAGATAAAATTGCCCAGCTTAAACAACAAAACATCAAGCCGTTTGCGGTTATCGGTGTCGCTGGTACGACCGAAACAGGTAATATCGACCCGTTAAGAGAAATTGCAAAAATTTGCCAGGACGAAGGCTGTCACTTCCACATCGATGCAGCGTGGGGCGGCGCCACATTAATGTCGAATAACCATCGTCACCTACTCGATGGTATCGAACTGGCTGATTCGGTTACCATTGACGCCCATAAACAGCTCTACATCCCTATGGGAGCGGGTATGGTGTTGTTTAAAGACCCTGACGCGATGAAGTCGATTGAACACCACGCTCAATATATATTGCGTAAAGGCTCAAAGGATCTCGGCAGTCATACATTAGAAGGTTCTCGCTCTGGTATGGCAATGCTAGTTTATGCAAGCATGCACATTATAAGCCGAGCTGGTTATGAACTTCTGATCGACCAAAGCATCGCTAAAGCACGCTATTTTGCTGATCTAATCAAAGCTCAGCCGGATTTTGAGCTGGTATCAGAACCTGAGCTATGCCTGCTGACCTATCGTTATTTACCAGCACATATTAAACAGGCATTGGAAAAAGCAGATGCCAAGCAGAAGCTTGCTCTTAATGAATTGCTCAATGCGCTAACCAAATTTGTGCAAAAAACTCAACGTGAAACGGGTAAATCATTCGTATCACGTACTCAGTTAAATCCAAAATGTTGGGATCAACTTAATACGATCGTTTTCCGTGTAGTATTAGCAAACCCGTTGACGACTCACGATATTCTACATTCGGTGATCGATGAACAACGTAAAATTGTTCAACAGGCACCTAACTTAATGTGCCAAATTGAACAGATGGCGCAAAGTATCCTAAGCGCGTAAAAGCTTTGAAAGTTACAGTGAAATTGAAAATTACTTTCGATTTGCTGTAACTTTTTCATCATTCACTCGCTAATATTCTCTAATATCGATAAATCGCAGCTAAAAACTGTAGTTTTTTTTTATTTTTAGTTTGAGGCTTGTCATATTCTCATCATCCCGTGGATTTTTCGTTTCGGGATTCCTACAGCTTAGGTTTATACTGACATCATGGCGTTGGTATTAGGAAATTGATTATTTCCTTATTTTTAAATGGTTTATCCATGAAGCCAACAAGTTGTTCTCTATGCCTGCGTGAACACTATGAATACATTAGAAAAAATTCAAAAAAATCTGGAAAATTTTAGCAAGTCAGAGCGCAAAGTCGCTGAAGTTATTATGGCTTCACCACAGACTGCCATTCACTCTAGCATTGCAACATTGGCGAAAATGGCTGATGTGAGTGAACCGACTGTAAACCGTTTTTGTCGTCGCCTAGACACAAAAGGTTTTCCTGATTTCAAACTACATTTAGCGCAAAGCCTTGCTAACGGAACGCCTTACGTCAACCGCAATGTTGAAGAAGACGATGGTCCGGATGCTTATACCCATAAGATTTTCGAATCAACTATGGCGTGTTTAGATGTAGCGAAAAACAGCTTAGAGCCAATGCAAATCAATCGTGCCGTTGACCTTCTGACACAAGCGAAGCGTATTTCGTTTTTCGGATTAGGGGCATCGTCAGCAGTCGCTCGTGATGCGCAAAATAAGTTCATTCGTTTTAATATTCCGATCAGCTGCTTTGAAGACATTGTAATGCAACGTATGAGCTGCATTAACTGCACTGATAATGACGTTATCGTTCTTATCTCGCATACTGGCAGAACAAAGAGCCAAGTTGAAATCGCAAATCTCGCTCGTGAAAACGGCGCGACTGTGATTGCGATTACAGCAAAAGATTCACCTCTTGATAAAGCAGCATCTTTATCTATCTGTTTGGATATTCCAGAAGATACAGATGTGTATATGCCGATGGCGAGCCGCGTTGTTCAGATGACAATCATCGATGTTTTGGCTACAGGCTTTACTTTACGCAGAGGCTCAGGTTTCCGCGAAAACTTGAAGAGAGTAAAAGAAGTACTGAAAGACTCTCGCTATGACAAGTCTTCACAATTCTAAAAAAACGGAGCTTCGGCTCCGTTTTTCTTTCCTTTCATTCGGTTAGCTATTCTGTTTTTGAACCTTCTTCTCGCATAGAATTGTAGAGTAGTTCAACCTTACCACCTATCTGAACCTCTACAGGTTCTTGGCAAACACCACTGCACTCACAAACTTGATTCAAAATATATACTAAGCGCTCTCTGGTCAGTGGGATCGGATTTCCCTTTATCGAATTGGATTTCAGTGCATCTTGAGCCACTTTTTCAAAAGAGGTATTGCATACACCAAAGCTACTCAGTAACGGTAATCCCAGCGTGTCGAGCATATCTTCAACCCAAGCGATTCCGTCTTCTATTTTTGCCTGAGCCTTACCCGTTAGAAGTTCAGCTAAGTGCGTATATCTATGAAGAATGTCATTTCGGCCAGCTAATCGTGCTGCATTGATGTTTTCCAGCATCACATAGGGCGAGAGACGGGCAGTAATTACACTGTGCGGAGCTTCCAACTTGCCACACAGTGCCGACGCTAACCCGTGAGCAGCACCCAACTTAGCATTGGTTGAAGCCATGCCGCCCAACATGGCCGCAAAAGAAAGATCAGCACGAGCAGTCCTATCATCTTGCAAACACGCTGGTAGTACCGCCCGAGAAAGTTTGCGCATCCCCTCTTCACAGACCATATCCGTGAGTGGATTTGGGTCTCCGCAAACATACGACTCCATAAGCTGGGTAAAGGTTTCCATCGCACCGCGTCCTGAAATCATCGGCTCAGTGCCGTAGGTCAACGTCGGATCCACTATCGCAACATCAGGGATCATATCCGGACTGCGCAGGCTCACTTTCACCTTATCCTGACCAGATTTTAAAACGGCTTTACGCGTGACCTCCGAACCAGTGCTTGCGGTTGTGGGAATCGCAATCATAGGCAAAGGTTTAGTTTTTAGAGGGACACAACGCCCAAGGACTTCGACATAGTCATAAACGTTGCCTTGATTGGGAATGATTGCCGCTAGCGCTTTACCCATATCAAGAACACTACCACCACCTATCGCGACAACGAGGTTTGGAGAAAAACGCCGCCCGATGATGGCAGTTTCTTCCACCATGGTGATATTCGGCTCACCGGAAATAGACACATGCTGATATCGGAGCTTTTGTTGATTGAGATAGTCAACAATTGGGCGAGCACGTTCACTCTGTTTACCAGAAACTAATAGAACGCTGTAACCAAACTGTTTAATCAATGAGAGGGAGTTTTCGAGAGCCCCTTCTCCAAAGATAATTCGACTGGAAGTCATGAACTGGAACATAGTGGAACTCCATTCCGCTACAATAAATTGCAACTAGATTGCCCCTATCCCAAACGGCTTTTTTTGACTCAGGGCAATTCGTAAGCAATAACCGTTTTTTTTAACTGAGAATATGCTCCAAATCACGTATGCCCGAATTCAGTAATAAGGTTTCTTTTCAGCTCTTCTTTAACAGAATAATAATTAATCGTAAAAAGTCGTCTTTTTAAACAACTCATAACTTCATCAGTAACGCGCTCAAAACACCCATCCTTCAATAGGTTTTAACTATTAAAACAAGTGATAAATGCAGCTTTATTTTCTATGTGGGATCGGGCATAGTAGTCTCAAATGAATTTTAGGAGAAAGATATGTTCGCAGTTATTTTTGGTCGCCCAGCTTGCCCTTATTGTGTTCGTGCTAAAGAGCACGCTGAAACGCTAAAAGCAAAACGTGACGATTTTAACTACCGTTATGTTGATATTCATGCGGAAGGTATCTCGAAAGCAGATTTAGAAAAAACTGTTGGTAAACCAGTAGAAACGGTTCCTCAGATATTCCTAGACCAAGAACACATTGGTGGCTGTACAGAGTTTGAAGCTTACGCGAAAGAACACCTAGGTCTTTTCGACGAGTAAGAATGCAAATTACTGCATAAAAACGATTGCTAAAAAGCCCGCAAAATTATGCGGGCTTTTTTTATTGATGAACGGCAGGTTTGCTCAATAATTTACTTATTTTTTTTTGTTATTACGTTAGAATCGTCACACTTTATAGTTCTACTGTTGCACATGTAATAATTGAGATAATTTGTGAACATCGACGTCGTCCTTTTACTTGAACAAAATCCGATATTGCTAATTTTTGTCGTATTAGCACTTGGCTTAACTATCGGAAAAATTCGTTTTGGCAGCCTACAGTTAGGCAATTCCATCGGTGTACTCATCACTTCTTTGTTGATGGGACATTTAGGGTTTTATATTAACCCTGAAACGTTAACTATCGGTTTTATGCTCTTTATCTATTGTGTCGGTATTGAAGCTGGACCGAATTTTTTCGGTATCTTCTTCCGTGACGGTAAAGATTATCTCATTCTCAGTGTCGTCGTACTGACGACAGCAACGTGGATCACCTATTTCGGCGGCTATTATCTCAACCTCGATTTTGGACTTGCAGCGGGTATGATGGCTGGCGCCCTAACCTCTACTCCCGTGCTCGTAGGTGCTCAAGATGCGTTGAATTCTGGTTTAGCAACCGCTCCTCGTAATATGGAGTTATCGACCATTCTGGAGAATATGTCTGTTGGCTATGCGATGGCGTATCTGATTGGTTTAATCAGTATGATTCTGTTTGCTAAGCTGTTACCAAGGCTGCAAAAACAGAATCTATCCGACTCTGCACAACAGATTGCTCAAGAACGAGGCATTGGCGGTAACAGCCAACGCAAAGTCTATCTACCCATTATTCGCGCTTACCGCGTTGGCCCTGAACTGATTAAATGGGTCGACGGTCGTAACCTTCGCGAACTAGGCATTTATGGCCAAACAGGCTGTTACATCGAACGAATCCGCCGTAACGGTATTCTAGCCCATCCAGACGGTGAAGCTATCTTGCAAGAGGGTGATGAAATCGCACTGGTTGGTTACCCTGATAGCCATGCGCGTCTTGATTCTAGTTTCCGAGAAGGTAAAGAAGTTTTCGATCGTAACTTGCTGGATTTGCGTATTTCTGAAGAAGAGATCGTGGTTAAGAACGACAAATATGCTCAGAAACGTTTATCCGATTTAAATTTATCTGAATACGGCTGTTTCCTAAACCGAGTTGTCCGAGCGCAGGTAGAAATGCCGATGGACCTAGATATCGTGCTAGCCAAAGGTGACATTCTTCAGGTTAGTGGCGAGAAAAGCAAAGTATTAGGTTTAGCTGACAAAATCGGTTTCATTTCGATTCACAGCCAAATGGCAGATTTGCTCGCATTCTGTAGCTTCTTCATCTTGGGCATACTGTTCGGTTTAGTCACTATGACTTTCGGGCAGGTCTCATTTGGTTTAGGTAATGCTGTCGGTCTTTTACTATCAGGTATTACTCTGGGCTTCTTACGAGCAAACCACCCTACCTTCGGTTATGTTCCGCAAGGGGCTCTGAACATGGTGAAAGACTTAGGTTTGATGTTTTTTATGGCGGGCATAGGTTTAAGCGCCGGTGGAAACATGTTCCAGCACTTATCTGAAGTAGGTGTGCAAGTGCTTGGCCTTGCGTTCTTGGTCAGCTTCGTACCTGTGGTGTTTGCTTATCTCGTTGGTGCTTACTTGCTTAAGATGAACAGAGCTCTTCTTTTCGGCGCGATCATCGGTGCGCGTACTTGTGCTCCTGCGATGGATATTGTGAACGACTACGCTAAGTCAACAATTCCAGCACTGGGCTATGCTGGCACTTATGCGATAGCCAACGTTTTGATGACACTGACAGGTACCATCGTTATTCTCTTGTTCTAGCTTTCAAATACCGCGGCTTAAGCAGTGTTTGAAAGCAATGAGATGAACGATGAATGTAAAAATCGATGAAAAGAAAAAAGGCGCTTTTAATAAGCGCCTTTTGTTTATTTCGAATCCGAGGGATTAGATATCAATAACGTCAAATGCCACTTCTGGGTTAACGTCTGCATCGTAATCCACACCTTCAACACCGAAACCGAACAGTTTTAAGAACTCTTCTTTGTAGAGTTCGTAGTCTGTCAGTTCTTTTAGGTTCTCAGTGGTAATTTGAGGCCATAGATCACTACAGTGTTTTTGGATATCTTCGCGAAGTTCCCAGTCATCTAGACGCAGACGATTTTTGTCGTCTGTTTCTGGCGCTGCGCCGTCTTCTTTATAGAGACGCTGGCTGAACATGCGGTAGATTTGCTCCATACAACCTTCATGGATGCCTTCTTCACGCATTTTCTTAAATACCATCGCAATGTAGAGAGGCATTACCGGAATTGCAGAACTCGCTTGAGTCACAACAGACTTAAGAACTGCAACGTTTGCAGTACCGCCTGTTGCAGATAGCTTCTCATTCAGAGCTGCTGCTGCACGATCTAAGTCCATCTTCGCACGACCTAACGCACCATCCCAATAGATTGGCCAAGTTAGCTCAGTACCGATGTAGCTATAGGCTACTGTTTTACAGCCTTCAGCCAGAACGCCGCCTTCTTCAAGCGCTTGCATCCAAAGTTCCCAGTCCTGACCACCCATTACAGTAATCGTGTCTTGGATTTCTTCTTCAGTTGCAGGCTCAACGCTTGCTTCGATGATGACATCTTTATTGGTATCAACCGCTGTTGAAGTGTAAGTCTCACCAATTGGTTTTAGTGCAGAACGAACCACTTCGCCTGTTTCTGGCATTTTACGAACTGGAGACGCAAGAGAGTAAACAACTAAGTCAATTTGACCTAAGTCTTGTTTAATAAGCTCTACAGCTTTTTGTTTAGCTTCGTTTGAGAATGCATCGCCGTTCAGGCTTTTCGCATATAGACCTTCTTCGTGAGCAAGTTTGTCAAATGCTGCTGCATTGTAGAAACCTGCCGTACCCGTCTTCTTCTCTGAACCCGGTTTTTCGAAGAAAACACCGATGGTTGCAGCACCGCCGCCAAACGCAGCAGCAATACGAGAAGACATGCCGTAGCCACTAGAAGAGCCAACAACAAGCACGCGCTTAGGCGCATTCTTAATTGGACCTTGTGCTTTAGTGTAAGCAATTTGTTCTTTTACATTAGCTTCACAACCCACTGGGTGCGTTGTTGTACAGATAAATCCGCGAATTTTAGGTTTGATGATCATATTCAACTTCCTTCAAAAATCTTCGCTAGGATAAAAGGTTCAACCACAATTCGCACCCTATTTCTGTAAAAATAGTCCGATTTAGCAAGTGGTTGGATCACTTTCCATCAACATTTTCCAAGCGACATAAAAAAGGCTTCACTATGGAAGCCTTTATATAAGTGAGCACTCTTGTCCTTAAGCTACGTTGTTTAGCTTAGGTTTCACTGTCTGATTGGTCAAAACTTTTGAAAAATCATGGCTAAAGTGATCCACTTGAATCGCCATATAACGCAGTTTTTCAGCCGCCAAAATGGCATCAATTTCGTCAACTGTTAACACACCCGCTTCTTTGGCTTGAATTAAACGATCCGCGAGCAAACCTTTACGAGCCACTTTACCCTCTTTCACTCCGCGATAGAGTTTCTTCTCAAGACCTTGGATGGAGTAAAGCGACAGGAATGCTTTTTCCATCAAGCCAACACTGTCATCTTCGTCTTTACCGATGTAACAAAGGTGAGTCAAACGGTCGCGATGAGCGCCTGGAATCATTAAGCTTTCAGCCACAGCAAGCGTTAAATCATTGCTTGGTGCTTGATAATGGTTGCCCAATGGGAATAACAAGCCTTTTAACAACTTACCCACCGCTTTTGACGGGTAGTTTCTATACACTTCGTTCATAGACTTCGCAGCATGGTACAAACAATGTTGCATTGCGTAGTGAACATAGTTGAGATCAGACTGGTGGCGACCATCATCTTCGTATTTTTTCAAGACCGCAGACGCCATGTATAAATAGCTCAAGCCGTCACCCAAACGGGCAGAGATCATCTCTTTACGTTTCAGTTCACCGCCAAGCGTTAACATCGCCATATCAGCACTCACTGCCAACACGCGGCTTAAACGAGTGAGCTGTTTATAGTAAGTTTTCGTTGGACCACTCATATGCGCTTTAACAAATGCAGAACCTGTTAACGCCGCAGTAAGAGCACCTATCGAATTTTTCGTTGCGTGACCAATATGTTTGAACAACAACTTATCGAACTCTTTCGCCCCTTCTTTTTCATCAGGGTTCGCCGCTGCTTCCATCTCTTTCAATACATAAGGGTGGCAACGCGTCGCACCTTGACCAAAAATCATTAGGTTACGGGTTAGAATGTTCGCTCCCTCAACGGTAATCGCAACCGGAACACCTAAATAGTGACTCGCCAAATAGTTCATCGGGCCGTCTTGAATTGCGCGACCAGAATGGATGTCCATAGAGTCATTCAAAATTGTACGGGCGATCTCGGTCATGTGGTATTTGGCAATTGCCGTCACAATACCCGGTTTCTCTTTCAGATCTAGAGATGTAGTCGTCAGTGTTCGGGTCGCCTCTAGCAGATAAGTTAAACCACCAATTCGGCCTAGAGATTCAGCAACACCTTCAAATTTACCAATCGGCATACCAAACTGCTTACGAACGTAGGCATAAGCACCTGTAGTACGAGCCGTTAGGTGACCAATCGCTGTACCCAAAGCAGGCAGAGAAATACCGCGACCTGCTGACAAACATTCCACCAGCATACGCCAACCTTTACCTGCGTAATCTGATCCGCCAATCAGCCAATCCATAGGGATAAACACATCGTTACCGCGTGTTGGGCCATTCATAAACGCAAGCCCGAGCGGGTCATGGCGTTCACCTATCTCAACGCCTTCGTGACTCGCTGGAATCAACGCACAGGTAATACCGATATCTTCTTTGTCACCCAGTAACTTTTCAGGGTCACTTAGCTTGAATGCCAAACCAACCACTGTTGCCACGGGTGCAAGCGTGATATAGCGTTTGTTCCAACTTAAGCGAATACCCAGAACTTCTTTACCTTCGTGTTTGCCGTAACACACTACTCCTTGATCAGGAATACCACCCGCATCAGAACCGGCCTCTGGTCCTGTTAGTGCGAAACATGGGATATCTGTACCGTCAGCAAGGCGCGGCAACCAGTAGTCTTTTTGCTCTTGAGTACCGTAATGAGAAAGTAACTCACCTGGGCCTAAAGAGTTAGGAACCATGACGGTCACAGCAGCACTGATTGAACGTGTCGCAATGCGTGAAACGATGGTTGAGTTTGCTAAAGCAGAAAACTCACGGCCACCATACTCTGAAGAAATATTCAAAGAGAAGAAACGCTCTTTGCGCATGAATGTCCAGACATCCTCTGGCAAGTCACGATCTTCTTTTACTATTTTATGGTCATCAAGCATTTCAAGCAGGGTTTCCAGCTCGTTATCCATGAATGACTGTTCTTCAGCAGTAAACGACGGTTTTGGGTAATGGTGAAGCTTTTGAAAATCTGGCTGACCAGAAAACAGCTCTCCATCCCACCAAACACTGCCCGCTTCCATTGCTTCTTTTTCAGTACTAGACAGCGGTGGCAATACCTTCTTAAACAGCTTAAAGGCAGGGTCACTTATCCATTTTTGTCGTAGAGAGCTCATTGTTCAGATCCTTTTGTTCACGGGACTTTATTATTATTTTTTTGCTTATATTTTCGCTGCAACGCCAGCAGCAAGATATGGAATGATCTGGTCAACAACAACTTTTGCATCGACCATACTTCCAAAATCATTTTCTGCGATTTCTGCCAGCGCCTTACTTGAAGCCATAGTGAAAACACATGTGCCTAAGGTAAAGTGCAGACGCCAAAACAGAGTCTCGCGTGTTAATTCAGGGTTCGCTTTCATTACCGAGTCAGTAAACAATTTCAATACATCTTGGTAACGAGTGGTGATAAACCAGCGCAGATGCCCCTGTACATCTGTATAACCCCTTCCGATCAACAACATAAATCGGCTCGTACCGTGTGTACTGACCTTGTTGAGATTCTTCAAAGGTCCACGCAATGATTCAAACACATCCTCCATTGAGTAAGACTCACGTTGATTCAACGCAATCAGAGCTTTGTGTACTTCCGGCATAAACGCCTCTAAGTACCGGTTCAGCACTGCGCGAACCAAAGTTTTCTTATCACCGAAGTGATAATTCACTGAAGCCAAATTGACTCCGGCTTTGCCGGTAATCGTTCTTAACGAGGTATCATTAAAACCTTGTTCAGCGAAAAGTCCTTCAGCTACATCCAGTATTTTTTTTTTGGTACTACTTCTCGACGCCATTCATCACTCACAGGAAATACTTAAATCAAACACCTGTTTGAAATATACTTCTGATACACAAAATTAACAACAGATTAACATCACACTTCTTGATCTTACTTTGCCATTTCCTTGCATCCTTAGTAATCGATAACGCCAAGCAAAAAAACTTCATATTTTTTCAATCCACGAGGAACTAAACCAAAAACGCACAGTCATAATTAGTGTCCGTTGTTAGCGCATTAAGAGTTTCACAGGCCGTCAAACTGTTTTTTCTTCTAACAACACGAACACCACTGCTTTTCATATTTAACTCCATTTTGTATCCGCCCAGATCGCCTATGTTCTGGGCTTTTTTTTATGTGTTTCAAACAGCTTCTGGTTAAATTCACAAAGGGATATGGCTTTTCTTCGACGATGAATAGATGCAAGATAGAACCAAATAGGTCTAGGCTAGCGCTTTAGACGGTAGGCGATGCAAATGAACGAGCGTTGAAATGAAAAAAATATTGCTGGTAGAAGACAATCGAGAAGTGGCGGGAATATTGTTTGATTACTTTGAAAGTGAAGCAATGGAGCTCGACTATGCCGATAATGGCGAACTAGGCCTTAAGCTAGCTTTAGAAACCCCGTTCGACGCCATCATTTTAGATTTGATGCTACCACGTATGGATGGATTAACCGTCTGTGAGAAACTTAGAGAAGCCGGTAACACTACACCAGTGCTAATGCTTACTGCTCTGGATAGTCGCGAAGATATGCTGAGCGGCTTTAAATACGGCGCCGATGACTACCTGACCAAACCTTTTGATCTCGAAATTCTTGAAGCTCGCCTGCGCGCATTAATTAAGCGTTATAGAAGGACAGTTACCGAAACGTCTCTCGAATTCGCTAGCCTACGCATCGATCAAAAAACGCATCAGGCGTATCGAGACGGCATCAAGCTTTCATTAAATCCGACCACCTATTCCATTTTGGAACTGCTTTGCCAACGCGCTCCCGATGTAGTCACTCGCGAAGAAATTACGGACATGCTTTGGCAGGACAACGAGCCAAACAACGATGTACTGCGTAGCCATATTTACCAACTCCGTAACCAGTTAGATAAGCCCTTCGAGTCTTCTATGCTGGTCACCGTACCTAAAATTGGCTTCCGTTTGGAGAAGGTATAATGAACAACATTAGTTTTGCCAATACCCGTACTCTTACTGGCCAGTTAGCCTTTTTTTTTACTGGTGTTGCTTTGGTTATGGGCTTAGCCAGTTACATTATTTTTTACACAGCACTGCACTGGTCAGAAGACAAAGTTGGTGAACGACGTATCGAAATAGATAAAAATGAAGCAATCGCTCGCTTTATGAATGGTGAACAAGGAAAAATCACCATTGATGTCCTTACCACTGCCTATAACGATATCAGCCTAGTTCCAGCCGAATACCATAAGTATTTTGAAGGCAGAGATAGCTTTGTTGGTGAAGTTGGAAGCGACCCAGATTCACGTATGGTGTTTTTCAGCTATTACTATAAAGACGGTTCGAAAAAACCGGTCATCTTGCTGTCGGATATCAACCAGGTAGAGTTCGGAAACAATGAAACCTTATTTTCTGGCCTTATTGTTATCACCAGTGTCGCGGGACTTCTACTCATCTTTGGCGGCCTACTGTTACGACTCTCGCAACGTTTAATCGAACCGATTAATAACCTCACACAGCAACTGACAACGCACAGTGGCAACGCTGCTCATGTATTTGAAATACCTAGCGGCGGTGCGAGTGAATTTAAAATTCTAGCCGACGAGCTCAATCAATATCGTCATGAAATTCACAACCTAATTAAGCGTGAACAAGCGTTTGCCCGCTATGCCAGCCACGAACTAAGAACGCCGTTAACCATAGTAAAAGGCGCGAGCAAATTATTGGAACGCAATGCCTCTGACGATTTCCAAAAACGTCAAATTGTACGTATCAATGAAGCCACCGCTCAAATGAGCACCATGGTTGACGCTCTGCTCGGTCTTGTGCGTTATGAACGCAGCGAAGAAGAAGCCGTTGTAAGAGACGTGAGTAAAGACGAATTTGAAACCATTATTGAACTCAACAGTGCTCAGGCTAAAGACAAAGATATCGAGATTGCTTTGGTTTTCCACCAAATGCCTAAACTCAAAGCTGCACCCGCTGTTTTAAATATGGTAGTAGGAAACCTGCTGCGAAACGCCATTGCCGCCACACATCAAGGAGAGATCACTCTGGAAGTCTCGGCTGACTCTTTGTGCGTCAGAGACAACGGCCCTGGTCTTAATCAGGCAAAAAATCAAGATGGGCATGGCTTAGGTTTACTGATAGTAGAAGACTTATGTCGCCGATATCACTGGCATTTTTCGATTAAGAATCGTCCTACTATAGGCTGCGAAGCCTTAATCAGTTTTGAGCAATAAACTTACGTGTGAGCAGAGTTGTTAAGGTTATAATGCGCTTCCCTTGGCTATTTCATTGCAACAGGAAGAGTTATGAAACTCGCAAACAGCCCTATTACTGAGCACCATTTCAACGGTCATCATTTTTATCTCAAACGTGATGACCAGTTGCACTCGCAGTTTAGTGGTAATAAAGCCAGAAAATTCATGTCTCTACTGGAGGCTGATTTGCCTCAAGTAACAACACTGATTGGCTATGGCTCTGCTCAAGCTAACTCGTTGTATTCAATGGCAGCTTTAGCTCGTATTCGTGGCTGGCAGCTAGAGTTTTATGTTGACCATATTCCTGCATGGCTAAAACAGCGCCCAATTGGCAACTACCGTGGCGCTCTGGAACTTAACGCTAACATCATAGAAACCCGTCCATTTGGTCTGCATCCAAGAGAGTATATTGAACAGATTCGGCAGCCAGATGAAAGGTGTTTGTCTGTTCCTGAAGGTGGGCGTTCAAAATTGGCCGAAGCCGGTGTCAAACAACTGGCATCTGAGATTCTGGAATGGATTCGCATGCAACCTAAACAAGAGTGGTGTGTCGCACTGCCTTCGGGAACAGGTACTACAGCGCTCTTTTTGCACAAAGCGCTTGAACCCCATGGAGTTCAGGTCATCACCTGCCCTTGTGTCGGTGGCGAAGAATACCTTACGGAACAGTTCTACGAGCTTGGTGAAACAAGCCATCCAGAGATACTGCAACTTGATAGCAAACACTACTTTGGTCATCTCTATCGTGAAGATTTTGATATCTGGCAACAGCTTCAAGAGCAAACCCATGTCGAGTTTGATTTGCTGTATGACCCTCTCATGTGGCGCTGCTTGATCTCTTGGCTGGAAAAAAAGTCATTTGCAAACGCTGATATACAAACTGATAAACGCCCTGCACTCATCTATATTCATCAGGGTGGTCTGTTAGGTAATGAGAGCATGCTTCCTCGTTACCAACGCCAATTTGACCTATAAGGAACGGCTTTATGTCTAAATATTTTGCCCTATTGTTGGTACTTGTTAGCCCTATCTCGATGGCTAAAACGATCTCAACTCCAGCGACTCCCGTCCCTGTAGTTGTCGATGGCAATGTAGGTAAACGCGTTTGCTACTATCAAGACCAAGCATATTCAGAAGGCGCACTATTGCAGGTCGGAGAGCTATACATGATTTGCCAAGCAGCAAACAACTTTGAAACTAACGGACAGTTAAAGTGGGTTCAACTCAACAATGACAAAAAGTCTCACAAAGAATAATTGATGTGTGAAATGAAGAAGCCTACTCGGAAACAAACCGATTAAAGTAGGCTTCGAGATAATTATTGTCCCATGACTACACGAGCATTAATTGCTTGAATCGGACGGTTATTATGCCCCATCAACTGTTCAAACTTCTCAACCTGATCGGCTGAAATGGTTAATGGCTGCTTCAATACCAACCAGCGCACACCTTCAGAACACGGCGGTGTAGTTAATGAACCATTAAAGCGGTAGTACTGCTTTTCTTTTGGTAACAAAGACGTCACGTCAAACGGTTTCGACAGATCCGCTTTTGCTTCTTCTTTTGGTGCTACAGTTAGTAAATTTGCTAACTCAGTGTTCTGCTCACCCAATTTAAAAAACAGAGAAACAACCGCTAAGTGACCGTCTTTATCAGCATGAACATAATGCGCTTCTAACGGATAAGACTGCCCATCGACATGGTTTTCTGAAGGCGTATGAAAGTGGAACTGCTTTAACTCAAAAGCCTTATTATCAACCCACAATGTATTCTGCTCAGAAACAGATGCTTGCAAAGTGTGACCATTGTTAGTGACAGACACTGCTTGACCGGAATAATCAAACTTAAGGTTTTTCAGTTCTGCTTTTGTTACAGCGCTGATATCGATAGGACTCTGGTTTTGCCCTTGAGCACATATCGCTGAAACCTTACCCCAATGCTCAGGCGCATGCTCCCCGTGATATCCCCAATCAGAAGCTTGAACTTGGCTCATTGAAGCAAGAATCATTGCAGCAGCCACTAGCGTTTTTTTCATCGTTTATCCCTGTTAACTAATAGAAAAACCGGATAATTACACAGAGCAATAGCTGAAAAATTGATGGAAACTTTGATTACTCAATTGTGATAAATCCGAGTCACCGAAGTTAGAGACTGATGCAAATTTTTAATTAGCTAATACTTTTCTGCCCACGTCCAACACACAGATAACTTTATTCTGAATTCATTGTTAAACATGCTTGAAATAATCGTCCAACATTGGAGTTAATAGTGACAGCCACTTTCCATACGCATATGAGTTAAGGTGAAGGTCATCGGCACTGCAAGTTAATGGCAATACACCTTGCGGGCATATGACCGTATTCAAATCGATGTACTTTGCTCCAGTGTGGTTACACAGTTTAATGAGCTCTTGATTTAACTGTGCCACGAGAGGATTTAACTCGTTTAGTCGCTGACCGACAAATAACGTCGATTGCACCCATACCTCGATATCTCTCTCATGCCAGTAGTTCAGCATCTGGCTATAGTTCTCCATAATTTCGTCAACACTATAGCCTTGAGACAAATCGTTAATTCCAGCCATCATGCAGATGAGTTTCGGCTGACAGACGGTGGTGCTTTCGATTCGATACTTCATTCCATCCGTTGTATCGCCACTCAAACCACGGTTTGCTAACGTCACGCCTTGAATACCATCATGCCAAGGCCCCCACTCTGTTATGGAATCACCATACATCACCAGTTCGACAGGTTTAGCAAAAGCTATGTGGTTATCTTGGGTTTGCATAAATCGAATCACCTTTTGAGTACGTTGATTAAGATCGAGCGACTGAGCTATCTGCTTAAACTGCTCTGGAGCAATATTGAAACCTTCAAGTGATTGGGTTAGCTTCTCAACGTCTGTTTTAAATCTCGAAATTCGAGTTGTTAAATCGTGTTCATCACGTAATGTATATAGCTGTTCGACCAGAGTGTAAAAATGTTGGGAAGGGTTAGCTTGATAGAGTTTTACCAAGTCTATGCATTCAGCGTTCGTGAGTTCATTTAAAAGCTCTTCTCTGGTCATTTATTGACTCCTTTCTTCTCATCTGATGATAAAACCGATGAAAGTCTTACATTTGCCATCAATTTTTTCGGAAAATGCTGGTAAAGGCTTGCTATTACCCTACAAGACGCATAACACTCTCACCTCAAGAACGATGAATATAACCACGAATAAGAGGCAATATGAATCATTTGATATCAGTAAGTGCACTTGAGTCATTTTTAGTTGCAATCAGTGTACTTTTCCTAGGGCATTTCATTAATGCCAGGTTGCCAATTCTCAACAAATTTAACATTCCAGAGCCAATTGTTGGCGGCTTGATTATCGCCTGCGCTATTACAGTACTGCATTTTTATGGCGTTGATTTAGAATTTGATTTACCACTACAAAACACATTCATGTTGATGTTCTTCGCCACGGTTGGTCTTGCGGCCAACTATACACAGCTGATGAAAGGCGGAGCAAAAGTGTTTATTTTCTTAGCTATCGCATCCGTCTATATCATCATCCAAAACGCCGTGGGAGTGTCACTGGCAACGGCCTTGGGTTTAGAGCCGCTAATGGGTTTGATAGCAGGTTCAATCACGTTGTCTGGCGGCCACGGCACAGGAGCGGCATGGTCTCAGACTTTCCAAGATGTCTATGGCATGAATAACGTTCTCGAAATCGCAATGGCATCTGCTACTTTTGGTCTGATCATCGGCGGCATAATCGGCAGTCCTGTTGCACAACGTCTGGTGGAAAAGAACAACATTGAGTCTGAGTACGGCAGAGGTTCTAAAACGCACGAGAAATTCCCAGAATTGGTTACCTACAATGAGTATGAAGAAGATAAAGTGACAGCAAAGAAAGTCATTGAAAAGCTGTTCTTTCTACTTATCTGCGTAACTGGGGCAAAGTATTTGGAACTTTGGGTCAGCTCTTATGAAATCTCATGGCTGATGATTCCCGATTTTGTCTACGCTTTGTTTATTGGTGTCATCATTACCAACTTCTTAGAAGTCACTAAAATCCGAAAATTAGACGCTGAAACCATCGATATGTTGGGTACAGTATCTTTAGCTTTGTTCTTAGCCATGGCGCTAATGAGCCTTAAACTTTGGAACATTTTCGACCTTGCGATTCCGTTCTTAGTCATTTTGGCGGTTCAGTCAGCCATGCTTGCGGTATTTACCTATTATGTGACGTTTAAAGTCATGGGCAGCAACTATGACGCGGCTGTTATTTCAGGGGGACACTGTGGCTTTGGTTTAGGAGCAACGCCTACAGCGGTGATGAATATGGGTTCTATCGTTAATCGTTTTGGACCATCACCCCAAGCTTTCATGGTGGTTCCTATTGTCGGAGCATTCTTCATCGACATTGTTAACCTGATCATCTTACAGGGCTACATATCGTTTTTAGGTTAAGCTGTTCTAAAGACTGGATACAAAGAAGGTACGCAATGCGTACCTTCTTTTTCAGATAAGAAAAAAGACGCCATAAGGCGTCTTTTAACATTAATTTGGCGGTGAGCAAGAGATTCGAACTCTCGATACGTTGCCGTATACACACTTTCCAGGCGTGCTCCTTAAGCCACTCGGACAACTCACCGGAGGTTAACCATAACGGCTAACGAGGCGCTAATTTAATGATTCAGCTAATGATCGTCAAGGAAAAATCCAAAAAAAAGCGTTCTAACTAAGTTATTTGCTTACTAATTGGCTAAATTGAATATTTTCCCTACAACTGTGTTTTATTTCTTTATCTGTATCACATCGCACGGTAATAGCCAGGCACCTTAAACCAACGACGACACATATCGAGGAAGTAGCCATAAATCACGCCCATTCCACAAGAAACCACAGCGTTACTCGCAACGGCTGTCATTATTTGGTCTGTAGAAGCACCAACTGTGTATAGGATTGCAGCATATACTGGTGACTGGAAAAGCACATAAGCAACGAGGTCTGACACGTTTTTCATCAAACTGGTTTCTGAAATACGGCGACCTTGTCTCAGCATAAAATCTCTAAATACACCGTAAGGCCAAGCGATGGCGATATTTACGGGAATAGACAGAGTTCGCGACGCTAGTGACTGCTCAAATGTCATCTGAGATATAAATATTTCAATAATCATCCCCGATACAAAGCAGAAAACAACCATTGCAAAAGTGTCCGCAGCAGCATGACGTATACAAAAAGGGCCACGAGCTTTCATTTATGTCCTCACAAGATAATAAACTGCAAAATTAGCGCTCTCATAACACATATCACCACCATCAAAAGATCAGGCAGTTGATGGCGCCATTAGAGCACAACTTATATGGTTTTTGATCTCGTATTTTTATTCAGTTACTAAATAAACAACCATAAATGAAATGCAAAGTAGCATCTCTCTCTTATTTCACACCGTTATAACAAATGATTCATCTATGCTTAAAGTTGTGAAACTTAAGCCTTTAGACTCTTCTAATGATTTAAAAATCTGACAGTAATATGGTTAATAAATCGATAGAAGCTTTAGGCGGTAGCTCCCCTTCTTCTAGATGAGATTTTACCGATGCCAGCGTCGTTACCAGTTGACTATCACTAGGCAGATCCAAGGAGTTTTCTAATAACTCAACTATGTCTAATGCTTCACCGACTGCTTTATTTTCGATGGCGATATAGAGTTTTACTAACAGCTCCTCAGCGCTGCCACTAAAAGTGAGTTTAGGCATTTCTGAATGGTACTGGTAAAGCTTGTTGATGTGCTTATAGAGAGCATCATCCAGCTCACCTGCATTGATAGGTTTCGCGACTATCGAGTCTGCTCCGGCATTCAATAAGCTTTCCCTTGTATCTTTAAACACATCGGCGGTACAGCCAAGGATCAGAACTTGAGATTGAGGGCCTTGTAGTTGACGGATTGAATGTATTGCTTCAACACCGTCTTTGACTGGCATGTGGTTATCCATAAGAATGAGGTCAAATTGCCCATTCGCAACAGCTTGTATTGCTAGTTCACCATTTTCAACACATTCACATTCAAAACCTTTATTTTTCATAAACGTTTCGATGATCATGGTGTTGGTGCGGTTGTCTTCCACTATCAAGACTTTCAAACCAGAATAGCTTAAATGACGCGAATGATGACTCTCGACCAATTCAGGCTCACAAACATCAATTTTCAGATTTACTTGAAAACTAGTGCCAATATCCACCTTACTGTTAACGGAAACGGTTCCTTCCATAAGTTCAGCGATCTGCTTAACAATCGCTAAGCCTAGACCAGTGCCACCGAAACGTCGGGTGGTTGATGATTCCGCCTGTTCAAATGGCCGGAATATTTTCTCCTGCGCCGCCTTCTCGATACCAATACCAGTGTCACGGACTCTGATACTCAGATAGAGTTGACCATCAAGCTTCACTTCGCTGAAAAATACTTCCACAAAACCACGCGAGGTAAATTTCACCGCATTGTTTAATAAGTTAAACAGAATTTGGCGAATTCTCGCCTTATCGGCATAGTACCAGCGATTTTCAGGTACTTCTGAGTGAACCTTAAATTGCAAACCTTTTTCGTTGCAGAGAGAGGAATAAACACTAGTGACACTGCCAATCATGAATTCAAGTGGGAACTTGCTGTTATCAAGCTCCATGTGGCCTTGTTCGAACTTAGAGAAATCAAGCATCTCATTAAGGAGTGACATCATGTGTTCGCCTGACTCATACAGGCTTTTCAACTGTTTACGTTGCTGAGGTTTTAAGTCTCCACGCAGTAGTATCTGAGCCATACCGAGAACGCCGTTCATGGGTGTGCGAATTTCATGGGACAGAGTGGCAAGGAAAATACTTTTCGATTTTGTCGAGGCTTGCGCTTTGATTTTCTCCGCTTCCAAATACACAGTCTTCTGATTGAAGGTATCGATCAAATAGCGAATTTCATCTTGGCTGTTGTAAGGAACATCAATTATGCCCCCCTCTTTTGATTCATCAACTTTTTGCGCAATCACGACTATTGGGTTAATCAAATAACGATTAATTAAGTAGTACCCGAACATCAGGCAGAAAAGTAGTAGTGGCAAAATACCTTTCTCAACACTCATCACTAAATCAAACACATCATCGTCGACCAATCGATGTGAGTTCACTACATCAAGCTTCCAGTTAAAGTCACCAAAGGCGTATTTACTGACATACGCACCATCTCGTAACCTGAAATTATGCTCTGTAATCGTTGAACCGTATGAATCTCGCAACGAAACACCCAGTTGGTATCTCTCAGCGTGAAGTGAAATCAATGCCGTCAAGCTTTGTAAAGAAAGATCCACCGTGGCTACACCAGCAAATTCACCGTTTACATAATACGGCGAAGTCACTGTAATCATTTGGATCTGAGTGAATGAATCCACATAAACAGGAGACCAAAATATACTACCGCTAGGCTCTTCCATTCCTGCCACATACCAAACTTCACTGTCGTATCCACCTGCTTCAGGGTTATTCCAAGAATAAAGTTGATCGATTTTTCCATCTGTGGCTCGGTTAAAGAACAAGCCTTTGTACTTGGTATTAGCGTTGATACTGTAGGGCTTAGGCCAAATACCGCCGCTAATAACAACATCATCGACAGTAGAAAATATCGAACGTAGCATGCGAGAAGCCTCTTCTTGGCTTTCTGATGCTTGAGCAATACTAACAATACTTTGCAGAACGCCAACCGAACGATTAAGAGGCTCTAAAATTTGCGACGAAAGAAGCTCAGCACGCAAGTCCAGATACTGCTTCAACTCTTTTCTGAAAGGGGAATCCACAGCCAAGTATGTTAGCGAGCCAATCGTGGCTAGGAAAAAGCACAAATACACGATGAGAGCGAACATGCTCTTGCGCTTTAATGATGAACGTATTTCCATAAGCCCTTGATAAAAAATCCTTTAACAACAGTATAGTGAAATTATATGGGAATTTACCTACTACGGGCTGTAAATGTTAATCCAAACCGCATTTTGTTTGTTAAAAAACGGGGGGGCTTTTGTGAACTCGCATCAAAAGGCGGTTAAAGGTAAGATAGTGCCAATTTTTGAAGTGAAGTATGGAACCTTATTTTGACCTTACACGATATCCTTACCCAACCTGAATTTGAAGATAAGTTGCTCAACGAAGCGAAGTCACGTGGTTTTGTTGCTGCAATGGCCTGTGCGCCAAACATTCTTCCACCGCAAGAATGGTTACCTTTTCTTTGGGGTGGCGAAGAAGTTGCGCCTTTTAGCGATGGAGAGCAGCTAGAAACATACATCCAGCATATTATTGATATGTGGAACCAGTATCGCTCTTCGTTTCTAGAAGGTACTTGGGTTTGGCCTGAAGGTTATGACCTTGACGAAGAGGAAATCGTTACCGATTCAGTACGTGATTTCTGTGAAGGTCTACTGCAGGGTTGGCAGCTTGCCCGTGATGACTGGGAAGTGCTAATGCCTGAAGAGAGCCAAGATAATGCTCTACTGGGCGGCGTTCTTCTTTCTCTCAGTATGCTTTACGATCCAGAGACAGCATTGACGACTTTAAACGAACAAGGTATGGAAGGCTTAGATCAGTTTGAAGAGATCTACGCTGCGATCCCAGTCATGCTCTGCGGCTTAACTCAGCGCGGTGTTGCTCTCGCTGAAGCTCAGTAGTAAACATCTTCTATGAGAAACAAAAAAGCCAGCATCATGCTGGCTTCTTTCATTTTAATTTGCGTATCAATGAGTTGGTAGCCGCGCTTAAGCGTTACCTTTAACCTTGATATTAAGCTGCTCTGCGAAATCCAACATACGATTTAGTGGGATCAAAGACTTAACACGTAAATCTTCATCAACAAAAATTTCGTGTTCGCTGCCACCATCTTTTAATGCTTTTTCAATCGCTTTTAAGCCGTTCATTGCCATCCAAGGACAATGCGCACAACTACGACAAGTTGCACCCGCACCTGCTGTTGGCGCTTCGATCAGTTCTTTCTCAGGAACCAACTGCTGCATCTTGAAGAAAATGCCTTTGTCTGTTGCGACAATCATTTTCTGATGCGGAAGTTCTTTCGCTGCTTTGATCAACTGGCTGGTAGAACCTACTGCATCAGCCAGTTCAACAACACTTGAAGGTGATTCTGGGTGCACCAAAATTGCCGCCTCAGGATAAAGGCTCTTCATCTTCTTCAGTGCATCTGCTGAAAACTCATCGTGTACCACACACTCGCCTTGCCAAAGCAGCATATCTGCGCCAGTTTTGTTCGCGATATAAGAGCCAAGATGGCGATCTGGTCCCCAGATGATTTTCTTATCTTCTGATTCAAGTTGCTCTACGATCTCAAGAGCAATACTCGACGTCACTACCCAATCAGCTCGCGCTTTTACAGCTGCAGAAGTGTTCGCGTACACAACCACAGTATGGTCTGGGTGCGCATCGCAAAACTCGGAAAACTTGTCAGCAGGACAGCCTAGATCAAGCGAGCATTCTGCTTCTAATGTTGGCATTAAAATACGTTTTTCTGGGGTAAGAATCTTCGCAGACTCGCCCATAAAACGTACGCCAGCAATAATCAAAGTGCTTGCTGGGTGGCGGTTACCAAACTTTGCCATCTCCAGAGAATCACCAACAAAACCGCCTGTTTCTTCCGCAAGGGCCTGAATCTCTGGGTCAGTGTAGTAATGCGCGATTAAGACTGCGTCTTTTTCTTTCAGCAGCTCTTTAATACTCGCAAGGTAGGTTTGCTTCTCTTCCGCCGATAATGGAATCGGTTTTGGAGGGAATGGGTAAACCGTATCGATTTTATCTAATATATGGCTCATTGCTCATGCTCTATGCAACTTCCTTTAGTCCGGGCATTGTACACCGACATAGAATAGATAGGCAAAAATGATTCTTTTGAACAACGACAGGAGGTTTAGTCACCTATAAGCAATATTCGTTGCGATAGATAATTGTTAAAGGAAAAAGAGGCTGCCACTTGGCAACCTCTTTTCTATCATCTAATTTTTATTATTTCAGATTTTCACTGGCAACTTTCGCCGAAGCGCTGGTTGGATATTCATCAACCACTTGTTGGTAGTACTTTTTAGCCTGAGCAGCATTGTTATTTCGGCTAGCGATATCACCTAACTTCACTAAAGCATCCGCTCGCTTGTTAGAATCTTGATAAGAAACCACAGCAGCAAAGCTAGTCACAGCTTCTTTGTCTTGTTTCTTAGCAAAATACAATTGTCCTAACCAATAATGCGCATTAGGAGCAAAATTTGAGTTTGGATAATCTTTTTGGAATTGTTGAAAAGCAGCTATCGCGCCAGCGTAGTCACGTTTCTTCAGAATTAGGTCTACGGCATTTTGATAGGCCGCTTGTTCATCAGCGTCACTGCTGAATGTACCTTGAGGTACGTCTTCATCGTTAGATGCTGCCGCCGCAGGTGCAGGCTTTTTCATTTCACCACGAACGCGGTCAAGCTCGACAAACAACTCCCTTTGGCGTTGTAACATCTGCTGCATATCGTAGTTATTTTTTTCTATCTGCCCACGTAATTCATTAATTTCGAGAGCCATATTGTCTAGCTGTTGCTGCATTTGCACTTGGAGGCGCGCACGATTCTCAAGCAGACGCTCTAATCGCTGAACTTCCGATTCTGAAGAAGCTGTTCGAGTAGAAGAGGCTTGGCTAGATGAATTATTGCTGAGATCAGATACTGGAGCTGGTGCAGCGAACGAACTGTTCGCTGCACTTGCCAGTAACGTAAGCGTGATCACGCGCTTTAAGTTACTGAACATGAGGTTCATCCCCGAATTAGTATACTAGAACTGCACGGCGGTTCTTAGCATATACTTCGTCAGATTGGCCAAGAAGAAGAGGCTTCTCCTCACCGTAGCTAACGATAGAGATTTGGTCAGCTTGAACACCTAGTGCTTCTAGGTATTTAGCTACTGCTTGCGCACGACGCTCGCCTAGTGCGATGTTGTACTCTGGAGTACCGCGCTCATCAGCGTGACCTTCGATAGTTACTTTAAGGCTTGGCATTTTGCTTAGGTAAGCTGCGTGAGCCGCTAGCATTTCTTCGTAGTCGCCAGCGATAGTTGCGTTATCGAATGCGAAGTAAATTGTTGAAGTTTCACGTAGAGCTTGTTCTTTAAGCTCTTGCTCAGAAAGCTGACCGTTTTGATCCATTGGAGAAACAACAGTTGTGTCAACTTGGTTAGCTGAACCTGAAGTTGATTGGTTAGTTGTTTCTGAACCAGCGTTGCTTGCTGCGTCATCGCTTGAACTACAAGCTGTCACTGCTAGTACAGGTAGCGCAATTAGTAGCCCTTTAAGAACTTTATTAAGTTGCATCTTGTTTTCCTTTATTTTGTATTTTTCGCTATAAGAACGGAGACCAGGCAGGAGCGCGTACACGTCCGTTGGTTGCCGGTAATCTAGCTTTAAATCTTCCGTCTATTGAGACCATCGATAATACGTTGGTCTTGTTGTAGATGGAACTGTATATAACCATACCACCATTCGGCGCAATACTTGGAGACTCATCAAGCAAAGTTTTTGTAAGAACTTGTACTGATCCCGTTTCCAAATCTTGTTTTGCCAGGTTAAAGCCAGAGTTTGAACGATTCACCATAACGAGGAATCGACCATCCGGAGTAATCTGACCGCCTAAATTTTGGCTGCCCTGCCAAGTCAAACGCGTCGTTGCACGGTCTGACAAATTTACTTGATATATCTGTGGTTTACCACCCCGATCTGATGTAAATATGAGCGACTCACCATTCGGATGCCAAAATGGCTCCGTGTTATTTGAGCGACCACTCGTTATTTGCGTCAGCTTACGGGAAGCCAAATCCAAGGTGTACACTTGTAGACTGCCTGTTTTGGACAGTACTAACGCCAACTGTTTTCCGTCAGGAGAAAATTTTGGTGCCCCATTATGACGTGGGTATGACGTCACTTTTTCACGAGTTCCGGTGTAAATGTTCATCAGATAAATTTCTGCCTGACCATTTTGGAAACTAACGTAAGCCAGTGTTTTGCCATCCGGCGACCACGAAGGTGACATTAGAGGCTGTTTAGAACGAAGAACCAATCTTTCGTTGTAACCGTCGTAATCTGCAACACGTAATTGATATGGGTATTGGTCTTTATCATTCACGACCACATAGGCAATACGAGTTAAAAATGCACCTTTTTCTCCAGTGAGTTGTTCGTAGACAAGGTCTGAAATTCGATGCGCGTATTCACGCAGTCGTTTCGCAGGTACGGTCGCAACCTTGTTGAACAGTACATGATCTTTAGAAAGAACCAACTGGCCATCTGAACTCAACGCTTTACCTTGCCCCTGAGTCAGTTGCCCACGTACAACGTCTACTAGTTGATAATTGATAACATAGTTACCTTCAGCATTTTGGGTAATGCTTCCTGTAAGCAACGCATCGACACCGATACTGGTCCAAGCATCAAACTTCACTTGTGTTTCAGTGTACGGAGTTTGCGGCATTTTGCTTGTAGGAATTGGGCTGAATTTCCCACTTCTTTGTAGGTCTGATGAAATAACAGCCGAAACATCTTGTGGTAACGGAGCGGAACCTTCCCATTTGAATGGAACAATAGCTATTGGGCGCGCAGAGTTAATACCATCGGTAATAACCAGCTCCAACGCTGCATTGGCAAATTGCAGACTACTTGTGATGACAAGTACACATCCTAAAATCAATCGCTTAAACACAAGCTTTATCCTTTTTACTCTGGTACTACGGTTAAATTAATATTTTTCAGTTTCTCGACAACATCAGAGTCGTCTTTCGGTAATGGAAATGTTCCAACTTGCGCTACCGCACGTCTTGTTGCAGAACATAGTCGAGAATCACCATTCATAACCGATAACTCACCTACTATTGCGCCTGAACCTGTTGGAATTAAACGTAAGTTCACCTTACATTCTTTTCCTTTAAAACTGTCTTCCAGTAATAAATTTTGTTGAATCATCTGGGTATATATTGCGCCCCAACGTTCCGCTTCACTCATTACGTATTGTGAACGAGCCGAGGTGTTCTGCTGAGCTTCACTTTCTAAGCCTGAAAAGATACTGTTCAGTGCCTTTTCCTGTTCCAAACGCTCTAGTCTTGCTTTTTCTGCTCGTTCTTTCTCTAGTCTCGCTTTTTCAGCCGCTTCTTTTGCCGCTTTTTCTTTCGCTATTCTTTCTTGTTCAGCTTTCTGCGCAGCCTCGCGTTCACGACGGGCTTTTTCTTGAGCTTCCTGAGCTGCTTTTTCCTTTGCTACTCTTTCTTGCTCTGCTTTCGCTGCCGCGGCCTCTTTCGCTACTCGCTCAGCTTCTGCTTTCTTCGCCGCTTCTTCTTTGCTTTTACGTTCTGCTTCTGCTTTCGCCGCTTGTTCTTTTGCTACACGCGCTTTCTCTGCAGCAATCTTTTGCTGCTCTTCTTGCTCTTGACGACGCTTCTCAGCATCTCTCGCAGCTTTAGCTTCTTTCACTTGCTGTTCTTTCAGCTTACGAATGCGTTCTTCTTCCGCTTTACGATTCTTTTCTAACTGCTCGCTTTCCCTGCGCAGCTTATCCAAACGTTCTTGTTCTTTTTTAGATGCGGCTTCGCGCTGACTACGGATTTTATCCGCTTGTTGCTTGACCAAATTTGGGTCGATCACTACCGCTTGCACCATTTGCCCAGAAGGTTCAGGTTTGGACATAGTGAAGTCCGTCCCCCAAAGCAAAGCGACAATCAAAACTGCATGAAGGCCGACAGAAATCGCTATCGGCTTGGTATATGAACTCTTTTTCGACTTATGATCTTTCATGAACGATGTTAAGCCTATTCCTTGATATCCGTTAACAACCCGACTTTTGGTATACCGGCTCGACTTAATTCATCTAACACAAGTACCACTTCTGCATACGGTGTGGCAGCATCACCACCTACGGCAACCGGAGAGTTTGGCTTCAGTGATAGTTCTGCTTTCACTCTGACGATAACATCTTGTAGCGACAGTCCTCGCTGCACCTCTTCATTGTTGACGCTCAAGCCTAAGTTACCTTCTTTATCAATTTCTACAATGATAAAGCTCGCATCACTATCGCCAGCCATCTCAGATGCTGGTTTAGCCGTTGATGTTTTGGGTAACTCTACATCGACACCTTGCGTAACAAACGGTGATGTAACCATGAAGATGATTAGCAATACCAACATAACGTCGATGTAAGGTACAACGTTGATTTCAGCAGTGAGTTTACGCTTTTTTGGCTGATAACCGGCCATTGATTATTCCCTACCCGCCATTGCTTGACGGTGTAAAATGCTATGGAATTCTTCAGAAAACGTTGCGTAAGAGTGCTCTAGCTTGCCAACTGTATTACTTAAACGGTTATATGCCATTACCGCTGGAATTGCTGCAAACAGACCCATTGCTGTTGCAACCAACGCTTCAGCGATACCTGGCGCAACCATTGCCAATGTTGCTTGCTTTACTGCACCTAATGCAATGAACGCGTGCATAATACCCCAAACCGTACCAAACAAGCCGATATAAGGGCTGATAGAACCTACCGTTGCTAGAAATGGCAAGTTTGTTTCTAATTCTTCTACTTCGCGAGCCACAGACACGCGCATTGCTCGACCTGTACCTTCCATAACGAAATCAGGTGAGTCAGAGTTCGTTTTACGTAGACGAGCAAATTCTGTGAAACCTGAATAGAAGATTTCTTCTGTACCCATGATTTCATCTTTGCGCTTTTTCACATCTTGATAAAGAACAGCTAAGTCTGTACCTGACCAAAACTTGTCTTCAAACGCTTCAGCATCCTTGGTAGCTTTTGATAAAATTTTATGACGTTTGATGATCATCGCCCACGAAACAATCGACATTCCCAAAAGGATAAGCATGACCATTTTGACTAACAAACTGGCCTGAAGGAAAAGGTCGAGAATTGAAATATCAGCTTGCACTGTTGGTTAACTCCGAAATAATTAATTGAGGCATGGCCTTAGGTCTCATCTTCTCATTGTCGATACATGCTACCTTAACTATTGCTTTACACAACACCTTGTTATCAGGATTGACGAGCTCCTGACAGAATATTAGCGAGGCTTTCTTTAGCTCTGAAATAGTCGTGACAACGTTGAGCTGTTCATCCAATCGCGCGCCTTGTATAAAATCGATGTCGGCATGTCTGACAACAAATCCTATACGTTGTTCCAATAAAACTTGTTGGGAGACACCTATAGCACGCAACATTTCCGTACGAGCCCTTTCAAAGAATTTGAGATAGTTCGAATGATAAACGACACCACCTGCATCCGTATCTTCGTAGTAAATGGTGATTGGCCAATGAAACGCTTTCATAATTTTGGATTAATTGATTTACCGAATGAGGTTTTACTATAACGCAACTCGTTGTCGATAGTACAAGGGGTAATGAGGTAATTCGTAACAGAGTGTCAAAAAAATTAGCGCTACCTCAAAGAGAAAGCGCTAATTCGTTTAATTCTTCACCAACTGCAATTTCAACTACTTAAGCGAGAAGTCGTATCCCAGTAAAAATAATCAGTATCGGAAGTGAAATGTAAGGGCTAAACAATAGCTGCCAGACCCAAAAACGTGGTTTAAACCCTACGCCATACACCATACTTGAGCACATAGCCCAAATGATCAATGGGGCTACAATGGCATTAAAACCACCAATACTTTCAGCGTAAGATTCTGGGTTCCACATAATAGAAAACAGATGATAGAAACCCAGAACTAAAGATAAAGCCTTGAATAAGGCTTTATCCATTGGAGAGTGTAACTTGGCAACCTGCGTCGACAAGTTATTCACTATCTTTATCCATCATTTCAGTATGCTCTAACCAAAGAGCGTTGATGATGCCAAATGCACAAGCGAGTAATACGCCTAAAATCCATGCAAAGTACCACATAATGTTTGCTCCTTAGTAAAGTGAGTTCTTGTTTTCTTCAATGAACTTGTTGTCAAGACGACCAAACATCTTGTAGTAAGTCCATGAAGTATAAGCCAGAATAATTGGCACCATTACAAATGCGACACCCGTCATTAGATTCAGAGTCAGTTCACTCGATGTCGAATCCCACATGGTTAAGCTGCTCTTCGGATCTAAGCTTGATGGCATTACAAATGGGAACATAGCCAAACCAGCCGTGAAGATAACACCTGCGTTACCTAAGCTTGAAGCTAAGAACGCAAAGCCACCTTTCTCAAAACGAGAAGCTAAAGCGGCAAGTAGTGGCATTACCACACCTAATGCAGGCGCAGCCCACATTAACGGATATTGCTCAAAGTTGTTCATCCAAGCACCCACTTCACGCACGACTTCTTTGTTTAGAGGATTAGAGACTGCATTGCCATCAATACCACCAGCAATAACATAACCTTCAATACCTTGTACCCAGAAGCCCGCCGCAACAAATGCAACTGTCGTTAACAGCCCCATAAGTTGTGCCACTCCACGTGCACGCGCATGAACCGCATCAGTGGTCTTCATTTGTAGCCAAGAAGCGCCCTGTAGAAGGATCATGAACAAGCTGACTAGACCACACAGAAGTGCAAACGGATTTAGCAGACCAAAGAATGAACCATGGTAAGTTGGCATCAGGAAATCATTCAGTTGGAATGGTACACCTTGTAGCAAGTTACCAAATGCCACACCAAAAATGATTGGTGGAACAAAACCACTGATTGAGATACAGATATCCCATGCATTGCGCCATTTTGGCTCTTCGATTTTTGAACGATAATCAAGACCAAGTGGACGCAACCAAAGCGCAGCCAAAGTCACAATCATCGCTAGGTAAAAACCAGAGAACGACGTTGCATAAACCAAAGGCCATGCAGCAAACAAAGCACCACCCGCTGTGATTAACCAAACTTGGTTACCATCCCAGTGAGGAGCGATAGAGTTAATCATTACACGACGTTCATTGTCGCTTTTGCCGATAACCGGGACTAGCGCGCCAACGCCCATGTCAAAGCCATCTGTAATTGCGAAACCAACCAGCAATACACCAATTAGTACCCACCAGATTAGTCGCAAGATTTCATAATCAAACATGTGTTCTCTCCTTGCTTATGCTTCTACTTGGCGACTAACTTTGTCTTCTACAGAGTTAGCGTCTTGCTCAAAATGGTAACGACCAGTTTTCAGGCTACTAGGACCTTTACGAGCAAACTTAACCATTAGATATACTTCAGCAATCAGGAATATTGTGTACAGAGCCAAAATCGCGAACAGAGAAGTCCAGATTTCACCCGCACTTAACGCAGAAGCTGCAACGTTAGTTGGTAAGATTTCACCAACAGCCCATGGTTGACGACCATATTCAGCCACGAACCAGCCAGCTTCAATTGCAATCCAAGGTAGCGGGATACTAAACAGTGCCGCTTTAAGAACCCAAGGTTTCTGTTCGATTTTTTGACGACATGTCTGTACGAATGCCATACCAAATACAAACAGCATGATAAAGCCAACACCCACCATCACACGAAATGACCAGAACAGAGGCCATACTGTTGGAATTGAGTCATCTGCCGCTGCCTGAATTTGATCTTCAGTTGCATCAGTAACTTTGTCTGTGTAGCGTTTAAGCAGCAAGCCATAACCTAGGTCATTTTTCACTTCATCAAATGCCGTCATGTTTTCTGATGATTTATCACCAGCACGAAGTTTTTCTAGAAGTTCATACGCATACATACCGTTACGAATGCGATCAACGTGTTCATCACGAAGGTCACGCAAACCTTTTACTTCAGTATCAAATGAACGAGTCGCGATAATACCCATTACATATGGAATCTTAACTGCGTAATCTGTATGCATGGTTTCTTGGTTTGGAAGACCAAACATGGTGAACGCTGCTGGAGCCGGTTCTGTATGCCATTCCGCTTCAATAGCAGCCAGCTTCACTTTCTGAACCTCACCAACTTCGTAACCTGATTCATCACCCAGTACGATTACTGACAGAATAGCCGCCATACCGAATGATGAAGCAATAGCAAAAGAGCGACGAGCAAAAGCAACATCACGTCCTTTCAATAGGTAGTATGAACTGATACCAAGAATGAACATTGCACCCGTTGTGTAACCAGAAGCCACGGTATGAACAAACTTAACCTGAGCTACTGGGTTGAATACAACTTCCGCAAAACTCACCATTTCCATACGCATGGTTTCGAAGTTGAATTCAGCACCCACAGGGTTTTGCATCCAGCCGTTAGCAATCAAGATCCACAGTGCAGAGAAGTTCGAGCCTAGTGCAACTAACCACGTAACCGCCAAGTGTTGACGCTTAGTGAGTCGGTCCCATCCAAAGAAGAACAAACCAACAAAGGTAGATTCTAGGAAAAACGCTACTAAGGCTTCGATTGCAAGAGGAGCACCAAAAATGTCGCCTACGTAGTGAGAGTAATAAGACCAGTTAGTACCAAACTGGAATTCCATTGTCAGGCCTGTTGCCACACCCAATGCGAAGTTGATACCGAAAAGCTTACCCCAGAACTTAGTCATGTCCTTGTAGATCTGCTTGTCAGTCATTACATATAGAGACTCCATGATGGCTAGTAAAAAAGCCATACCAAGAGTCAATGGAACGAACAAGAAGTGATACATCGCTGTCAGTGCGAACTGCAACCGCGACAGATCAACTACGTCAATCATAGTAACTCCTTTGTGCCGGCTGAATGACACCTTATGACATATTACAACAACACAGCACCTGTTAAGGATAGCGTCTATTTGTTGCTATTTAACAGCTAGTTGTTGCATTTATGTGCTTTTGTGGTTAGTTAATTGTTAAGTAACAGCTAATATAGCTTGAGCTAATACTACTGAGAAAAAACCTACGATTCAAAAGATTTCTCGTACAAAAGCGCTTTGACTTAAATCAATTTTATTGCGTGAATTTTATACAACAGAACAACAAAATGACCCAGATCAACAGAAACTGATATTTATTGTTAGCGTTAGGTAAAAATAGCCGAAGGAGGCAGATATTGAGCAACAAAGAATTAACAAGCCAACAAACTATGATAACCCTTTATAACCTTTTAAGATTTTTGAAATGTGACATCAATCACAAAGCGTGTGTCTACAATTTAATCAACCACAATTGTAACTTTATTTAACTAAACCGAAATGCAGATAGGCACGGTCAGTAGCAATACGTCCACGCGGAGTTCTTTGTAAATAACCTTGTTGAATTAGATACGGTTCTATAACATCTTCGATGGTATCTTTCTCCTCACCTATTGCAGCTGCAAGGTTATCAAGACCAACAGGGCCACCAGAAAACTTCTCCATAATGGCGAGAAGCAGCTTTCTATCCATGTAGTCAAAGCCCTGATTGTCGACATCCAGCATATTCAATGCTTTGTCTGCGGTGTCATCACATATGTGTCCATTACCCTTCACTTCCGCATAATCACGAACACGGCGTAGTAAACGGTTAGCAATACGAGGTGTTCCTCGTGCTCGACGGGCAATTTCCAACGCACCTTCACTATCCATAGATAAGCCTAGGCAGTTGGCACTGCGCTGCACAATATGTTGCAAGTCAGCAATTTTGTAATATTCAAGGCGTTGTACAATACCAAAGCGGTCTCTTAGCGGAGAGGTTAGGGAACCCGCTCTGGTTGTTGCCCCGATTAACGTAAATGGAGGCAAATCTATTTTGATAGAACGAGCCGCAGGCCCTTCACCGATCATAATATCCAGTTGATAGTCTTCCATTGCAGGATACAGAACTTCTTCAACCATAGGACTAAGGCGATGAATCTCATCAATGAAGAGCACATCGTTCTCTTCCAAATTGGTGAGCAGTGCCGCTAAGTCACCCGCCTTTTCAAGCACAGGACCAGAAGTGGTGCGGATATTCACTTCCATCTCATTAGCAACAATATTTGCTAGTGTGGTCTTACCCAACCCGGGAGGGCCGAATATCAGCAGATGGTCGAGAGCTTCACTACGCATTTGCGCAGCTTTGATAAAAATTTCCATTTGATCACGAACGTGATCCTGACCTTGATAATCGGCCAATTTCTTAGGACGAATCGCACGATCAATCACCTCTTCATCTTTAAATGAAGGGTTCATTGGAGCAATGAGGCGATCAGCTTCAATCATATATAGTTTCCTAACGTCTGCTCTTCGTCGTTCTTATGTGTCAACACTTCTAAGATAAAACACGTCCGCAATAAACCAAACATTCTAAACCATGGATTTCAATGCTTCACGAATAAGTTGCTCACTGGTCATCCCCGGTTTAGCAACTTGAGACACGACTTTAGCCGCTTGTGGTGCTTTGTAGCCTAATGAGAGCAGAGCGCTTACCGCTTCGTCTTCTGCACCTTGCTCTTGTACATTCGGTCGAGAATCGATTGGAGCAGCGTCAGTTGCAGGCGTAAACAAATCTCCTGCCCCCCAGCCTTTCAATCGGTCTTTCATTTCAACCACTAGACGCTCGGCCGTCTTCTTACCGACCCCTGGCAATTTAACCAGAGTTGAAATGTCTTCTCGCTCAACACAAGAGACAAATTGAGATGCCGTCATACCAGACAGAATACCCAAGCCCATTTTAGGACCCACCCCATTTGCTTTAATCACTTCACGGAAGAGTGCTCGTTCGCTAACAGTATTAAAACCGTAAAGAAGCTGTGCATCTTCTCTGACAACAAAGTGAGTATAAATGATGGCTTCTTCACCTATGTTTGGTAGTTCATAGAAACAGCTCATAGGCATTTGCACTTCATAACCAATGCCGCCAACTTCAATTAATAGTTCTGGTGGTTGCTTTTCTATTAGAGTGCCACGAAGACGTCCAATCACTTGAGATTCCTTTGGTTGGGAAATTTGTAATGGCAAAGATGATAATAAATAACTGGATATATAGCCAGTAAAAGATAGGTAAGGAAATTCTCACACTTTCTTTTGTGCCAGCGAGAATTCAAACCTTATCGATAGCGCCCCTTTCTGGCCCCTGTCGCTTTACCAGCCAGAGCTATCAATGTTTTATTGGTATTGGCATGACAAATAGCAACTCCCAGCGCATCGGCTGCATCCGCTTGTGGCTTTGCAGGTAACTTCAACATCTGTTGAACCATATGCTGAACTTGGGATTTGTCTGCACCACCAGTGCCGACAACCGCTTGTTTGATTAGACGTGCTGCATACTCGTAAACCGGAAGGTCTGCGTTTACCGCTGCAACAATAGCACTACCTCTCGCCTGACCTAGCTTGAGTGCAGAGTCAGCGTTCTTCGCCATAAAGACTTGCTCGATAGCAAATACATCAGGTTGAAACTGGGTAATGATTTCGGTGACACCTGCATAGATTTGCTTTAGGCGCGTGGGAAGATCTTTCTCTGAGGTGCGAATGCAGCCACTGCCTAAATAATAAAGGTGTCTGCCTTGTTGTTTGATTACGCCATAGCCCGTTATTCGGGAGCCGGGGTCAATCCCTAAAATAATCGACATTCAGTGCCATTTTAAAATTTGAGTAACTTAAAAAGAGTCTAGAAAAGGACAATAATCTAGATAAAGAAAGTGGGCTTACGCCCACAATCTAAAACCTAAAACGAATTATTTACGACGCCAAGTTGTTCCTGCTGGACCGTCTTCTAGAACGATACCCATCTCGTTAAGCTTGTCGCGAGCCAAATCCGCATTTGCCCAATCTTTCGCAGCGCGAGAGTCATTACGTAACTTAATCAAAGCTTCAATTTCTGCTGCTTCATCATCGTCACCTTGACCACCTTTTAGGAAAGCTTCTGGGTCTTGGTACAAAATACCAATCACATCTGCAAGTTCACGCATCAATGCCCCAAGAGCACTCGCGTTGGCCATATCTTCATTCTTAAGGCGATTCACTTCACGAGCCATATCAAACAGCACAGAATAAGCTTCAGGTGTATTGAAGTCGTCATTCATCGCAGCAGTAAAGCGGCTAACATACTCTTCACCACCCGCCGCAGCCGCGTTCATGTCTAAACCACGAAGTGCAGTATATAAACGCTCAAGAGAAGCACGCGATTGGTTCAAATTCTCTTCGCTGTAGTTCAGTTGGCTACGGTAATGACCCGACATCAAGAAGTAGCGTACAGTTTCTTGGTCGTAGTGGTTCAATACATCACGAATGGTGAAGAAGTTGCCTAGTGATTTTGACATTTTTTCTCTGTCTACCATCACCATGCCACTGTGCATCCACGTGTTTACATATTGAGTACCGTGCGCACAACAAGACTGTGCAATTTCATTTTCGTGGTGTGGGAACATAAGGTCAGAACCACCACCGTGAATATCGAAATGATTACCTAAGATTGAAGAGTTCATCGCTGAACATTCAATATGCCAACCTGGGCGACCCGGTCCCCATGGCGATTCCCAAGTCGGTTCTCCCGGCTTAGACATTTTCCAAAGTACAAAGTCTAATGGGCTACGTTTTGCTGTTTCGATATCTACACGAGCGCCGGCTTGCAGTTGGTCTAGATCTTGGCGAGACAACTTACCGTATTCATCATATTTGCTTACTTCGAACATCACGTCACCGTTGTCCGCAACATAAGCAAAACCACGCTCAATTAAACGTTCAACCAGTTCGATGATTTCTTGGATATAAGCCGTTGCACGAGGTTCAATATCAGGGCGTTTGATGTTTAGCGCATCAAAGTCTGTGTACATTTCTTGAATCAGGCGTTCAGTCAGTGAATCACATGACTCTTGATTCTCAGAGGCGCGCTTAATGATTTTGTCGTCGATATCAGTGATATTACGAACGAATGTTAAATCGTAACCCAAGTAGCGAAGGTAACGAGCAACCACATCAAATGAAACGAATGTACGGCCATGTCCGATATGACAAAGATCATATATGGTCACTCCACAGACATACATGCCGACTTTACCAGCAGTAATGGGTTTAAATTCCTCTTTCTGTTTTGTTAGTGAGTTATATATTTTCAGCATGATCTCTATCTAATTACCGTTAAAACCAAAATAGTTGTGCAGTATAACAACTCTGTTATCGCTAGGTCATCCATTTGATGTTTTGAATGAGCAAAAAGTTAAGCTAAAATCCAATACTCATACAAAACAAGCAAAGGTAATGCACATGATCACCCTTCATACAAACTTTGGTGACATTAAAGTTCAGCTGAATACAGAGCAAGCGCCAGAAACTAGCGCAAACTTTTTACAGTACTGCCGTGACGGTTTTTACGACAACACACTTTTCCACCGTGTTATCGACGGCTTCATGATCCAAGGTGGCGGTATGACTTCTGGTCTACGTGAAAAAGAGACTCGCGCACCTATCCGTAACGAAGCAAACAACGGCCTAAGCAACAAAGTAGGCACTCTTGCAATGGCTCGTACTATGGAACCACACTCTGCAAGTTCTCAATTCTTCATCAACGTAAACAACAACACATTCCTAGACTTCCGTTCAGAAAGCCTAGATGGTTGGGGTTACTGTGTTTTTGCTGAAGTTGTAGAAGGCATGGATGTAGTAAACAAAATTAAAGGTGTAAGCACTGGCTCTTACGGTATGCACCAAGACGTACCACTAGAAGATGTTGTCATCACTGGCACAACTATCGAAGAGTAATCTTTAAAGTGGGGCGCGATATGCGCTCCACTGTCTATAACCCAACATAAAATACTCTTCCTATGCATACATTATTTATTTCAGATCTCCACCTCACTCCTAAGCGCCCAGATATTACCGATTGTTTTATCTCTTTTATGCGTGAAGATGCCATCAAGGCAGATGCTCTCTATGTGTTAGGCGATCTTTTCGATTTTTGGATTGGGGATGACGACCCAACCAACTTCGCAGAGCAGATTAAAAGCGAATTTAAGACACTAGTTGGCAAAGGCATTCCCGTATTCTTCTCACACGGCAACCGTGATTTTCTGGTTGGGAAAAGATTCGCTAAACAAACAGGTGTCACTCTGCTCGATGAAGAACAAGTCATTGATCTTTATGGTGATAAAGTCGTGGTACTTCATGGTGACACATTGTGCACAGAAGACGTGCGCTATTTAGCATTCAGAGAGAAAGTGCATAAACCGTGGTTACAATGGTTTTTCAATCGCCTACCTTTCTGTATCAAAACCCGAATTGTAAGAAAGATCCAATCTGATACCAGCAGCGATAAAAGCAACAAATCAATGTCTATTATGGATGTGACACCCAGCGAAGTTTTAGCAGTGATGGAAAAGCATCAGGTAAATACCATGATTCACGGACACACCCATCGGCCAAACATCCATAAGATTTCAGCGGAAGGCGAGGAAAAGACTCGCATTGTTTTAGGCGATTGGTACACACAAGGCTCTGTCCTTGTTTATTCGCAACAAGGGTATGAATTGCAAAACAGAAAATTTGCATCATAAAATTGGTGACCGATGTCTCAGAGGGATTTGAGGATGTGCACAATAAATCGATTTTATATTGATATAATTGGCACACCAAAAATGGAGTTAGGGTAAAGCCTTGAAGTACTCATATATCGCTAGACAGCCTATATTAGATAGCGACCGAAAAACTTTCGGTTATGAATTGCTATTCAGAGATGGGCCGAAGAACACGTTTCCAGAAATTGACCCCGATAAAGCAACCAGCAGGCTGCTTTCGGATCATTTCCTTTCGACCCATTATCAAACTCTGGGTAATCACGTCGGCTTTGTGAACTTCCCTTATCAAAGTTTAGTGAACCTTGTACCAACTCTCTTCCCGTCAGACAGTTTAGTGGTTGAAGTTCTAGAAGATTGCGAGCCAACCTCAGAGTTGTTAGATGCAATTAAAAAGATGGCTACACAAGGTTATAGAATCGCTCTAGATGATTTTGTACCAAGTAAAGAGTGGCAGCCTTTTTTACCTTATGTCTCTTTCATCAAATTTGATATTCGCATCGTCCCTATCGCAAAAGCGGGTCTATTCATCAGTAAACTGCGAGGTTCAAAAATTAAGTTTTTAGCCGAGAAAGTTGAAACCTATGATGAATTTGAGCAAGCGAAAAAAGCTGGGTTTGACTATTTTCAAGGTTATTTCTTTAGTAAGCCTGAGATCATCCAACGCAAAGCTTTGCAGCCAACGTTTTTAACCATAGTCCAGTTGTGTAAAGAGATAGCGAAAGAAGAGATAGACTACAAGGAATTAGAATCTTTGATAGCACGAGATCTCTCTCTATCCTATAAGCTACTCACTTTCGTTAATGCTTCAGCTATCGTTAGCTCAAAGATTCAGTCATTTAAGCAAGCGCTGGTGTATTTGGGTGAACAACGACTAAGGCAGTTTATTTCGCTTGTAGCTATAGCATCAACTGACAGCTCTAAGCCCAACTATCTCTATGGTCTTTCTATTCAACGCGCTCGTTTTTGTCAGTTAGCATGGAGCAAGAGTGGGCAACATAATGATGCAGATCTTGCATTCCTTACCGGAATGTTTTCGTTGCTTGACTGTCTGTTAGACCAACCTATAGAAAGTATCGTTGAGCTCATTCACATCGACGAAGTCGTGAAGATTGCACTAACCAAGGGTGAAGGGGCATTAGGTAAAATTTTATCCCTGTCAAAAGCTTATGAGCACGCAGATTGGGAACAGGTCTCTGAATTGAGAATCAGTTTAGAACTAAGCGATGAGGTGTTAAGTCAGAGCTATGATGAAGCACTTCAATGGAGTGCTGATCTTCTACAAGTCGATATCTAGACTTTTAATCTATACATCCCTAAACTTGGCCTCAATTTGAGGCCATTTTCATCCCTATCATCTTATGAACAACTGCTATTGCGGTAACGCAAAACCTTATTCAGAATGCTGCCAGCCTATTAACACTGACCATGCCCAAGCACATACGCCAGAGCAATTGATGAGAGCTCGCTATAGCGCTCATGTGCTCGGCTTAGTAGATTTCGTTGTGAATACGTATCACCCTTCTTGCAATGCTGAAATCGACCGTGCCGCGATTGCAGATTCCATCAATAGTGATTGGTGCAGATTAGAAGTTATCAATAGTGCAAATGGGACAACGGCCAGCGAAGGCTTCGTCCATTTTAAAGCATATTTGACGGACCAAGGTAAAGAGCTGTGTTTAGAAGAACGTTCGCGTTTTGTCCGTGAAGATGGCTTGTGGTTTTATATTGATGGCGAGTTTCCTACCTCTTCTGAAGCTAAGAAAATCGGCCGTAACGAACCATGCCTATGTGGCAGTGGTAAGAAGTATAAAAAGTGCTGCGGCTAAATCTACCCACTTCGTTTTGTGAGAAATAAAGTACCAAACCGCTATAAAGCAAACGCCAGTCTAAAGACTGGCGTTTTTAAAATTACTCTTGATCAATCATCCAACGGCGGAACGCTTTACGCTCTTCAGTTGATGACTGTAAATACCAAGCTTTGAGTTGCTCGACATTGTTGGTAATGACTTGGGGTTTAGATGCTTTATCGCTTGCGGCTGAGTTTGCAGTAACCGTAGCAACTTGTACTGCTACTGGCTGATCAACAACCTGACCATTCTTAAAGTAAACACCACGAGATTGGTTATGTTCCGCAATCAGCTTATCCATACCTAGATAAGGAAATAACCCAGACTTACCTTTTAGAACTTCTTGCTTGTAACTAATTGCTTTTCCATCCTGCTCAAGTAACCAATTTGGTTGGTCAGATTTAAAAACCTTGTTTGCTTCCATTTTGCTACGAGCTTGAGGATGAGCAATTTTTAAATCACCATGCACATTTTCAATATTTAAAACGTATGGTTTTGAAGTAAAGACATCCGAGCTACTCGCTCCAGCAGGTGCCATATTTTTATCCATTCGCACAACCACTTGGTTAAAACCATCGTTAAGTTGATTTTCCGACAACTGATCTACCGCAGGTTGCCCATTGACGTATAGGATAGATACACCTGGAGTAGGAGTAATTGTCGCTGCGTACAAAGCACTACTACTAAAGCAAAGGGCTGAAGCCAAAACAGCCAATAATGTCTTCTTCATTAACTTACCTTTAATTACACTAATTTTATAGGTATTTACTACTAACATTTAGGTAGTAAAAAAGCCACCATAAGGTGGCTTTTAAATATATTCAATTTCTTACGAAATTAGAAAGAAGCTGTAACACCAACTGCAGCTAGATTTTCGTTGTTCAGTGCAGTTACACCAGTGCCGCTTTTCTCTTGTTTAGCAACTTCACCGTAAACTGTAACCGCTGGAAGCACTTTGTAACCAACGTTTACGAACATGTTTGTACGCTCTTCGTCTGTTGCATCGTACTCAGACTGAGAGTAACCAGTACCAAACACTACTTTGCCTACAGTGTAATCTGCAGCTAGAGCCCAAGTATCATTATCTTGCTTAGCAGTACCTTGTGTACGGTCAACTGTGTAATAGCCAACAGATAGGTTTAAGTTTTCAACTCCGCTATAAGCCGCTTCTAGACCAAATAGAGTGTTTGAAATTGCTAGAGATTTGCCATCTGAATCAAGTTCTGAAACTTCACGGTCACTGTCATAGTCAGCTACAATAGCTTTCACATCAAAGCCAGCAAATCGTGCACCTACATAACCATCAATGTAATCGCCTTCAGAACCTTGGTTGGAAGCGTTATCATCGATAACACCATCAGTGTTTGTTGCTTTTACTTTATTTTGTACATAGCCCAAAGTTGCGTAGAACGAACCGTTGTCATAATCATAACGAACGGCTTCATCAGCACACTCAAAAGAATCCTTAGAGAAGAATGAGTTGATACCGAACTGGTAATCGTTACCAATACCGATATCATCAATAGCAGTACATAGACGACCTAGTTTTACAGAACCGAAGTCAGCAGTGTAAAGGGCTACATAGTTATCGCCATTTTTTGTCCACTCTGCGTTATTTGACTCAGAACCGTTAAATTCCCAGTACGCGCCAATAGATACTTGGTCGTTCATTGCGTAACGCACGTCAAAACCGAAATCAGCATCTTCAATTTGTTGGCTCATAGAAGCTGCAGAAGTTGAATTTTGGTAAGTAACTTCGATGTCACCTTTAAGGTTAACTGTAACACCTTCGTTGTTATAGATTTCGATACCAGCTTGTGCTGAACCTGCTGCTGCAAGAACTGCTAGTGCTAATAGAGTCTTTTTCATAGTAATCCACTGCCTTTTCTTAAATGTGGGAAATCCTTATCCGGTTCCCTTTTATTTTTGATGGTAGTGACCAACTCTTCGGTTAGTTCCTACCGCCACTAAATTTCGAGGTTTAGATTGCAAAAGAATATCCTGCGTGTCAAATACTCTAAATTGCTCGCATAAAAATAAATAAATCATTTAAAATTCATTAACTTAATCAAAAAAGCGCACATTTATCGAACAGCGTGTATTGAAATATTCATAAAAATGTAAACGTTTCACAAACAGCCAAATCAGAATAATACTCTTAAATATAATTATAAAGACCAACAATACAGGATTAAATAAACTCATCAGCAATATTGTTAAGTTTTATATTTTTTATTTTGTGAATTAAATTTAAGTTCCTGAAGGTTCAGTTTTTTTTTGTGAAGGAGATCTATATTCCTCTTAAAATGATGCAAATTCGTGAGCTACGTAGGATTTGTAAACTGTGCTAACATGCGATTCCCGTCACGCAGGGCTCGTTATGCTTACAAAAAAAATCCAACAATCGATCCGCAGTAGTTACCAAAACCTGCAAAATCAGCTCGATAATTTCGTTCCTCGCCGAGCACAAAACTTTCTTGTTGCAGAAATTGCAAAGACATTGTGTGGCAGTTATCACAAGTCAACGCGAATGATGGTAGCCGAAGCTGGTACCGGAATTGGTAAATCACTCGCCTATCTAATGGGAGTGATTCCTGTCGCGATCTCCAATAATCGTAAAATTGTGGTATCCACCGCCACAGTTGCGTTACAAGAGCAGCTTGTACACAAAGATTTACCTTTATATAGACGAATCACTGATCAGAGTTTTACTTTTATTATTGCTAAAGGTCGCCAACGCTATTGTTGTGCTGAAAAGTTGGCTGCGGCTTCAGGCGCAGACGGTGCTCAACTCGCAATGTTTGAAACCAAGCCTAAGGCTGCTGACATAAACATGTTAGAAAACATGTTTGACGCCTTTAATAGAGGAAAATGGGATGGGGACAGAGATTCCTGGCCTAAAACGGTCAGCGATGAAATCTGGAATTCTATTGTCAGCGATAAACACAGCTGCAATGGCAGTTTTCCGGCTCACCGACACTGTCCATTCCAAAAAGCTCGATCAGAGTTAGATAAAGCGGATGTAATTATCGCAAACCACAGTTTAGTAATGGCAGACGCTGATTTAGGAGGCGGAATAATACTGCCAGAGCCTGAAAACACCATTTACATCTTTGACGAAGCACACCACCTTCCTCATGTTGCTAGGGATCACGCTTCAGCCGCAACTTCGTTAAAAGGCGCAGCCTCTTGGCTTGAAAGTCTCAACCGCACTTTACCTAAATTGAGCAATCTCGCTGAAGCGAAAAGGGCATCGCGCTTTTTAGATGAAGCACAAACCGCAATCCAAGAGTTAATTCCGGGATTAAGCCAGCTGACCCAGCGCTTTGACCCCGCTTCTTTTGAAGAAAACATTTATCGCTTTGAGCACGGCGATTTGCCTCAGTGGCTGGAAGAAGAATCAAAGCATCTAAAACGTCAAAGCCAGAAAGCCAATCAAAGTGTTGCGAAAATTGCAGATTTGATTGCAGAGAAAGTAAAGGAAGGCGAACTTGCTTCTCGTTTAGCTGAACCTGCATTGACGGAGCTGGGCTTCTATATTCAGCGTTTGGAGAACTTGTACCAAGTATGGAACTTAATGGCGGAACCTAAACGGGAAAAAGGCGCACCGCTCGCTCGTTGGTTACAGACTCATAATGAACGTGAAGGTGATTTTACCGTTCACGTTTCCCCTTTAGAGATCGGTTGGCAGCTAGATCAGCAAATTTGGAGCCGTTGTATTGGCGCTATTCTGGTATCCGCGACATTACGGGCTCTCAACTCGTTCAGTTTTTTCTGCCGCCAAGCAGGCATCAGTGAAAAACCTGAAGATGGTGTTCAATTTCTCTCACTGGCGTCACCGTTTAACTATATAGAGCAGGGAGAGTTGTTAGTACCTGTAATGAAACTTGAACCACCAGCCAAAGACTTTACTCCTTATCTTGCCGATAAAGTAAAAGAGTATCTAGTTGCTGATAAAGCCAACCTTGTTTTGTTTGCTTCTTATTGGCAAATGAAAGAAGTCGCAGAAAAGTTGTCGTCAACCATCACTCAAAAAGGGTGGACGCTTCAAATTCAAGGTGAAAAATCTCGCGGAGAAATTCTAAAAAAACATAAAATGCTCGTGCAGTGCGGAAAAACAAGCGTGCTATTTGGTACTGGTAGTTTTTCCGAAGGATTAGACTTACCGGGCGACTTATTGGAAAACCTGATTATTACCAAGATCCCGTTTGCTGTCCCAACTTCACCTGTTGAGCAAGCGCACGCTGAGTATATTGAGCATCGTGGCGGTAATCCGTTTTTACAAATTTCAGTACCAGAGGCAAGCAAAAAGCTTATCCAATCAGTAGGACGTTTGCTGCGTAAAGAGAAGGATTCTGGTAGAGTCGTGATACTTGATCGCAGAGTGGTATCAAAACGATACGGAAAGGCGTTGTTAGACTCCCTTCCCCCATTTAAGCGAACCATCGAGTATTAAATAGCATCGCAATTCTCTTGCTATATGAAATAGCAGGGAATTAACTCTATCAATTCGCATTAATCACGATTTACCTGTGAATAAACAGTAAAATATGCTTATGAGGTCTCATTCGCTTGCTGCCTAACTGCAGCCCCTATAGTTTGGGTATATCCTTCCCTACTTATCATTTTAAAAAATAGAATTCAGGATCGTATTTTTGATTGAATTAGTCGAACCAACCATGTTGGTCGTGTTGGCTTTAGTGGCTTTTATCGCCGGGTTTATCGACGCTGTTGCTGGCGGTGGTGGCATGTTAACTGTCCCTACATTGCTTTCTTTAGGATTGCCTCCACATATTGCATTGGGTACAAATAAACTTGCAGCGACTTTTGCATCTTCCACCGCTGCATTGACTTATTACCGAAAGAAGCTATTCAAGCCCAAGTACTGGCTGCGTGCTTTTGTTATGACGCTAATCGGTGCAACTGTGGGTACACTTGTCGTTGATGCTATCAGTACCGACTGGTTACAAAAAGTGCTTCCTTTGATCATTCTTGCCGCTGCAATTTATACGGTTTGGCATAAAGCTCCTACAACTGTACAAAATGAAATGCCTGCTGGATGTAAGAAATTCAATACTAAGCAATATTTGCAAGGCTTTGGTTTAGGGTTTTACGATGGCTTAGCTGGCCCAGGAACAGGCGCATTTTGGACTGTAAGTTCCATGGCGCTTTATCGATTAAATATTCTGTTGGCATCGGGTTTAGCCAAAGCAATGAATTTTACTAGCAACCTGACATCGTTGATCACTTTCGCTATTTTAGGTCATATTGACTGGGTACTCGGCTTAACCATGGGCGTTTGTTTAATGGCTGGCGCTTTTGTCGGTGCGCATTCCGCGATTCGCTTTGGTGCTAAATTCATTCGCCCTGTATTTGTCACCGTAGTTAGTATACTTGCGGTAAAACTTGCTTTTGATGCTTGGTTTGTAACGCTATGAAAGACTTATCCAGATTAAATCCCATCATTGAAGAGCTTAAATCTACGGCTGCACTCATCGACCGAACTCGAGGCGAACACTATCGCCCATTATTTGATGACACCTTGTTTCATTGTCACGGCAAACTGTTGACTCCGTGTGTTATAGAAACAGAGAGCACATTGAATGCCATTCTCCGAGAGCAAAATGCAGGGAAGCTAACTCAACTTCGAGCAGAATATCTAACCGAACGCCTTCTTGCGCAGATTAGTGCGATTCAGCGCGAAATGTCGACCCAAGCTATTCGTAAGAAAGAACCAAAGTATTACAGAGACACCAGAAAGCCAATCAGCGATTTGTATCAGGATCTCGCACAACACCAAGACTGGGAACGAAGACTGATGCTCCTAGTTCAAGATAAGCAAGTGGCTGTTGATGGCGCGTTTGGAAGCAATAAAACAACCGCCCAGCAAGCCTTGCTCGCAGCGGAACAGAGGCTTAAACGCTGTCAGGAAGCGAAAACAAAAATCGAAAAACAGATTACCTTTAGAGAGAAGAATCAATAAATGAATGACACCAGCTCCTCTTTAGAAAATGCTCCGGATGAAATCAAACTTGCCGTTGATCTTATTTATCTTCTGGAATCCAATAACGTCAACACAAAAGTTGTTCTCGCTGCGTTAGAAATCGTAAAGTCCGATTTTCAAGCTAAGTTAAAAAAGGAAAAGAGCGCTTAATTAGCGCTCTTTTTATTGAAATTGACCCGTCCTAAATAAGGTTGACACTTTTCCAGTAACCAATTGGAGAATGTCATGAAATCAATAGGTAAACGTACA
>NZ_JBPAOE010000002.1:0-167344 GCF_054051265.1 Vibrio sp. C8
CAACTGACTAATCCTGAAGACGGCCCCTGGCTGTTGCCTGCCAATCGCGAGTTTTTGCAATGGTGGGCACAAGAGCAGCACGCTCAGAGTGGCATGTTGATTGCCGCATCTGCCGCCGAGCTCGATCACGTTCGCGCGCATTTCAGTAGTCTCTTTCAGGCTATTTTGCTCGGTGAGCTCATCTTCTTTCCGTTTTATCGCCCCAACTATTTGGGGCCGATGCTGCCTAGGCTATATGACTAGCTATGTGCCGAATTTATTTAATCAGCTGCAAGCCTTAAACAAAGAAAGCTTATATCAAAACTATCAACAAGCGATTCATTATTTAACTAATAAAACTCAAGAGCAACATCGCCGTTATTTGGCGGCAAAAAATGCTTGGGCTGAAGCACTAGGGCTGCCTTATTCGCCAGTGAATGAAGCGAGAAAGACCTTAATTAAACAAGAAATTGCGATTAGTGAGCAGATAGCTAATAACTATCTGCGAGTAGCACAAGAGCTCACCAACATTATGAATAACCCAGAGCGTTTGCCGTTCAGTCTATTGTTGTTAGCAAATCAATCGTTACCTAAAGAAATTAAGGATCAAATACAATGAAAATGACCAAGAAAAAATGGATGCTTGCAGCTGGCTTACTCTTTGTTGGTCATGAGTTGTATCAATATAATCAACCCAAAGTTTGGGGAGATAGCTCTGATGAACCTTACATTGCGATTAAAGGGAAAAAACCGGCCGATGCCACCATTGATGCTTGGGTTATTTTTGGTTCGAGTGGTCAAGATTGCAAAGCCAAAACATTCAGTGCTAGTAATGGTTGGTCATCAGGAGCGGATGTAAAATGGCATATTACCCATAATTTTTCCACGGATCCGAAACAGTATGAACTTCGTATTCCTTATCAAGGATATCGAGATTCGCTTGATTGTGATGTGACGCTAGGGGATATTACAGTTCAAGCTTACAACCGATTTGATTCGGTAGGATTTGCACAATTGCGCATTTATCAGGCTGGTGATGATTATGACAATAAACCTATTGCAATCAACTCTAAAGTTACAGCAAAAGATTGTGATGCATTTATACACAAATGGAAAGACAATACATTTTCAGGAGGATTAGGATGCTATCTTTTTGTCAACGAAAAAAAAATATCTAAAGAACCGAATTATAACGCAGAAACCGTCTACTTTGACTTCTCTCAATTTGGTGATGACACCGTTATTCACTACGATATTTTATCGGGAGAGAATTATCGCAGTGAACCGTTAGATCCACAAATTGGGAAATAAAATGGTGCGGTGGGAGTTGTCGTCATGAGAGCATTTATACGCATAACACCTTTTGCTCTGATAGCGATTGCGGTTGGAATGTCGGTTTACTATTGGAGCCATCCATCTGAAAAAATCTGGGGGGCGAATGGTGAGCCCTATATGGTGATTGCCGGAAAGAAACCGGTCGATGCGATAATTAGTGTTCGCGTGAACTATTTTGGCCGTGGTGAATCTTGTTCGGGCTGGTCATGGAATGCAGGCAGCGGTGAGGTTAAGAAAGGAATTTATAACCAGAGTTTTAAATTTGAGCATAACTTCTCTGATGATGAATCGCGTTACGAATTGAGGGTGCCTTATCAGCCCAAAGAGCCAGAAAAAAACTGCATTACGACTTTATCAGATATGGAGGTTGAGCTCACTAACGCCTTTGATATGGTGGGGTTTGCTAAATTACGTATTTATCAGCCTGTAATGGACTACGATAAGCCTATATTATTAAACTCAAAAATAGAAGCAAGAAATTGTCGAGCTCGATATTACGAAGATATAAATGAATGGTCTTCAGGTTTAGCTTGTAGTTTTTTTACTAATGAAAAAATAAAAAATAAAAAATAAAAAATAAAAAATAAAAAATAAAAAATCAGATCTTGCCGTATTTAATGCTTATACGGTCTACTTCGACTTCTCACAATTTGATGATGACACTGTTATTCACTACGATATTTTAGCGGGAGAGAATTATCGCAGTGAACCGTTAGATCCACAAACTGGGAAATAAAATGGTGCGGCGGAAATTGTCGTCATGAGAGCATTTATACGCATAACACCTTTTGTTCTGATAGCGATTGTGGTTGGAATGTCGGTTTATTATTTTAGTCATCCTTCTGAAAAAATCTGGGGGGCGAATGGTGAGCCCTATATGGTAATTGCCGGAAAGAAACCAGTCGATGCGATAATTAGTGTTCGTGTGAACTATTTTGGCCGTGGTGAATCTTGTTCGGGCTGGTCATGGAATGCAGGCAGCGGTGAGGTTAAGAAAGGCATTTATAACCAGAGTTTTAAATTTGAGCATGATTTTTCAGACGATGAAACACATTACGAATTAAGGGGGCCTTATCAGCCCAAAGAGCCAGGAAAAAACTGCATTACGACCTTATCAGATATGGAGGTTGAGCTCACTAACGCCTTTGACACGGCGGGTTTTGCGAATTTACGTATTAATAAAGCGGGAGGGGAGTATTACAACAGATCACTTGATGTAAATGCAAAAATTGAAGCTAAAGGTTGTGATGGTAAATTATATCAATGGTCTAAAGATATTTGGAAGAGGATTATTGGTTGTATCTATGTTGTGAATGGTAAACAAATATCAAGCCAATCTGAAACATACGCTGAAAATATTTATTTCGATTTTTCTCAATTTAGTGACTACACCGTAATTCATTACGATATTTTTGAGGGGGATAATTATCGTAGTGAACCATTAGACCCGCAAACAAGGAAATAAAATGGCTGCTTTATTCAGAAAAAGAACCAATTAAGGAACAGTTAAAATGAACACTGTTGTTAAAGTTTTGCTTGGCCTGGTTGGTGGTGTTATCGCCTTCTTTTTGATTGTGATATTTGCTGTGAGCCCTCTTGTTAAATGGTATAGCGATAATAAGCCTCCTATTGGTAGTTCAAAATATGACCATTATATTCGCATCCAAGGCCTTAAGCCGGAAGACGCCAGTATAAAAGCGTACGCCACTTTTTATGGTGGTGGTGAGGATTGCCAATCATTTTTTTTGAGTGCCTCTGATGGGAAAAAACGCCAAGGTGGTAAAGGTGTCTTTGAGATCAAACACAATTTTTCAGAGGTACCAACCCAGTATGAATTGCGTATCCCCTATCAAAATTATCAGTCTTCTGGTTGCGCAATGAAACTCAGTAGAATTACCGTTGAAGCTTATAATGCCTTTGATAAGGTAGGGTTCGCTCAATTACGTATTTATCAAGCAGGCAATGATTACGATGATAAAGCGATATCTTTGAGTTCAAAAATAGAGTCCAAAAGTTGTGATGCTTATATATTTAAAGGGTTAGGCAATGTTTGGTCTGGCTCTATAGGCTGCTATCTTTTTGTGAATGAAAAAAAAATCTCTAAAGTACCGAACTATAATGCGGAAACCCTCTACTTTGACTTCTCTCAATTTGGTGATGACACCGTTATTCACTACGACATTATTGCGGGTAAAGATTACCGCAATGAACCGTTAGAACCGAAGACGGGGAAGTAATTATGTATATAAAACAATAACCTTCAGGTTATTGATCAGGTAAGTCATGACCAAGGGAGTGCCTACTAATGAGTAAAGTACACAAATACTACTACCAGCCAGTATTTGTGTTAAGAACCCTGCTGCAAGTAGTGCAAGCGCATTTTCCAACGTTAGCTCTCGAAGATAGCGCGGGCTCACAACCCAGCCCCCTTGTGCTTCTGACAACGATGATTTCGGCTGGGCTAGAAACATTGTACCCGCTTAATACGCCGTATCCCAAAATACAGCAACTAATAAATACACACTAATTACTTAACCGCTAGGTAGACAATAATGGCATTCAATTCACAGCAGTTTACTTTACAGCAACCCAGAGAGCCGCAAGGCTTTCTGCGCCGCCTGTTAACCAAAGGACAGGTTTTTCCGTTCACTAAAGCGAATAATACTATTGCGCTATCTTTAGCTGGGGAAATTACACCATCATATATAAAAGAAACAGAGAAAGAGGACAAACTTTCTTACTGGGATGAAAACTCTTTAGAAAGCGAAGCTTTGTCTAACTGGTCTCAGTTCTACTTTTTTGTTGTTGGTATGGCAAAGGTGGCGTTATTTTTTTTCTTACCTCTTTATTATGGGTTATTTTTTATTGCCTTATTATTTGGAGAGGGGAAATGGACTGATGGTGCGGATTTTTTTTATGGTCTAACTTTGTATGCCACACTTCCCTGCCTATTGATTTATTGCCATTTTAAATTGGTCAGTGCTGGGCGGCTTTTCCTTGCACCTTTTTTAAAAAGTAAGCGTGTATACAGCTTAAACCGCCAAACAGGGATGGTGACGCTATTTAAAAAAGGCAATAAAGAGCGCTTTACGCACCCGTTTATTGAGTTTGACTGTGTGCTGATGTCAGCCCCCAGCCCGCAAGGGCATTTGAACTATAACCTAATGCTAGTGCATCGTTACCATGATTATTCGGTAGGTGTACCCATCGGTAATCTAGTGGGCAGCAATGAGCTGGTCGCTGAATATTACCGCCTGTGGAATATGATTCAGCGCTATATGGATATCAGCCAGCCGCTGCCAGATATTTTGGTATTAGAGCCCGCCCGAGAGCGCGATCCATTAACCGCAGAGCACGATAAAAAAACGGGCCGTAACCCAAGGTATTGGCGTGATATGAGTGATGAGGAGTACAAGCGCACGCTGGAAAAAATAGCCGAGCAACAGAAAAGCCAACCCGACTCTGGGCCAAGGTTGAATATCTTTGCGCCCAAGGAAGGATAAGAGACATAAACGTTATGGCATACAATTCACAACAGTTAACGCTTCAGCAACCCAAAGAGCCACAAGGCTTGCTGCGTAGGCTGTTAACCAAAGGACAGGTATTTCCGTTCACTAAAGCGAATAATACTATTGCGCTATCTTTAGCTGGGGAAATTACACCTTCTTACATTAGAGAAAAAAAGGGAGATAAGTCTTCTTATTGGAATGAAGAACGTTTAAATAGTGAGGCTTTGTCTAACTGGTCTCAGTTCTACTTTTTTGTTGTTGGTATGGCAAAGGTGGCGTTATTTTTTTTCTTACCTCTTTATTATGGGTTATTTTTTATTGCCTTATTATTTGGAGAGGGGAAATGGGCTGATGGTGCGGATTTTTTTTATGGTCTAACTTTGTATGCCACACTTCCCTGCCTATTGATTTATTGCCATTTTAAATTAGTCAGTGCCGGGCATCTTTTCCTTGCACCCTTTTTAAAAAGTAAGCGTGTATACAGCTTAAACCGCCAAACGGGAATGGTGACGCTGTTTAAAAAAGGCAATAAAGCGCGTTTTACTCACCCATTTATTGAGTTTGACTGTGTGCTGATGTCAGCCCCTAGCCCACAAGGGCATTTGAACTATAACCTAATGCTAGTACATCGTTACCATGATTATTCGGTAGGCGTGCCGATTGGCAATTTGGTTGGTTCTAATGAATTGGTCGCCGAGTATTACCGCCTGTGGAATATGATTCAGCGCTATATGGATACCAGCCAGCCCCTGCCTGATATTTTGGTATTAGAGCCAGCTCGAGAGCGCGATCCATTAACCGCCGAGCACGATAAAAAAACGGGGCGCAACCCAAGGTATTGGCGTGATATGAGTGATGAAGAATACAAGCGCACGCTGGAAAAAATAGCCGAGCAACAGAAAAGCCAACCCGACTCTGGGCCAAGGTTGAATATCTTTGCGCCCAAGGAAGGAGAAGAGACATAAACGTTATGGCATACAATTCACAGCAGTTTACTTTACAGTCACCCAAAGAGCCACAAGGCTTTCTACGTAGGCTATTAACCAAAGGGCAGGTATTTCCTTTTACTCAAGCCAATAGCACCATAGCGCTTTCATTGGCGAAAGAAACCAAACCTTCAGCAATGAGCAACTACAACCAAGATAATCTGTTTTGGGATGAAAAAGGTTTGGAAAGCGAGGCTTTGTCTAACTGGTCTCAGTTCTACTTTTTTGTTGTTGGTATGGCAAAAGTGGCGTTATTTTTCTTCTTGCCACTTTCTTATTTGCTTTTGCTTTTTGGCTTTGTATTTGGGAAACAAGGTTGGGATGTGTGGGGGGGAGAATTTGGTGCGGTTACTCTTTATGCCACGCTTCCCTGTTTATTGATTTATGCCCATTTTAAATTAGTCAGTGCCGGGCATCTTTTCCTTGCCCCCTTTTTTAAAAGTAAACGTGTATACAGCTTAAACCGCCAAACGGGGATGGTGACGCTGTTTAAAAAAGGCAATAAAGAGCGCTTTACGCACCCGTTTATTGAGTTTGACTGTGTGCTGATGTCAGCCCCCAGCCCGCAAGGGCATTTGAACTATAACCTAATGCTAGTGCATCGTTACCATGAGTATTCGGTAGGGGTGCCGATAGGCAATTTGGTTGGTTCTAATGAATTGGTCGCCGAGTATTACCGCCTGTGGAATATGATTCAGCGCTATATGGATACCAGCCAGCCTCTGCCAGATATCTTGGTATTAGAGCCAGCCCGAGAGCGCGATCCATTAACCGCAGAGCACGACAAAAAAACCGGCCGTAACCCAAGGTATTGGCGTGATATGAGTGATGAAGAATACAAGCGCACGCTGGAAAAAATAGCCGAGCAACAGAAAAGCCAACCCGACTCTGGGCCAAGGTTTAATATCTTTGCGCCCAAGGAAGGATAAGAGACATAAACGTTATGGCATACAATTCACAGCAGTTAACGCTTCAGCAACCCAAAGAGCCACAAGGCTTTTTGCGCCGCCTGTTAACCAAAGGGCAGGTATTTCCTTTTACCCAAGCCAATAGCACCATAGCGCTCTCTTTAGCTGGTGAAATTACACCTTCTTATATTAGAGAAAAAAAGGGAGATAAGTCTTCTTATTGGAATGAAGAACGTTTAAATAGCGAGGCTTTGTCTAACTGGTCTCAGTTCTACTTTTTTGTTGTTGGTATGGCAAAAATGGTCCTATTTCTTGGTTTGCCTCTTGCTTATTTTTTACTACTGATAGGGTTAGTCATTGGTCAAGGGGGATGGGCTGTTAGGTCTAATACCTTTTATGCTTTAACTTTTTACGGTGCTTTTCCTTGTTTGGTAATTTATGCCCATTTTAAATTAGTCAGTGCTGGGCATCTTTTCCTTGCGCCCTTTTTAAAAAGTAAGCGCGTGTACAGCTTAAACCGCCAAACGGGGATGGTGACGCTGTTTAAGAAAGGCAATAAAGTGCGCTTTACTCACCCGTTCATTGAGTTTGACTGTGTGTTGATGTCAGCCCCTAGCCCGCAAGGGCATTTGAACTATAACCTAATGCTAGTGCATCGTTACCATGATTATTCGGTAGGTGTACCCATCGGTAATCTAGTGGGCAGCAATGAGCTGGTCGCTGAATATTACCGCCTGTGGAATATGATTCAGCGCTATATGGATATCAGCCAGCCTCTGCCAGATATCTTGGTACTAGAACCCGCCCGAGAGCGCGATCCATTAACCGCCGAGCACGATAAAAAAACGGGGCGCAACCCAAGGTACTGGCGTGATATGAGCGATGAAGAGTACAAGCGCACGCTAAAAAAAATAGTCGAGCAGCAGAAAAGCCAACCCGACTCTGGACCAAGGTTGAATATCTTTGCGCCCAAGGAAGGAGAAGAGACATAAACGTTATGGCATACAATTCACAACAGTTAACCCTTCAGCAACCTAAAGATCCACAAGGCTTGCTGCGTAGGCTGTTAACCAAAGGACAGGTGTTTCCTTTTACTCAAGCCAATAGCACCATTGCGCTATCATTGGCGAAAGAAACCAAACCTTCAGCAATGAGCAACTACAACCAAGATAATCTGTTTTGGGATGAAAAAGGTTTGGAAAGCGAGGCTTTGTCTAACTGGTCTCAGTTCTACTTTTTTGTTGTTGGTATGGCAAAAGTTTTATTGATCATTATTTTGCCAATTTTTTATGGGCTATCGACAGTAGGTTTATTATTTGGTGATGGAGGGTGGGATGATCGATCTTGGGAGTTTTATGGACTTACACTCTATGCCACACTTCCCTGCCTATTGATTTATTGCCATTTTAAATTGGTCAGTGCCGGGCATCTTTTCCTTGCACCCTTTTTAAAAAGTAAGCGTGTATACAGTTTAAACCGCCAAACAGGAATGGTGACGTTGTTTAAAAAAGGCAATAAAGAGCGTTTTACTCACCCATTTATTGAGTTTGACTGTGTGTTGATGTCAGCCCCTAGCCCGCAAGGGCATTTGAACTATAACCTAATGCTAGTGCATCGTTACCATGATTATTCGGTAGGCGTGCCGATTGGCAATTTGGTTGGTTCTAATGAATTGGTCGCCGAGTATTACCGCCTGTGGAATATGATTCAGCGCTATATGGATACCAGCCAGCCTCTGCCAGATATCTTGGTATTAGAGCCAGCCCGAGAGCGCGATCCATTAACCGCAGAGCACGATAAAAAAACGGGGCGTAACTCAAGGTACTGGCGTGATATGAGCGACGAAGAATACAAGCGCACGCTGAAAAAAATAGCCGAACAACAGAAAAGCCAACCCGACTCTGGGCCAAGGTTGAATATCTTTGCGCCCAAGGAAGGAGAAGAGACATAAACGTTATGGCATATAATTCACAGCAGTTAACGCTTCAGCAACCCAAAGAGCCACAAGGCTTTCTACGTAGGCTATTAACCAAAGGGCAGGTATTTCCTTTTACTCAAGCCAATAGCACCATAGCGCTTTCATTGGCGAAAGAAACCAAACCTTCAGCAATGAGCAACTACAACCAAGACAATCTGTTTTGGGATGAAAAAGGTTTGGAAAGCGAGGCTTTGTCTAACTGGTCTCAGTTCTACTTTTTTGTTATTGGTATGGCAAAAGTATGCTTGACCATTATTTTGCCACTTCTTTACCTTATGCTGACTGCTTTTGCTCTTATAGGACAATATGGGGGGAGGTTATGGATTGGAGATCTTGGTGCTGTCACTCTGTATGCCGCGCTTCCCTGTCTATTAATTTACGCTCATTTTAAATTGGTCAGTGCCGGGCACCTTTTCCTTGCACCCTTTTTAACAAGTAAACGTGTGTACAGTTTAAACCGCCAAACGGGGATGGTGACGCTATTTAAAAAAGGCAATAAAGTGCGCTTTTCTCACCCATTTATTGAGTTTGACTGTGTGTTGATGTCAGCCCCTAGCCCGCAAGGGCATTTGAACTATAACCTAATGCTAGTGCATCGTTACCATGATTATTCGGTAGGGGTGCCGATTGGCAATTTGGTTGGTTCTAATGAATTGGTCGCCGAGTATTACCGCCTGTGGAATATGATTCAGCGCTATATGGATACCAGCCAGCCTCTGCCAGATATCTTGGTATTAGAGCCAGCCCGAGAGCGCGATCCATTAACCGCCGAGCACGATAAAAAATGGGCCGTAATCCTCGTTATTGGCGTGATATGAGTGATGAGGAGTACAAGCGCACGTTGGAAAAAATAGCCGAACAGCAAAAGAGCCAGCCCGACTCTGGGCCAAAACTAAACATCTTTGCTGAGGTTGCCTAATGTCTGTTATTGCATCAGATGTAGTGTTAATAATAGAAAATCCCCAAGTCAAACAGCTTGGGGATTTATTCTTACTAGCCAACGTTGTTTTTAGTATCAATCTTAGTTCATGTAGTCACGTAATTTCAGTTGAACAGTTAGATAAAGGTAAATCTCTTATCATAACAATCCCTGGAACGAAGCCATTAATCAGCAATGAGTGGCTATGTTCAAAGTGAGACAAATGTCTCCTGATAACCTATTACCTTTAACATCAAATCAATTAATAATAGGTGAATAACTTGTCGAATGAGAAAACCTTAGAATCAGAATTTGATTTATCTGAACAGCGTCCCTTAGCAGGAGAAATTAGGAAATTCCCGTTAGGCGAAGCGTTGTTTTTTTCACCTAAACCTATCCCTTCAACCAAAATGGTTCCAGGGGGCTTAGGTAGATCAAATCAAGTGCTTAAGATAAATGATGTTTATATGGACATTGGTCAATCCAGTGCTGGTAAGGCTTTTCAAGTACAGGTAGCGATGTCTCCTCCGGTAGCTGTGTTTTGTGTGTCTTTATCAATCTTATTAGCCGGCTCCTATGTTACGAAAGAAAGGTACAGTGGTTTTATCGCGGCTTTTATTGATGCAATACAGGATAGCTTAATTGTTTTTTTCCCTATCGTTATGCTTCTAGCCATTGGGTGGTTTGTCATTATTCAGTCATCACTTAAAAAGGCTCGAACAAAACCAATCCGCTTTAATCGTCAACGCCGTGAAGTGTGCTATTTCGAAGAGAACAGTAACACGCCGATAATTGTGCCTTGGGAAGAGGTTGTGTGCTGGGTCTCGGTTTATCAGGGGTATACCGGTAATACCGTTGTCGCTAATTACACTTTTGGCTTTGCTTTACCGGATGCGGAAGGTGAAGACTATTGGAGGTTTCAAATGCCTGTCGCCCTAATGGAAGATGGACAAAGATGCTGGGAGGTGCTGCGTTGTTATATGGAAGAGCCGCCGGAATACTGGCCGCAAATGGAGAAAGAAGAAAATCGTAAAACATTTGAAGAGAAGCACAAACAAATTAAGCAGCGCTTTCTTAACGGTGACAGGTATTGGGTACGTTATTGCATGCACAATTATACGCAGTCTTACTTGGGTATGCTTGGGTATTATGTGTTTAATTTATTAAGCTGCTGGAAGTTGCCTTACTTAGTATCAGAGTGGGACAGCAAAATATCGATGGCAAAATTTCCTGATGAAATTAAAGCGTGGTCAGCCGCGATTCCAGAAGACGAGTGGGCGAAACCAAGCGAAGAGCTGTTAAGACAAAGAGCCAAAGCAGAAGCGCATTATGCAAAAGGTGGCAAGTTAACGACACTGAAGCTTTGAATTAGATATAGCAGAATAAAAAATCCCCAAGCCAAACAGCTTGTCTTTAGTAACGTCTATCTAGGCTGTTATTGGCTTGGTGTGGGCATGTTTTTGCTCTAGGTGAGCGTTTGTTATTGTTAATTGGTTGAAAAATAGCGGAATTCTATTGATGTAGATATTGCTTAGTGAATCTATCTTTTAACTGGCAAGCATCGAAACTAGAACAGTTAGGTTATGTGGCATCAGGTAGCCGTCAGGGTGACTTATTTGTGTCACCTGCACCAAAAGAATTCGCGACTCGTGTTATGGAAGTGAGATTAGATTAATGGATAGTGAAAATAGTACAGACTTCCTTAAAGAGCAACTTTATACTTCTAAAACAAACTATTATTGGGAGCATATTGGTTCTGATGGGAATTATTCCCCACTTATTCGATGGCTTCTTGCTCTATTCATCGGCCTATTTCTACCAATATTTTTAATGATTGTTGGAGATATACCAATATGGAGTTCAGGGTTTTGGTTTTGTTTCATTTTGGCATCTATGGGGATTTTGATAACAAGGTACTTATTTATGCCAGATAAACATCGCTGCTACCACTTAACTTCAATGGGTATCCATTACACAGAGCAAGATATGATCCCAGAGGTGGCCTATAAAATTGCTCGCGGCTTTGCGTGGGTTGGGATTGTGGTATGTATTATTGCTGTTGTTGTACTTGGCCCACTGGCATTTGTCGGGGCCGGAGCCTTTGCGTTAATGTCCTTTGGGGTGACTAATTTTCAACCAACCATTGATAAGTGCTGTCTGTTTATCGATGAGCGTTGTGTCGTTTTTAATTTAATCAACGATAACGTGCTTTCTTTTACCATTCCTGAAAAAGGTCAAATGCAATACAAGGGATTGATATTCACATCGACTCTCAAAGAAAAACAAGCGTTGTTAAATCATTTGCACTCACTCTTCCATGAGCTTGAGGTTATCAAAATCAAAAGACTTAATGAGCAATACAAGCACCCGATTTATCAGCAAGATGAAGTAGTGGAATGAATATATTCCTGAAGACGAGTGGGCGAAACCAAGCAAAGAGCTGTTAAGACAAAGAGCCAAAGCAGAAGCACATTATGCTAAAGGTGGTAATTTGACAACGTTAAAACTGTAGTCATAGACAGAGTATGAATAAGTCTTTATTTCCATTTGTGGCCGGGCAGCGAACCGACAAATTATTCGGCTCTAGCCATGTGCTTAGCCCTCTGCCGATAAAAACCCTGTTTCTCAGAGCCAAACAGTGTGATCAGCTAATTAAAAAAAACGATCACTATATTGATCTGGGTGGTGCGGGTGGAATGATTCTGCAAACCCAAATGATGTGGATTGCTTTCCTAATCGGTTTGTTTTCATTCGCTTGGTTCTATAGTACTTTTGGCGGCTTCTATGGAGTTTAGATGTAAATGGGAGGATTCGAAACATGGGAAAGCTACGATAAATTCAATGATTCGAGTCATACACCAATGGAACGACTCGGCTACGGCTTAAAAGGGCTGTCCACTGGATCACAGGCATTAGTTTTTGTTGCTCAATTCACATTAAATTTATTTAGTCGGTTAGGTGCTGGTAGTATTGGAGCTATTGTCGCCACTTGGATGCTGACCGCATTGATGGTTACGGGTATTGTTAATTTGATTGGCGTTATCATCATTAATGTCTTCAAACGCTCCGAACTTGAGAAATGGCTGCTTCAATCCACATGGGGTAGAGAATCGAAGCAATGGAAGCCTATTGAGGAATTAACGCTCTTAGAGCAAATTATTCATAAACCTCAAATTCAACTCAACTCAGTTCCTAACCGAAAACCGGACTCTGGCACTAACCAATGGCAATTGGAATTAACGCTCCCTGCATTTATTGAAGGGACAACTATCGGCCTACAAATTACTCGTAAGCCTAAAGATAAATCTTATAGCTATGGTCCTACTGAGGCTAAGCCAGCACTTATGATTAATGAGCAGAACGGCACATGGAGCCCAGCTAAAGAGGAAGGTAGTCCTATTATCTATCGATTAGATTTGGGCGGAACCACGGATGATACCATCACCGTCCTTGTCAGCATGCCGTTTAACTGGCAAGCGGATGAGGAGCAGCGACTTGGCTATGTGGCGTCAGGCAACAGCCAAGGCGACCTAACCATCGAGCCTGCACCGAAAGAATTTGCGACTCGTATTATTGAAGTGAGAATCGACTAATGAATAATAATCAAAGCGTAGAGTCTCTTAAGGAGAAACTTTATAACACTGAGATAGCATACTCTTGGGAGTCTAAAGGTTCTGGTTTAAAACACGAGAGTCTAGTGAATTGGTTGATACCGATGTTTGTGGGTTGTTCATTATTTGTTTTTTTTTGGTTTGTTCTCGATGAGCTAACAGTGGACTCAATTGCTTTTTGGGGACTTTTGGCTTTCATGATTATGATGATTTTGCTTTCAAGATACCTTTTTTCCCCGGATAAACATCGCTGTTATCACCTAACCTCAATGGGTATTCACTACATAGAGCAAGATATGATCCCAGAGGTGGCCTATAAAATTGTTCGCGGCTTTGCTTGGGGTGGCATTGTGGTATGTATTATTGCCGTCTTCTTACTTGGCCCGTTGGCACTAGTCGGTGCCGGAGCCTTTGCGTTAATGTCCTTTGGAATGACCAATTTTCAGCCAACTGTGGATAAGTACTGTGTGCTTATTGATGAGTGCACTGTCGTTTTTAATCTAATGGATGATGGTGTTGTTTCATTTGCGGTTCCTGAGAAAGATGCGCATGCCTACTCAGGCGATATTTTTACATCACTTGAGCAAAAAGAAGAGTTACTTACTCACTTACGGTCGATTTTCCCCAACATTGAGGTCGTCAAAATCAAAAGACTTAATGAGCAATACAAGCACCCTGTTTATCAGCAAGATGAAGCCGTGGAATGAATATATTCCTGAAGACGAGTGGGCGAAACCAAGCGAAGAGCTGTTAAAACAGAGAGCCAAAGCAGAAGCGCATTATGCGAAAGGTGGTAATTTGACAACGTTAAAACTGTAGTCATAGGCAAAGCATGAATAAGTCTTTATTTCCATTTGTGGCAGGGCAGCGAACTGATAAGTTATTTGGCTCTAGTCATGTGCTTAGCCCTCTGCCAGTAAAAACTCTGTTACCCAGAGCTAAACAGTGTGATCAGTTAATTAAAAAAAACGAACACTATATTGATTTGGGTGGCGCGGGTGGGATGATTTTGCAAACTCAAATGATGTGGATATATTTCTTAATCGGTTTTTTCTCGTTCGTTTGGTTCTATATTGCTTTTGATGGCTTTAGTGGTATGTACATGAGAGCGTATAAAGAAGTTTTTATAAATGGAGAATGGCAAAAACAATTTTCTACCTATGATTTTTGCTTTTCTGTTATGGTAACATTTACACCTTTGAGTGCGATGCTGTTTATTGACTATAAAGTCGCGGCTTCTGCCAGAGCTATGCTCTCTCAAACGATTCCCTGCCGTTTTCATCGTCAGCGCCGTGAAGTGCTGTTTTCACGCTGGAATAAAGAGCTTAAAAAAATAGAAACCCGCGCTGTACCTTGGGAAAAGGTGTGCGTAATGGTAGGCCAAGGTGTATCCGCCACAACCGGTGGTGTCGTTTCCTCCGCTTCGCTGGTGATAGCGGTTAATGATGAAGAAAACTACGGTAACTTCTGGTCAGCTCTGCGGATAGGGGCTATTGACAAATTTCATGCTGCCTCCATATGGGAGATGATTCGTACCTTTATGGAACAAGGCGCTGACGCCATTGGTGAGCCCGCCCCACTGACGTTAGGCGGTGTTATTGAACAGCACTGTCAGGCTCACAAGATTAAACGGGAAGAGTTTAGTAATGCGACCAAACTCTGGTGGTATATCAACGGCACCATGCTGGGCATTTGGCGAGTGAACTATGAAATGCGCAAACTCAATCAACGCACCGAAGCCTTTACTGAGGTAGAAGAGTGGAGTAAACCACTGCCAGAAAGTGAATGGCAACAGCCGAGTGCGCAGCTTAATCATGTGAACGACATGCTTGCACGCAATGAATATGCTCAAGGACATACTATTCTATCGATTGGCGATGCTTGCGATCGATATATGCAATCAGAAGAAATGAAAACCGCTTAGGGCATGATATTAGGTAGAGTATGAATAAGTCTTTATTTCCATTTGTGGCTGGACAGCGGACCGATAAATTATTTGGTTCTAGCCATGTGCTTAGCCCTCTGCCGATAAAAACCCTGTTACCCAGAGCCAAACAGTGTGATCAGCTAATTAAAAAAAACGATCACTATATTGATCTGGGTGGTGCGGGTGGAATGATTCTGCAAACCCAAATGATGTGGATTGCTTTCCTAATCGGTTTGTTTTCATTCGCTTGGTTCTATAGTACTTTTGGCGGCTTCTATGGGGTTTAGATGTAAATGGGAGGATTCGAAACATGGGAAAGCTACGATAAATTCAATGATTCGAGTCATGCACCAATGGAACGACTCGGCTACGGCTTAAAAGGGCTGTCCACTGGATCACAGGCATTAGTTTTTGTTGCTCAATTCACATTAAATTTATTTAGTCGGTTAGGTGCTGGTAGTATTGGAGCTATTGTCGCCACTTGGATGCTGACCGCGTTGATGGTTACGGGTATTGTTTATCTGATTGGCGTTATCATCATTAATGTATTTAACGCTCCGAACTTGAGAAATGGTTGCTTCAATCTACATGGGGTAAGGAGCCGGAAAATTGGGACGCCATAGAGGAGTTAACTCGTTTAGAGCGAATTATTCATAAACCTCAAGTTCAACTCAACTCAGTTCCTAACCGAAAACCTTCCCAATGGATGGACTCTGGCACTAACCAATGGCAATTGGAGCTGGAGCTGCCAGCTTTCATAATCGGTCAATCAGTCGGCTTACAAATTACTCGTAAACCCAAAGCTAATGCCTATAGCTACAGCACTATTAAGGAAAAGCCAGCGGTGATGTTAAATGAGCAGAATGGTACTTGGAGCCAAGATAATGAAAAGGGTGGTTCTGTCATCTATCGACTTAATTTAGGAGGAACTACGGAGGATACCATTGCTGTACTCGTCACTATGCCCTTTAACTGGCAAGCATCGAAACTAGAACAGTTAGGTTATGTGGCATCAGGTAGCCGTCAGGGTGACTTATTTGTGTCACCTGCACCAAAAGAATTCGCGACTCGTGTTATGGAAGTGAGATTAGATTAATGGATAGTGAAAATAGTACAGACTTCCTTAAAGAGCAACTTTATACTTCTAAAACAAACTACTATTGGGAGCACATTGGTCCCGATGGGAATTATTCTCCAATTATTCGATGGTTGTTAGCTCTATTTATTGGCTTATTTTTACCAATATTTTTAGTGATGGTTAGCATTACCGCCATGTGGAGTGCCGGATTTTGGTTTTGTTTTGTTTTGGCAACAATGGGGGTTTTGATAACAAGATATTTATTTATTCCCGATAAACATCGCTGCTATTACTTAACTGCACTGGGTATTCACTACACAGAGCAAGATATGATCCCAGAGGTGGCCTATAAAATTGCTCGCGGCTTTGCGTGGGTTGGAATTGTGGTGTGTATTATTGCTGTTGTTGTCCTTGGTCCGTTGGCATTTGTCGGAGCCGGAGCCTTTGCGCTAATGTCTTTTGGAATGACTAACTTTCAACCAACCATTGATAAGTGCTGTCTGTTTATCGATGAGCGTAGTGTCGTCTTTAATTTAATCAACGATAACGTGCTTTCTTTTACTATTCCTGAAAAAGGTCAAATGCAATACAAGGGATTGATATTCACATCGACTCTCAAAGAAAAACAAGCGTTGTTAAATCATTTGCACTCACTCTTCCATGAGCTTGAGGTTATCAAAATCAAAAGACTTAATGAGCAATACAAGCACCCGATTTATCAGCAAGATGAAGCGGTGGAATGAATATATTCCAGAAGATGAGTGGGCGAAACCAAGCGAAGAGCTGTTAAGACAAAGAGCCAAAGCAGAAGCGCATTATGCTAAAGGTGGTAATTTGACAACGTTAAAGCTGTAGTCATAGGCAGAGCATGAATAAGTCTTTATTTCCATTTGTGGCCGGGCAGCGAACCGATAAATTAATTGGCTCTAGCCATGTGCTTAGCCCTCTGCCAGTAAAAACTCTGTTACCCAGAGCCAAACAGTGCGATCAGTTGATCAAAAAAAACGAACACTATATTGATTTGGGCGGGCGGGATGATTCTGCAAACCCAAATGATGTGGATATATTTCTTAATCGGTTTTTCTCGTTCGTTTGGTTCTATATTGCTTTTGATGGTTTTTACGGTATTTACATAGGTTCTTACAAAGAAGTATTGATTAACGGAGAATGGCAACAACAATTTGATACATTTGATTTTTGGCGTACTCTTTTAGGAACATTTACACCTTTGAGTGCGATGCTGTTTATTGACTATAAAGTCGCGGCTTCTGCCAGAGCTATGCTCTCTCAAACGATTCCCTGCCGTTTTCATCGTCAGCGCCGTGAAGTGCTGTTTTCACGCTGGAATAAAGACCTTAAAAAAATAGAAACCCGCGCTGTACCTTGGGAAAAGGTGTGCGTAATGGTAGGCCAAGGTGTATCCGCCACAACCGGTGGTGTCGTTTCCTCCGCTTCGCTGGTGATAGCGGTTAATGATGAAGAAAACTACGGTAACTTCTGGTCAGCTCTGCGGATAGGGGCGATAGATAAATTTCATGCTGCCTCTATATGGGAGATGATTCGTACCTTTATGGAAGACGGCGCTGACGCCATTGGTGAACCCGCCCCACTGACGTTAGGCGGTGTTATTGAACAGCACTGTCAGGCTCACAAGATTAAACGGGAAGAGTTTAGTAATGCGACCAAACTCTGGTGGTATATCAACGGCACCATGCTGGGCATTTGGCGAGTGAACTATGAAATGCGCAAACTCAATCAACGCACCGAAGCCTTTACTGAGGTAGAAGAGTGGAGTAAACCACTACCAGAAAGTGAGTGGCAACAACCGAGTGTGCAGCTTAACCATGTGAACGATATGCTAGCCGGTAATGAATACGCTCAAGGGCATACCATCTTATCGATTGGCGATGCTTGCGATCGATATATGCAATCAGAAGAAATGAAAACGGCTTAGGGCATGTTATTGGCAAAATATAGATAGAGTATGAATAAGTCTTTATTTCCATTTGTGGCTGGACAGCGAACTGATAAGTTATTTGGTTCTAGTCATGTACTCAGCCCTCTGCCAGTAAAAACCTTGTTACCTAAAGCCAAACAGTGCGATCAGTTGATCAAAAAAAACGAGCACTATATTGATTTGGGCGGGCGGGATGATTTTGCAAACCCAAATGATGTAGATATATTTCTTAATCGGTTTTTTCTCGTTCGTTTGGTTCTATATTGCTTTTGATGGTTTTTACGGTATTTACATAGGTTCTTACAAAGAAGTATTGATTAACGGAGAATGGCAACAGCAATTTGATTTTGGGCTTACTCTTTATGGGACACTAGCCCTGTTATGCGCCATGCTCTCCCAAACTATTCCCTGCCGTTTTCATCGTCAGCGCCGTGAAGTGCTGTTTTCACGCTGGAATAAAGACCTTAAAAAAACAGAAACCCGCGCTGTACCCTGGGAAGAGGTCTGCGTGATGGGGGTGAAAGCGTGTCAAAGCACTCAGACACCTTGCCATATTCTTAAGGAACCAATGAGCTGGTCGGAAGGTATCGGACAGTTTACTGCGGTTGCAAAATAGGGGGGGGGTGGTGGATCGGCAACATAGATAAAGCTAGTGAACACCACGCAAGCTCTGCTGCAACAATAGGAGACTTTCCACTTCTTCAATTCTGCGTTGTGTGATGGCCTTGAACGAATCACCAGCCAAATCCTGATTTAAAACAACATCTCTCACACAATGCAGATACAAAGTCCCTTTATGTTGCCACTGAAAATTTTGCTGCTGGTTAAGTAATATGACGACATCATCATCACCACTGCGATCCATACTGATCACGCGTCCATCATCGAGATAAAGGTTAAAGCCCTTTTGACCACCTACAGGTCCCGCATACTTATTGAGTTCTAAGCTAATTGGGATAGGACCGCAAAATCCGGATAGGCTCGCATGACCTTCCGCGGTGGTCACATCACCAACAGCAATTGGTTGGCTTAATCGATCTTCAGCCAAATCGACTTGTAGGCTAAGTGGTGCATCCTTCATACCAAATCCTGCGAGCAACTCCCTTATCATGGCGAGAACGTGTGTACCGATGTCCAAGATCACGCCGTCTGGGTGCTGAAACTGGCGTCTATCGATTTCCCCAGTGCTAAAATTAAGTGCGACGGGCTCACCTTGGTCGTTAAAGCCATTTTTTTCCAGTAAAAAAGCCTCGATTTTCGTAATTTGAGCCAGATTTATCGGCTGTATCGAGTCATCAATAGGCTGCAATGGCCTCCAATTCAGCGTCGAATTCTTACTATTAGCTACACCAGAGGTGAAAAGACGTTGTACTCCATCGCGGCACATCCAATGATCTAATGCTAGTAGACGCTTAGCATGTTTGGAGTAATTGAGTACAAGCTTGAGCTCTGCCACTTGCGCTAAACTTGTCACGACTGGCTTCTCCACTATGATACGGGGACAATCAGACTCAGACAGACAGGTTTTGATCATGTCTAAATGCAGTTCAGGTGGGGTTAATATCAGCACAGTGTCTAATGACTGTGCTAACAGATCTTCCAAACTCTCACAGTGAATCATGCCTTTGAATTTACGCGCTGGATCAGGGTCAAACCCATATAAGGTCAAATCAGAAGGTTGTAACTGCTGAAGTGCCGGAGAATAAGCAACTTCAAAAATACCACCTAAACCTATCACGCCCACTTTCATCCTTCCTCCTTCATTACAAGACAAATGTTACTGTAAGTCATCAGATATTAAGAAGGCATGTTCGCCTTCTTTCATCTTGTTTTATTTTGACTTGCATTAGATGCTCACTCACAGTGAATCTAAAGAATGATTAAGGGTTTATCGCATTACAATAGTAGTTGGGCAATTATAAAAATTAATTATTATCTGTTTTGTTGCGCAAGCTCAGAAAGAGGCAGTATTTAGTTAGTCTGTGCGGAAAGACTAAAGATGCTAAGTGGTACTAATAATGTCTATTCGGTTTAAATTACTCACCAATGTATGCATAGCAAACGCAGCCCCACAAAATGAATTTTTAGCAGCCGGCGTATTCAGTTTGTCGCTGTCACTGCACACACAAATTACCAATGTTCCATGAGGTATTATGGTCTTCTTTGACGTTGCAGTGAATCAGCTTTCTAGATAGATAATCAGTTCAATGGTGCTTGGTTCAGTTGTGCATCTTGCATTTCTGATAAGCCACCACCGTTGTGAACATTGATGAAGCCTTGTTTGACAAGCGATTGCATCGCCATGCCCGAACGGTTTCCACTGCGGCAGTAAACGACAATAGAACGATCTTTGGCGATATCTGCAAAACCAGTTTCAACCGTGTTGAGTGGAATATTAATCGCGTTATCGAGGTGGCCTTGAGCGAATTCTTCTGGGGTTCTAACATCTACAACCAGTGCGCCGCTTTCAATGAGTGCCCATGCGGCATCGGCTCGCTGTGATGCCAAAGCTGAACCTGCTGGCAACGCCATTGCGCCACCTAAAAGTAAACTTAATAGCTTTTTCCACATAACCTTACATCTCCTTGGTGGATATCCTACTGAACTCATTATGAACGCAATTTTCCAAGTTCGACAATAAAAACCTGAAGTGTCCACTTCGCAGCTTTTCATTAATTAGTAATCGATATGTTTGTAAGAATTATCAGAAATAAACTCATTTTTGATGGCTTCACATTAACCTGACGGTGAAGAATGCTAGTGTGTCAATCTGCCTATGCCTGCGTTGACTAAGCCTAAAAATCTAATGAGTTTCAACAACGTTGAGCATTAAATAACTCTTACTAATGATATGAAATAAAAGCACATGGCTGAGGTTGAAAAAAGAAGAAAACATAGTGGTTTTACCTTAATAGAACTTATCGTCGTTATTGTTATTCTAGGATTATTAGCTGTTACAGCCGCCCCTAAATACTTTGGGTTAAGTTCATCTGCTAAAGCAAAAGTGTTGCAGGGTGCACAAGGTAGAATCCACTCGTTAAATGAAATGGTTCATGCAAAAGCTATCATCGACAATGTCGGAGATCTGTCTGGGAATGTTTTGATTGAAACGAATCTAGGACAAATCAATTTGTATAATGGTTACCTTGAATCTCACCAATATAATAATGAGAGCGGAAGCCGTATCGATATTTTTAATATGATAGGTCTTGAAGAAGGAGGCTTGCTTCATATTGGCGATGAAGCCGGGGAAGATGGTGTGGAATGGGGATGTACTCATCGTAGAGCCGGCTTTGGGGTGTTGGGAACAGCAGGTTCGAACGATACTGGTGACGCTTGTTATGTTGAATATGGAGAAGCCTGTAGCCTTGGCGAGTCTTATTCAGTAACAGTCAACAGCCTTGGGTGTTGATCCTTGAATATAGACTTGAGAGATGATTGAAGAGCACCAACAGAACGGCTTAGCCGCTCTATTGGTTTTATTTTCTGACTTCTACAGAAATGAATACTTAGCTTGCCGCTTTTAATTCGCTTAATACATCGTGCATTGAGTTGCGAATGTATGGACCGAGTGCCAGTACATCGTCACAAGGTTTAACTAAGTCAGGGATTTGATAAGTTATCATGTTCGCAGCCATTGCAGATTTCACTCCGTTGTTTGAATCTTCAAAGGCAAGGCAATGCTCAGGGGCGATATTCAAGCGCTCAGCAGCGAGAAGATAAATCTCTGGGTCTGGTTTACCGTTTTTCACTTCACAGCCTGTAGCGTAGGTATCGAAATACTGGTCAAGCTCAGCCAAACGCAGTTTTACGGTGGCAACGTCGCGTTGAGTGGAAGTGGCGACTGCGGTAGGAATATTGTTTTCTTTCAGCCATTGCAGAAGTTCAACAACCCCTTCTTTGACAGGAATAGCTTGGTGCTTCACAACTGCGTCGTAGCGCTTACGCCATTCTTGATGCAGTACTGGGTAATCTAAATCAGGGCCGTAACCTTCACGTAAGGTTTGTTCTATTCCCGCCGCGTTTTTGCCAATTACAGAAAGGTAAATCTCTCGGTGGAAAGGTATGCCTACTGCGTAGCAGGCTTGTTCGAAGATTTCTAAACAGACTTGCTCGGTATTCAGCAATAGTCCGTCCATATCAAAAATAGCAGCTTTGAATTTCATTATTACAACTTTGAGCTGGTGTGCGGAAGCTCGTTATTCTCCCATATTCTGACTTTGAAGTGAGAATTTTTTTATCGCCTTGAAAGAGTCTGCTTATCTTCGCTTATGTAACGCGTTTGGCAGAGAGAGATTTTTCGCCTTAGGTTATCCTTACGCCCCATTTTTGGGAACTACTTCAAACAACATACCGGCTTTAGCCGTCTTGGAAGGTAAAATCGTTGAAATCTGCATCAATTCAGCAATGGGTGCCAGGGTTGCACCAGCTCAAAAATTATGACCGTTCGTGGCTAAAGGATGATGTCCGTGCGGCTATCTCTGTTGTTGCAGTTGCGTTACCTGTGGCTATTGCCTATGCCCAGTTAACAGGTGTGTCAGCTATTGTGGGGTTGTACTCCTGCATCCTTCCAATGATTGTCTATGCGTTGTTTGGTACTTCACGCCAATTGATAGTTGGTCCTGATGCCGCTACTTGTGCGGTAGTGGCTGCGGTTGTTACACCATTGGCTGGTGGTGATCCTATTCGTCATATGGAATTGGTGACGGTCATGACGTTGATGACGGGGGGATGGTGTATCTTAGCTAGCCGATTCAAGCTGGGGATTTTGGCGGATTTCTTATCTCGTCCAATATTAATTGGCTTATTAAATGGCGTTGCATTGACTATTATTTTTGGCCAGTTGGTGAAGTTTATCGGGATTAAAAATTCAGAGGAATTCTTACTACAGAATGTGATTGATACGCCTTGGATTATCTTCGATGTGCATTGGCAGACAGTTGCAATAAGTGTTGTGACTGCGGTGATTTATTTTGGCTTCAAGAAGTTTCAGCCTAGCTCTCCTGCTGCAATGATCTCAATTTGTGTTGCGAGTTTATTGGTGTGGTTTTTCCAACTGGATGAACAGGGTGTCAAAGTTATTGGTTCTATCCAAGGTGGATTGCCAACGCTCCACGTTCCAAATATAGAAGTGACAACGTTACGTGAGCTGGTGATGCCAGCGCTGAACTTAGCTATGGTGAGCTTTGTCAGTATGATGCTTACCGCTCGTAGCTTTGCGGCCAAGAATGGTTATGAAATCGATGCAGACAAAGAGTTTCAGGCATTGGGTTTTGCGAACTTGGCTTCTGCGTTCTCTCAAGGCTTTGCAATCAGCGGAGCGGATTCTCGTACTGCAGTGAATGATGCAAACGGCGGTAAAAGTCAGATGGTTTCAATCATTGCTGCGCTGTTAGTCGCAATTATTGCTATCTTCGTTTACGAGCCTTTACGCTATATTCCAATTGCGGCGTTGGGTGTCGTGTTAATCATTGCTGCCACATCATTGGTCGATTTATCGGGAATTTGGCAAATGAGGGTTCGCAATAAAGATGCATTTTACTTAGCGATGATTACTTTCGTTGGTGTATTGGTGATTGGTGTTATTCCGGGAATTACCATGGCTGTGTTGTTAGGTTTAGTGCAGTTCCTGCGAGTGATCATGCGCCCAACCGATGAACTTCTGGGTTTGGATAAAGAAGGGACAGTGCGAGCTTTAGATAGCTCAGACAAAGCTTCTCCTATTCCGGGTTTAACGATCTATCGCTTCAACTCTCCACTCACTTATTTCAACTCGCCTTACTTTAAGCGTCGAGTTCTGGACCATTCAGAAGCCGCTGCCCCCGACGAGAAGTGTTTCATCATCGACGCAGTTTCATGTTTTACCCACTTCGATTTAAGCGTTATGGCGACGCTTGCTGATGTACACAAAATTCTTAAAAGCCGAGGTATCCGATTGGTTGTTGCTGGGCGCAAACCGAGTATGCGTAAGTGGTGCGAGTTAAGTGGTATTCCCGTCGGTGACGGAGGCTTAGTATTGAGGGCTGATATGTTCGTGGCGATTAAACTGAGCGGATGCTATTTCAATGCAGTTGGGGAAGGGCATATCCCTGAAATTCAGAAAGAACCTGAAAGCTCAGTCGAAGATATTCGCGTCTCTCCTAGCGTTGCGTAAAAAGGTTCCAAGTTAAGTTGCCTCCCACCTTAAATTCTTAGTTTTAATGGTCGTTAGTCGAGTAAGTTTTGCCCGATTAGGATAAAAGTTGCTCGACTAACGACCTTTTTTTGTAATATTCTTAATTGATTGAAAATATTGAATAAATTTCTTAGTGCGAACTTTGGTTGTCGTATAGCACAACCAATAATAAGCCACGTAATCAATGAGAGATTATTGGTTAGTTTCGCCACTCAATTAAGGTAATCATTGGATGATAAATCGAATTAAATTCGCGGTGTTTTTTTGTTCATTAATCTTTTTATCGGGATGTGTGAAAGATGAATTCGTCACATATAAACCAAAACTGGGCGATGAAAAAACGTATCAAATAGAGTTAACGAAGCACCTGGTCTATGAAGGCAGCGATTTACAGGAAAATCCTGTTTTATCTGAACAATTCAACCAAACTCGGTTTAAGGTCAACGTGATTCAACCAGAAGCTATAAGTCTTGAGCAGCGGTATGAATATTTTTCTCTCGAAGGTATTGATGGCTCTTTCAATAGTGTGAGTGATGACGTTTCGAATCGATACAAAGATATTCGCCAGCTGCTGTTAGAAGGCTTTAATTTGTCAATGGATAGGTCATCAACGAAACTTTCTACTTACTCAGCAAATAATAAAGATCTATGGAATAAGGTGAAAGACGCTGAGCAGGAAGATCGAGTACAAGTGTTGGATGTCATGAAATTTGTACCCATGATAACGGAAAGTATACCGGCGAAGGTAGGGGCTCACGTATCGTTAAACGATTTTTGGGGACAGCCAGCGACATTAAAAGTGGAACAGATTGATGAACAAGCGATAACGGCAACTATTGAGGCTCTTTCTGAAGACAAACAAACAGGTGTTGCGGCTAAGCTCATCATTGACCGTCAACATGGTTGGATTCAGAGCTTATCAATGACATCGAAGTTACCTGCTCATCTACCTGATTTGTACAACCCAACTTATGTTTTAACACATGCACAAATAGCGGTTTCAGGATTATCACTACAAGACATCCCTTATTTAGATAGTGTTTTTCAGGAGTCATCTCAGAATATCGTGTCGGAACCTAAATTTGACGAATATGAAGTCGATCACATAGAACCGGCGGGTGATTTGGTGGAAAATGCCAAAGGGGCCTTTTATTTTGATAAAGATGGGTTGAGGTTGGTTTATCCATCAGTCGTTGATGGAGGTGGTAACTATTACAGCTATAGTTTGGATAAACTTTATGCGTTGGACAAAAACGGCCAGCAAGACGAGCAAAAATTTTGGTTAGAAGGTTATGACAAAGAGTGGCGGTCTTGGCAATCTGATGGAATTGTTTCTATGGACTTTTCTGCCTTGCCTTTAGGTTGGGATTCCCAAAAGAAATTAGATGATTTTTATGCGTTTGAAGGGGAAGTATCCATTACGCACCACCAAAGACTAGAAGAGGAGGTGGAGTGGGTTTCGGGTCAGGATCGAGTATTGAATGTGCTGGGGATTAATGTTCGAGTTTTTCCTTTGCCAGATATGTCTGAGCACTACTTGATAGTGGCTAAACACAACAAAGATAGCCGACTTGAACCGTATATTGTAGATATAGGAACTACCACGAAAAATGCTTATGTGAATTCATTGGACCGAGTACGTTCTTTAATCTCAAACGAACAGTTTGACTCTTTAGATTTTAGTGAGGATTGGAATCACGATTATTCTGTCTTCGAAGTGATATTTTCTCAGAAACCCAACAAAGTACAGTTTTATATTGACTATACCGACCCAGCTAAGAGCATCACGCAGGTAGTCGAATTTGTGGATCTTATTTCTTATTTGAAAGATACAAACAATCCATCATTTCTGGAATCGGCCAACGATAAAAACGAACTCCCGAAGAACGAAAAACCTTTTTTGATTGAATCTGCACACCCAGTCGTTTCGGATGCATACGGGTTAAGGTTCACCCTTCCTCAAAACTGGCAACAAGGCTGCGTGTTGGAGGTTGTAAAAGGATTTTCAGTTAATAAACACCCAGTCGTGTGGCTCCGTGATAAGAGTGATCAGGGCGAATTTTTCCTATCAACGGAAGATGGTATACGTCGAAACTTTTATAACAGAGAAGTGACTTCAGAACTGATTTGCAATTCTCGACCAGAAGAAACGTATTTCACTCCTCAAATTGTATCTAACAAACCTTGGTTGATTGACGTTGATTCATTAAATGAACTTGACCCCAACGTTGATGTTCTATCTATGACGATTGAAACGTTTGTACAACGTTTCAAGTTTTATAATCGTGTCCAAAGTACTTTAGTTGTCTTAAATGCGCAGAATGAGTTTACAGGGTTTGAAAGTTTCAGTAGTGCTGGTCCTCCATATAGATATAGGGTAAACCCATCAAGTCAGGAGCCGTTGAGTAGTGTCTTAACGGACGAGGGATACCTTATGGTATCAGGTGTTGTTACTTCAGGAAAAATGACTTATTTGCAACCATTTCGGTTCCAGCAGCAATGGCATCACTCATTTCCAGCTTTTCCTTCGGAGCAATAAGCTATGCGTTTAATATCGTTAATTATTTTTGCTCTTAGTTTTAGTCCTTTTGCCTACAGCAAGGTTGTTTGGCTTGATGAACAATGGAAGGAAACAAGTAAAGATGGGGCTTCATTTTATATTGAGGTTCCCTTGGCGAGAGATGGGAAGGCTTGGATCGCGGAGGTTTACTACAAGGAAAATGGTCAACTACGTTTCAAAACGAATATTACAAAGGATTCTATATTTGATCCGGAATCAAAAGTTATAGGTGACCACTATTACTATTTTAAAAATGGGGATATTCAGTCGAAAGGTTCACTTGATGAGAGTGGGCAGGGGAATGGAGAAGTAATTAGTTATTTTGAGAATACCCCAAATAAAATAAGCTCTATCACCTATTTTAGAAATGGTGTGAAACATGGACGAGAGCAGAATTTTTATAGAGAAGGCGGACTTTCCAAAGAAAGTGAGTATCGAAACGGAAAGCTACATGGATTACAAAAGTACTATTCCCCCAAAGGTGTACTTTATACAGAAAGTACCTACGAAAATGGTCTTTTACATGGTCCACAAAAAATTTGGAGTGAAGAAGATAGCACTCTGATATTAGTTGAGCATTACCAATCTGGTAAAAAGCATGGTGAACAAATAAGCTATTTCGCTGACGGGATGATTCAAGAGAGCGAGTTCTATTCTCAGGGTACGCTTATAGGAGTTCGAGAATCATATTATTCAGACGGTAGATTGAAAGAACGTGAACGCTTTGATGAAAACGGTCGCCGAATGGAAAGAACTAATTTCTATGATCGTAGTGCTGAACGACTCGAGCAGATATGGAGTTATACGGATAGAGGTATTACGGAAGATAAGAGGCTTTACCAAAATGAGCAACTTCTACGTCACGAACGCATGTTTACGGGAAAAAGAGCTCCTTTAGGACAAGTAATTAAAGAAGAATTTGATCCCCAAGGTACGCTAATTGCTCGCAAAGAAACTCGTAATGGCAAGCTATATGGTGAGCATGTCTGGTATGAAAAGAGTAGTATTAAGTACCGAATTTTGAATACAAGTTATTATGTTGATGGTTTACAGCACGGAAGGTATCTAAGTAAGGCTCAAGATGGAAGTATCTTAGAACAGGGACAATATTCTATGGGTAAAAAGGTTGGACCTTGGCTTTATAGATCTCCTGTTAGTGAACGCACGGTTATTTATGATAAGAATGGTAAGAAGCACGGCGAAGAGCGAGAGAAGGCTTTGGATGGTACAATCATCAGTCAAGCAACTTATCATCATGGACAGTTAGACGGGTTATATGAGCGGTATGATAATGACCGAACACTGCTTGAATCTGGCATTTATAAATTGGGTGTGAAAAATGGCCAATGGTTGGAGGATGAGGGATCTGGGTACGGCAATTATTACGCGTCTAAAGGGGAATATCGGCAAGGTAATCGAGTAGGTTTGTGGATTTCAACAACTAAGAGCGGATATGAAATTGACCGAAGTAACTATAATGATAAAGGTCAATTGCATGGGTTTCGCTACCATATGGAGCGCAACGGTAGTGGAGCATTAACGAAAGTAGAGCACTATATGAATGGCCTAACCGTGGGGAAGCAGTTCCAATATCGTAATGGTAAACCAGAAAAAGTGACGCTCTATGATGAAAATGGACAGAAGCAGAAAGTAATATTTCAGGATCCTGAAGTGAAGGAAGTTTTTGATCTCGAATCTTTACTATTTCATTAATGCAAGTTTTACCTAAAGAGGTTGCTGACTTACTTCTGTGCTGTCTCTGATTAGCAGTTTGCAGTGCTAGCTATAAGAGAATCCATGTTTCGATACGAAAATAATATTGCTTTGTAAGCCTGTCTCTATGACAGGCTTTTCTATTGCATTTTTATTTCAATGTTTATGTGAAGGGTTTGAACAACTTAGGTTATGCTTAATGGAGATGTTTAGTATGTGAAGTAAGGAACACTGCAATTGAAACACGTTTCTATCGAACAATGGATGCCCGGTTTTGAACAACTGAAACATTATGACCGTTCATGGTTTAAAGATGACCTTCGAGCTGCGTTATCTGTGGTGGCTGTTGCCTTGCCGGTTGCTATTGCCTATGCGCAGTTAACCGGAGTGTCTGCGATTGTTGGTCTGTATTCGTGTGTGCTTCCTATGTTGGTGTATGCCTTGTTCGGTACTTCTCGTCAGTTAATCATTGGCCCTGATGCAGCAACTTGTGCGGTTATCGCGGCCGTGGTGACTCCATTAGCTGCTGGTGACCCCACCAAACATTGGCAGCTAGTTATGACGATGACTGCGATGACGGGTATCTGGTGTATTTTAGCCAGCCGTTTCAAGCTTGGTGTTCTGGCGGATTTCTTATCAAGACCTATTTTGCTTGGGCTGTTAAACGGTGTAGCGCTAACTATTATCGTCGGTCAATTTGCGAAAATATTCGGTTTTAAGTTTGAGCAGCGTTACCTTTTGGAACGATTGTATGAAGCCCCCTCCTTATTACTGAGTGTTCATTGGCAAACCATGATGATCAGTTCCACGACTGTGGTTGTGTACTTGGCTTCCAAACGTTTTCGACCTCAATGGCCAGCCGCGATGTTTGCTATCTTCATTACTGGTGTGATGGTTTGGTTGATGAAGTTAGATACTGTAGGTGTCCAAGTGGTGGGTGTCATTCAAGGTGGGTTGCCAGCATTTCAGGCTCCGACATTTAATATAGGTGTTTCCCGTGAACTCGTAGTGCCAGCGCTTAACTTAGCGGTAGTAAGTTTCGTGAGTATGATGTTGACCGCGCGTAGTTTCGCAGCGAAAAACGGCTATGACATTGATGCAGACAAAGAATTTCAAGCATTGGGACTTGCGAATCTCGCTTCTGCATTTTCTCAAGGCTTCGCTATTAGTGGCGCAGATTCTCGCACCGCAGTGAATGACGCGAACGGCGGGAAATCACAATTGGTTTCTGTGATTGCAGCAGCGGTGATTGGCGCAATAGCGATATTTGCTTATCAACCATTACAATACATTCCTATCGCGGCTCTTGGCGTCGTGCTCATTATTGCGTCCACTTCCTTGCTGGATTTAAAAGGAGTTTGGCAGCTTAAAAAACGTAATAAAGATGCGTTTTATCTTGCCTCTATTACTCTGGTATCCGTGTTGGTTATTGGTGTTATTCCAGGTATCACTCTCGCCGTTCTGTTGGGTTTATTTCAGTTCCTGCGCGTGGTTATGCGCCCAAGAGATCAAGTATTGGGCCTAGATAGCAAAGGTACGGTACGCTCTATTGATCCTTCAGGCAAAGCGACAGCAATTCCAGGCTTAATTATTTATCGTTTTAATTCACCGCTTACTTACTTCAACGCACCCTACTTTAAGCGTCGTCTATTGGAGCTTTCAGAAGCGGGTGGCAGTGATGTTGTGTGTGTTGTGGTTGATGCTGTATCCAGCTTTACCCATTTAGATTTGAGCGTGATGGCGATGCTTGGGGATGTTCAGTTGATTCTTAAAAAACGAGGCATACGTTTAGTGATTGCAGGACGAAAACGCAGTCTACGTAAATGGTGTGACTTAACTGGTGTGCCTGTTGGCGATGGTGGGGTAGTACTTCGTGCTGATCTCTATTTAGCAATTAAACTCAGCGGTTGTTATCAAGAAGCTGTTCAGGAAGGGCAAGTGCCTCCAGTACAGAAAGAGAGCGATCCAAACGAGAACACTACTAAGGCAACTCCCGAGGTGGCTTAGTGCTTAAATCAAAAAAAAAGAGCCTGTATTAACAGGCTCTTATAGTATGTGTGATGAGATTAAAGCGGCTTAGCGACTTCAATCACAACTTTGCCGAAGTTTTTACCTTCCAATAGACCAATCAGTTGTTCTGGTGCGTTTTCTAAACCAACTTCCATTTGTTCACGGTATTTGACCTTACCTTCCGCTACCCATTGGTTCATGTCTGCAGCAAATTCGCCGTAACGATGACCGTAGTCGTCAAAGATAATAAAGCCTTGGATTTTTATGCGTTTAGTCAGGATTAGACCTGTTAGTTGAGACAAACGGTCTGGGCCTTCAGGCAGTGACGTTGCGTTGTATTGAGCAATCAAACCACATACTGGAATACGTGCTTTGGTGTTCAATAATGGCATTACAGCGTCGAATACTTTACCGCCCACGTTTTCGTAGTACACATCAATACCTTTTGGACAAGCGGCTGCAAGCTGCTCTGCAAAATCTTCCGCTTTATGGTCGATACAAGCGTCCATACCCAGTACTTCTACTGCATAACGACACTTCTCTTCACCACCCGCGATACCAACAACTCGACAGCCCTTGATTTTACCAATCTGACCAACCGTTGAGCCTACCGGACCTGTTGCAGAAGCGACAACAATGGTTTCGCCAGCTTGTGGTGCACCGATATCCAGAAGACCCATGTATGCGGTAAAGCCTGGCATACCAAGAACACCTAACGCCCATGAAGGGTTTGTTGGGTTTGCACCTAGTTTCAATAGGCCTGCACCATTAGATAGTGAGTATTTCTGCCAACCTGTCGTGTATGAAAGAACCCATTCACCAACTTGGAAATCAGGGTTGTTTGATGCTTCGATTTGACACACAGTGCCGCCAATCATCACATCATTGATGGCTACAGGTTCTGCGTAAGATTCCGCATCACTCATGCGGCCACGCATGTATGGGTCGAGTGATAAGTAGATAGTGCGCAATAAAACCTCGCCTTCTTTTGGTTCTGGTTTAGCAACGGTTTCTAAGCGAAAGTTTTCTGCCGTTGGCGCGCCTACAGGGCGTGACGCCAACACGATACGTTGGTTTGTTGAGTCAGTCATTGAACTTTCCTTTTGTATTTTTAAATAATTAGACCAGTCGTCTAGTGTTCGTTTCAAAAAAACCGCTACGGAAATAGCGGATGAATCTGTTAAATCGGCGTAGGTTAGCCTTTGTCGATATCGCTTAGTTGAGCTGTTCACCTTTTAAAACTTGTTCGGTTACTTTCAGCGCCTGAACTAAGCTAGCGTCATCGAGGCGAATTTTGTTTATCAAGCTCGCACCAATCCAAAGGTTGTACAGCAGCTCTGATGTTTGGCGGCTATCTTTAACGTTTAATTCGCCTGACTGAATACCTTTTTCAATGTGTTCAGCCACGGTAATGATGACTCGGTCTGTGCCTTTGTGTAGCGCTAAGCGCATCGGCTCAGATAAATCAGAGACTTCACCTGCGAGTTTCACCACTAAGCATTTACCAGTTTGGCACGCACTGCTGTTTTGTTCCATCCAGTAACGCCAATACTGCATGAGTTTTTCATATTCACTCATACTAGTCTTCGCAAACAGGTTTTCGAGCTTCTGCTGGTAGTGGTTGAAGTAATCTTGCAGCAGTGCTTCTCCAAATTGCTCTTTGGATTTGAAGTAATGGTAGAAAGAACCTTTCGGTACTTCAGCATTTTTCAATAGCTCAGAAAGGCCAACACCGGTAAACCCTTTACTGGAAACCAGTTCATAGCCAATGTCTAAAATATGCTGTTTGGTGTCGTTTGATTTTTCGTTCATGTGGTGCAATATAATTTAAATTAGACCAGTCGTCTAGTGGTTTTTAATTGATATTACAAAATGCGCGTATTTGTAATATCAATTCGAACTTAAAAATTAGGATCGACTTGGAAGTGCATACGCTCTTTTGTGTAAGGATGATCAAAGCTCAGACTTTCTGCATGCAGATGAAGGCGTTTATCTTTTTGCCCGTATAGGTCATCACCGACAATCGCCATATTCAGGCCGTCGCCGTGAGCACAATGCACGCGAAGCTGGTGCGTTCGACCTGTTTTGGGGTACAAGTAAACTCTGCTTTTGCCTTCATCAGTACAGATTTTTTGCCAAAACGTATCGGCTGATTTGCCATGTTCGTAGCAAACCATTTGGCGAGGTCGGTCATCCAAATCACCTCTGAGAGGAAGCGTGATTTCACCTGAATCAGCCGTCAGTTCGCCGCTCAATAGTGCAACGTAACGTTTTTCAACGCCGCGTGTAATAAACTGTTTTTGCAAACTCTTGTTCGCGCGACGAGTGAGTGCAAACACTAATATTCCAGATGTCGACATATCTAGCCGATGCAGAACAAAAGGGCCTTCTACATCGGTAAACATTGCTTCTAAGCGAGTGAGAACCGAGTCTTTGATATTCACACCAGGTACGGACAAAAACTCAGCGGGTTTGTTGACGACGACAATCGCTTCATCTTGATAGAGGATCTCTATCTCTTTGCCGTCAGCGGGGTTTTCAAGCAACGGATTGTCATCCAGTTCAATACCTTCAAGCATGTGGCCTAATATCGGATGGCACTTGTTGTTACATGCCGGATAATATTTCTTATGTTGGCGAATTTCAGATTTTGGTGAACGACCCCACCAGAATTCCGCTAATGCAATCGGCTTTAGTTGGTGTGCAAAAGCATATTGCAACAGTTTAGGGGCAGCACATTCACCAGAACCGGCTGGTGGAATAGGATTCGCCGTGCCTTCAAAGATGTCGACCAGCGATTTTTCATCACCCTGCTGATTTAAAAACTGATATTGCGAGAACAGCTTTTTCTGCAAAGCAGCAGAAAGCTGCTTACGCTTTTCTTTGAGTTCACCAAGCTGATTTTGGTGTTGTTCAAGTTCTGTTTGAAGCAGCGCTAACTCGTTATCCCACTTTTGCTTGAGATGTTTAAGCTGATTCTTTTCAGTGACGCTTTGTTGTGCAAGTTGTTCAAAAAGTACAGTTATCTCATCGTTAGACATGTTTTTAGGTGGCGATTGACGCAACAATTTGCGCTGCTTGCGTCCTTCAATCATCACTTGACGATGGGATTCAATTTCTTGCTCTGCTTGCTTTTGACAAGCTTGAATCGACTCAGTTAACTGCGCAGAAATTGGCGACTCATTCAGCTCTCGAACTTGGCGGTTAATCTCTGCAATTTGATTGGCTTCCAAGCGGAAGAAGGTCTCGTCTTCAAAACGATCAAATACTGGCGGCACGAAGTGAGGCTGTTGTAACTTTTCCGCCAGTAGGCCAGAAAAGGCGGAGAGGTAACCGAGTTCGCCTTTTTGATTTTGTACTACTAACACGCCAAACATTTTGCCGTGAGAATCGGGTTCATTTTCAGTGAGTCCGAAAGGGTGTGTCCAATCGGTCTGAGTTTGAATATGTTGCTGTAGCTCTTTGGCGGCGATTTCGCTTAGCGGATGAGGTTCATAGCAAAACGGGAATGTAAAACGCTCCGGTAATGTGTATTCAGAAATGTCAGTCTGAAATGGGGTAAAACAGTGATCGGAGTGCTTCATAACGCTGGAACCTCTTTTAGGTCAACAAAACCTAGATAGATATAAGCGCGGAATTTTACTGGGCGCAGAGGGAAAATCCATCATTTTGTTTGTTTACCCATAATCACCAGAACGATGCCGCCGAGAATCAGTGCGCTGACAAGGGTCAGGTGTAGGGTAAATGCTTCTCCCACTAGTAAGGTTCCGCCTGCTATGGCAATCACAGGTACAGACAATTGAGCGACAGAAGCTTGCAACATGGATAGATGACTAATCACTCGATACCACAAAATATAGCCAGCAGCAGAAGCAATACTGCCGGAAATTAAAGCGAGGATGATACCTTTGGAGGAACTTGATTCTAGATTCACCAACCACGGAGTCAGTAATACGCAAAGTAGTCCGGCAATCCAAAATCCCTGAGAAATGGCTGAGATCGGATTGCCACTGTTGCGGCCAACCAGAGTAAATGTAGCCCATGCTAACCCTGAAAGAATCATCAACAGAGCGGAGAAAATGTCAGGTCTGGTGACGCTGGGCGCCATGAGATAAACGAAACCGGATATAGAAACAACTAACCCCACAAGTTCTAATGCGTTGATTCTGTTCCCTTGGAAAAAGTGCGCCGCAAGTAAGCTAAGTTGCACCGTACCAAACAGAAGCAGAGCGCCTGTTCCGGTTGATAGCTCCAAGTAGGCAATAGAAAAACACAATGCATAAGTAAACAGAGCCAATCCTGCTTTTATGGCGAACATCGGCTGGTAGCGCCTCTCTGCTTTTTTCACCATCACACTGTGTAAAACAATCAAAGTAATGGCCCCTGAAACCAGTCGAAGGTAAGTAAAGGTGGTGGCGTCAATGGTTTGGTCTTGCAACGCTAGACGGCACAAAATGGAGTTCGCAGCGAAAGCAAACATGGTAACGACAGTTAAGAAGGCAGGTGACACAATGAAAAACCTTATTGTTATGTTATGGATAATTTAAGGTTAAACACATGTATACAACAATCTTTAATTTACTTTGATTATCAAACTAACTACACTTTAGAAAATTTGACTATCAAAGTAATTGTTTATGCAAACTCCAAGTTGTCCCCAAACGCAGACGTTTTCTTACACTAATAAGAAAGGGGAAAAGCGTACGCTTTATGTTTTATTACTGACGGTTGTTACTATGGCAGTCGAGATTACTGCTGGTAGTTTTTATGGCTCTATGGCACTTCTCGCAGACGGTTGGCATATGGGTACACACGCCGCTGCGTTTTGCATCACCTTATTCACTTATCGCTATGCTCGTAAGCATGAGAAAACCCGCGCTTACACATTTGGTACTGGTAAAGTGGGCGTTTTGGGTGGATACACAAGTGCAATCGGCTTAGGTTTGGTGGCGTTGGTGATGGCGGGAGAATCTATTCACCGTCTGTTCAATCCGATGAGTATTCAGTTTAACGAAGCGATTTTTGTTGCGGTCATTGGCCTTGTTGTTAATGTCGCCAGTATGTTTTTATTGCATGACCATCATGACCATCATGACCATCATGACCATCATGACCATCATGACCATCATGACCATCATGACCATCATGCTCATGAGCATCAACATGATCACAACCTTACCGCGGCTTACATGCACGTGCTGGCTGATGCATTAACTTCGTTATTGGCTATCGCGGCTTTGATCGTAGGTAAATATTTAGGTTGGGTGTGGTTAGACCCAATTATGGGTATTGTTGGTGCTCTTGTGATCACTAAGTGGGCTGTAGGTTTAATGAAGCAAACTGCGCCAATTCTGCTTGATGCTCACATTAGCCATGACTATGAAAAGAAAGTGCTGGCCAAACTGACACAAGCGGGCGCAAAAGTGATCGATATTCACGTTTGGAAAGTCAGTGCGAATCATTATTCTGCGGCAATACGAATGTCTGCTGAATCGAATAAAGATGCACTGTACTTTAGACAGGTATTGAAAGAGTTTGATAGACTCCATCACCTTACGCTAGAAGTAAATCCGCTTTAAAGGCTATGACATATGCACCAGTTGACCGAGCTTAACAACCTGATTACCGAGTTCTACGACAAGATGTCCTCTTGGGAGATGTCTGTTGTTAAAGAAACAGGCTATTCATTGGCTCAAATTCATACTCTTGAGGTTTTAGGCTCTCATGGTGCAATGCGAATGAAAGAGCTGGCGAACCGTCTGAGTATTACAACGGGAACCTTAACCGTTCAAGTGGAAAAACTGGTTCAGGCGGGGTTGATAGAACGTCAATCCATAGAAGGGGATAGACGTTCTATTCTGGTTACTTTGACTGAAGAAGGGAAGGGTGTGTTTCAACAACACAACGCCTTGCACATGTCGCTCACTGAAGAGCTCACTCGTCGTTTTAGTGCCGAGCAGCAAAAGAATCTGGCTCAAATGCTGACTCTAATCAATCAAGAGTTCTAACTTTCTCTAACGCTTCGCTCTATAGCATTGGGACTACGGAAAGTAACAGTAGTCCTCCCATCGCTCCGTTAAACCAGCGCACATATTTCGGATGATGCATCCAGTGGCTAAGTTGTTTGCCTGCCGCCGTCCAGACACTGACTGAAGGCACATTCACCATCGCAAATACAAGTGCAATAATGGCTAAACCAACCCAACTGGTCGTGTAGTTGTAAACGCTCACTGCGGTCAGAGCCATTGACCAACCTTTGGGGTTCACCCACTGAAACATTACTGCTGAAAGAAAAGTCATTGGTTTATAGGTCGTGCTGTTATGACTTGGCTTACTAAGCACAATTTTGACTGCCAAATAAACTAAGTAGCTTAGACACAACCAATGCAGTATCTGTTGAATGAGAGGGTATTGTTGGAACACACCAATCAAACCTATGCCAACCAAAATGATCATAATGCTAAAGCCAAAAGTGACGCCAGCCATATGAGGAATGGTTTTCTTGAAGCCGACATTTGCGCCTGACGTCATTAACATAATGTTGTTTGGACCAGGGGAAAAAGTGGATACAAACGCAAACATCACTAAAGGCCACCATTGATATAAATCCATTTTCTCTCCTGCAATTGTTATCAAATGATGGAAAAATTGTAATTGGATGCGAACGCAATTTTGTGCTTATATTTGTGTCTACTGCAATTTATAAGCAATAAAATTTAGCTATGGATAGGTTTGACGAAAGAATATTGTTTGAGCTTCAAGCTGACGGAAGAATCTCAAATGTCGAGTTGGCGGAAAGGGTGGGATTATCGCCTTCGGCCACGTTAAGGCGAGTGCAAGAACTGGAGAGAACGAAAGTGATCAAGGGTTATCGCGCTGTATTGGACAAGAATCAGTTAGAAGTCGGTTTTATTGCCTATGTATCTATAGGTTTAAATAGCCATACCAAGCAGTCGCAACTCGCTTTTGAAGAGCATGTTCGCTTTGCCAAGGAAGTGGTGGAATGCCATAACATTACAGGCATGAATGAGTATCTGCTGCGCGTAGAGACCAAGGATCTAAACTCGTATAAGCGCTTTCATTCAAATGTGTTGGGTGAAAGCCCGCAAGTGAAATCCATCTCGACTATGGTGGTGATGGATTCGCCGAAAGATGAACGGCAATAGAAGCTACAATGCTGACACAAAAGCAAGTGCAGAATAAAAAAGGCGATGGAATGTAACCATCGCCTTTGTGTTTATGTTAGAGCTACAAATGGCTTATACACGGAAATGGCTAAGCTGTTCTTTTTGCTGTTCTGCAAGAACAGACAATTCTTGGCTTGCCGCTGCTGACTGGGTAATACCAGCAACGTTCTGGCTTACCAATTCATAGATAGTTGCCAAGTTGCGGTTAATATCTGAAGTCACGTGGTTTTGCTCTTCAGAAGCTGCGGCAACTTGGGTGTTGATGCCATTCAGTTCTGAAATCGCCTGACTAATACTGTTGAGATATTCACTTACTTGATCGCCCAATGCCTGATTGGTTTCAATCATCTTCAAGCTCATATTCATACTGTCATTAGCAATGCCAGATTTACTTTGCAGCTCTTCAATGATGAGCTGAATTTCCTGAGTTGACTGCTGAGTGCGAGCTGCGAGCATACGGACTTCGTCTGCAACGACAGCAAAGCCTCGACCACTTTCTCCGGCACGCGCTGCTTCAATTGCCGCGTTCAAAGCAAGTAAGTTGGTTTGCTCAGAAATGCCTTCAATCACTTCGATGACCTGACCAATTTGCTCTGACTGTTCTTTTAGACCATTCACAACCAATGCTGCGTCGTTAAGCTGGCGAGCCATGTCGATACTTGCTTTGTGGCTTTGTTCGAATATTGCCAAGCTCTCTTTTGCTTGCTGATTTGCTTTTTGTGCAGCTTGTTCAGCTTGAGAAGCGTTGTTAGTAACACTCTGAGCGGCACCTTCAAGTTGGTTTACCGCTGAAGCCACTTGTTCCACTTCTTGCTTTTCTTGGTCAGAGTTAACACTCGATTGTGTCATTACTGCCGCAAGCTCTGTTGAAGCTGAGGCGACTTCAACACTAATACGGATGAGTGTTTCAACGGTTTCACGCAGCTGTTTAGTCGTCGCGTTGATGTCACGCGTCAATGCACTGACTTCGTTGTTGCCTTCAACTTCAGCTTCAACTAACAAGTTACCTTTCGCAACTTCACGCATAATCGTTTGTAGGCTCTGAATCGGCTTAACGATGATGCCTGCTAAAAGCCAACTGCAAAGTGCCGCCAGAATCAACACCGTGACAAATCCAATCATGGAATTTTGCATGACTGTGCCGTGATGATTTTCAGAAGCGTTGACACTTTCCAGTGCGAGAACATTGAGCCTGCTTGATAGCGCTTCAATCGCTTTGACCATTTGCGCGCCAGCATCTCTGTAAGCCGCAGAGGCCTGCTTATATTTGTTGTCAAAGCTTGAATCAAGGTTCGTTTGGCTATGCTTAGTTTTAAGCAGAGGGATCATAGTGTGAAGAGAGTAATCTACATAGTGCTTCATCGCTTTTTGCAGCGCTGTGACTTCTGGCTGTAGACCTTGAACGGTGTTTAGAGATTGAAGAAGCTGAAGGTTCTTCGCTTCGTTTTCTTTTAGTACGGATTGAAGACGTGCGACTTCGTCAGGAGTGAACAAGCTATAGATAGCACTGATGCGCATACTATAGGTGTTGTTAACAATATTAGTGACAGCATCTTTGTGCTCAACAAGCTGCTCGGTAGATTGAGTAACATTTTTGAACGCAGTTTTAAGACTTGATGAGCTATAGGTAATACCAACAGTCAGAAGAAGCATAGTAACAAGTACAGGCACGACAACCTGTAGCTTGATAGACAACCCGGAGATCAGCTTTCGCATGATGTATCCTTATGTAAATAGTAGTAATTATTATTTGATATTTTTGTAACTTGGGGGAGTTTATCGATTTAGAGTAATAATTCAATTATCTCAATCTTCAAAATAGACTAGTTTTGGCTGCTATTTGAGCAACCGTGTTGCCTTTTTGAAGATTGTCTGATTTTTTTACTCAGTGATAACGTTTCCAGCTGAAATTTTATTTTAAATCAGAAACAGGGTACATATGTTTTGAGGGCTTTATTTCAATTTGTCATGCAGTTTTCAACGAACTGAAACACAACTGTCACATTTGGATTCTAAAGTGAATCCCGTTCCAGTAAATCAACGGCAAATAAATTAGCCACTTAAGGAAAGAATGTGATGAAAAAGACAGTAATCGGTGCAATCGCTCTTCTAGGCGCCCTAGCAATTAGCCCTGTTTCAGCAAAAGAAACTATCTCTGCAGTGGGTTCTAGCAGCGTAACACCACTGATGGAAGTTTTCTCAGAAACATACATGAAAACAAACTCGGACGTTTTTATTGAAGTACAAGGCCCTGGTTCTTCTGCTGGCATCAAAGCAGCGAAGAACGGCAGTGCGGATATCGGTATGTCATCTCGCAACTTGAAAGATTCAGAAAAAGAATCAAATTTAGTTGAAGAAGTTATTGCACGTGATGGTATCGCAGTTGTTGTACACCCAAGCAATAAAGTGAAAGGTCTAACAGCTGAACAAGTATCTGAAATCTACAAAGGTGAGATCACTAACTGGAAACAAGTTGGTGGTGAAGACAAGCCTATCGTAGCAATCACTCGTGATACCGCTTCTGGTACTCGTGGTGCTTTCGAAGAAATCATGGAATTGAAGAAAAAGATTTCAGGTAAAACGGTATCGGCTATTTCTCAACGTGCTCAAGTAGCAAATGGTAACGGTGGCCTGAAAACAATGGTTGCATCAAACCCATACTCAATTGGCTACATTTCTCTAGGCACTGTTGACGGTTCAGTTCACGCTCTAGCTGTTGATGGCACTCCAGCAACAGTTGAAAACGTGAAAGCAGGCTCGTACAAAGTTGCTCGTCCTTTCCTAGTGCTTTACAAGAAAGGCGCGCCATCTGCAGAAACTCAAAAATTCCTAGACTGGATGCTAACGGATGAAGCTCAGAAGATTGTTGCTTCACACCACTACATCTCTGTGAACTAAGATTTAAATTAATAAACTTTGCTCAGCCCGCTTTGGGCTGGGCTTTTGTATTACATACCGACGAACGAATGAAAGTTGGTTTGTTCGGTAGGTGAGATTGAGAACATCTATGACCATCGCAAATAGTGACAAGCTTATGGATATCGAAAAGACGCAAGCAAAGCGTAAACTGCGTGCACAGAAGCGCGTAGATTGGAGGGAACGTTTCTTCCACGGTTTGTTTTTGACGAGTGCCGTTATTGGTATCGTTTCTCTAGCTGTTATTGCCTACTTTATCGTAAAAGAGAGTATTCCTGCATTCCAAGAAGTTGGCGTTTCTGGCATCGTTCTTGGACAAGACTGGTTACCGCCGGCGTTATACGGTGTGGCTACCATGATTGTGGCATCTGTTGTTTCTACTTTTGGAGCGGTAATTGTTGGTGTTCCTATCGGTGTACTGACTGCCATTTTTATCGCAGAGATTGCACCTAAAAGTGTTGCGGACATCATTCGCCCAGCGGTTGAATTGTTGGCGGGTATCCCTTCGGTTGTTTATGGCTTCTTCGGCCTAGTGATCATTGTTCCTTTAATTCAGAACATTTTCCAAGTGCCTGCAGGTAACACTATTCTCGCAGGGATTATTGTTCTTGGTGTGATGATTTTGCCAACTGTTATCACTGTATCTGAAACGTCAATCCGTGCGGTACCTCGCGCATATAAAGAAGGTTCTCTGGCGCTGGGTGCTTCAAACATCTACACCATTTTCAAGCTTCTCGTTCCAGCGGCACGTTCAGGCATTATGACTGGCGTTATTCTTGGTATCGGTCGCGCGCTTGGTGAAACCATGGCGATCATCATGGTGATGGGTAACGCACCTGCGATGCCAGAAGGCATTCTTGATTCTGCACGTACCCTGACGGCAAACATCGCAATTGAGATGTCATATGCAAGTGGCGTTCATGCTAACGCGCTGTATGCCACGGGTGTTGTGTTGCTTGTCTTTATCATGATGCTCAACGCTGCTCTTCTGTACCTAAACCGTGAGAAAGCGAGGTAACGACTATGAGTTTCGCAAATCAAAAAAGCGCAGATCGCGCAAAACTAAAACAAGCGCGAGAATTTAAAGATAATGTTTTAAGAGCGTTTATCTGGCTTGCTGCGGCTTTAACGGTTGGTTTTCTGTTCTGGATTATCTGGTACATCCTATCTAACGGTTTAAAACACGTCGATTGGGCATTCGTTACGGACAACTACACCCGTACTGGTGATGAACACGGTATTTTCCCGATGATCATCTCAACCATTTATATGGTGATAGCTTCAATAGCGGTTGCGGCACCTTTGGGTATTATGACGGCGATCTATCTTACTGAATATGCCAAAGTGGGCAGTAAACTGGTGAAAGTCATTCGTTTTTGTACAGAATCACTAGCGGGTATTCCATCGATCATTTTTGGTCTGTTTGGTATGACATTCTTTGTGGTGATTCTTGGTTTAGGATTCTCGATTCTTTCTGGCGCATTAACGCTCAGTATCCTGATTCTGCCAGTGATCATTCGTACAACAGAAGAAGCACTAATGTCGGTACCACAAACCTATCGCGAAGGCTCCTATGGTCTTGGTGCTTCAAAAATATACACTATCTGGCGTCTCATCTTGCCAAGTGCGATTCCAGGTATTCTGACTTCTGTTATTTTGAGTATTGGCCGCGTTATTGGTGAGTCAGCGCCGGTGTTCTTAACCGCAGGTATGGTAGCTCGTGTTCCTGATTCTCTATTGGATTCAGGCCGAACATTGACGGTTCACCTATACAAACTGACAACTGAACTATTCACAATTGAAGAGTGGAATCAAGCGTACGGAACAGCCACTGTGCTGATTGTTGTTGTGTTGCTCATCAACATGTTTACCAAGTTAATCGCTAAGCGATTCAATACGGCAACTTACTAGTCCGATACGACTGACAGAATTTAAGAGACACGACAATGAACAAATTTAATATTGAAAATCTGGATTTATTCTACGGCGAAAACCAAGCACTAAAATCAATCAACCTGCCAATACCTACTCGTCAAGTGACGGCGCTGATTGGCCCATCTGGTTGTGGTAAATCAACGCTATTGCGCTGTTTGAACCGCATGAATGACTTGATCGAAGGCGTGACTATCAAAGGCAAACTAGAGATGGATGGTCAGGATATTTATGGCAACGTTGATGTTGCCGATATCCGTATCCGTGTTGGTATGGTTTTCCAAAAGCCGAACCCATTCCCTATGAGCATTTACGAAAACGTAGCGTACGGCCTGCGTGCTCAAGGTGTGAAAGATAAAAAGCACATTGATGAAGTGGTAGAACGTTCACTGCGTGGCGCTGCGCTTTGGGATGAAGTGAAAGATCGTTTGAAGTCACACGCGTTTGGTTTATCGGGCGGTCAGCAGCAACGTCTATGTATTGCTCGCACCATCGCAATGGAACCGGATGTGATCCTGATGGACGAACCAACGTCTGCACTTGACCCGATCGCAACGCATAAAATTGAAGAGTTGATGGAAGAGTTAAAGAAAAACTACACCATCGTTATCGTTACTCACTCAATGCAGCAAGCGCGTCGTATTTCAGACCGCACAGCGTTCTTCCTGATGGGAGAGTTGGTTGAGCATGACGATACACAGGTGATTTTCAGTCAACCAAAAGATGACAGAACAAAAGGCTATGTAAACGGTGATTTCGGTTAATCGCAACTTATTCACCAAAGAGACGTCATTAATGACAACACTTGCTGGCTAACACTATATAACTATAAAGCGATGGTAACCTTGCCCCTCATAATGAGGGGCCTTTTTTTTGATGCTTCATTGCATACATTTTTTGGTCTGCAATGTGAATTAACTGGTTGATGTCGGTAGCATCGTTTGGATAAGAACTAACGCCAATACTGGTACTTAAAGCACGATGTTGATTATCGCCTACCACAAATTTCTGTTCAAAACACTGCTCTATAAGGTTTTGCATCCCTTCCAATTCCAATGGTTCCACACTGTTAATAATGAGTGCAAACTCATCACCACCCATACGGAAAAGCTCATAATCAAAGGTTGGAATGTGTGATAAGCGTTTGGTCACCTGTTTTAAAACAGAATCACCAGACAAATGGCCAAAGTCATCGTTAATGGCTTTAAAACCGTTGAGATCCAATAGGAATAGAGAGTAACGACCACTATTAGGTCGATGTGAAATAGAGCGAAACATCGACAATCGGTTGCCGATATCGGTCAGTGGGTCCGTTAACGCTAACAAACGATGATACTGAGCCTCTTTGTACCAAATAAAACTTACCAATCCGATGGAGAAAAACAGTAGCAGAATGAGTACATATTGAATATTGGTTACATATTCAGCTTGTGCCTTCTGTTCTAAATACATAGGACTTTGAATTTTAAAGTTATCGTTAATGTATTGAATCACGTCCAGATAAAGAGCTTCAGTTCTGCTTGTGAAGTTAGTGAGTGACTGCTCGTCGTTGATGCTCAACAACAAGGACTCCAGTAGCTTGAAATGGTCAAAAGTATTTTTGAAGTAGTGCAGTGTGCCGTCTATTTCCAAGAATTCATCCGCTTCGCTGTTGTGCAGAATCAGATCAAAACGGCTCCATGTAAGCTCATATTTTAGCTTCACATTTTCTAGGTCTTCGGGTGTATCTAAAGCATGAGGCATAATAGATACCAGCTCAGTAAACTCTTTAGTTAGGTAGAACAAAAACCAAGTAGCTTTATGCTGCTTATAAGTGTAAGAACGAGCCAACTCTTTGGTTGAAGTTAGCGTATAGAGATTAGCGATCATTAAAACAACAGAGACGATCAGTAACAACGTCTTTGTTCGTTGAATTAAAGGATGTAACTGCTTACTTTGAGGGGCTGCAATCATTTGTATTTAATGGATATCTCTTTAATTTGCCATACCATTTGAGTGTGATATTCCGGCGTATCAGTTTGCGGAAACTTGGACATATCGTAAATAAACCAAAATGGGCCTTTGTCGCGTACTCGCATCGGCTCGCCATTGATGGAGTAAGCCACAATTGGTGTATAGCGCTTCAAATCATCAATAGAAGTTGTTGATGAGTAGTCGTTCAACGCAGTGAAGGAAACACTGGCTACATCTTTGGTTTTTAAATAGCTCAACAAATCGATCATGGTGAAACCAGTAAAGACTTCGGCGTTGGGGTTGTTTCCCCAAGGAGTGCTAGTGGTAAAATTGACAACAGGTAACTCGCTTTCGAGTTGGGTCATCGACAGGACAATCGGTGCTTGATCTGGCAGTTTTATTGTTAAGTCATACGCAGACGCGAAAGTACTAATAAAGAGTAGAGAGGCAGTTAAAATCCGTTTCATTCCATTCATTCACTTTTATATGTTGATCGCTATTTGCACAAAAATCGTCTGAAAAACGACCTGTCTGGGATGTTCCTACGAAATTATACGGTGCATACCTAACCAGTTCTATTTTTTATTAAGACTTATAGTACTTAAGCTAGGTTATTTAGGACTAATAACTGGAATTTTATGCAATGAGGTGAATGAAATTCTGGGGAGATATGGAGATAGTTTTATATTATTTCTGCACAAGACAATAAAAAAGGCTTCACCGAGTGAAGCCTTTTGTTTGCGAATCTGAACTTAGAAAATCAAATGTGCAACACCAGCGATAACAGGTAGCGTGATCAACGTACGTAAAATGAAGATAACGAACAGTTCTACGAAGTTAACCGGAATTCGGCTGCCTAGCATTAGCGCACCAACTTCAGACATGTAGATAAGCTGAGTAACAGACATTGCTGCGATAACAAAGCGAGTCATCTCATTGTCGATTGAAGCGGCAAGGATTGCAGGAATGAACATGTCTGCAAAGCCAACCACAATTGTTTGAGACGCTTGAACGGCTTCAGGTACGCCTAATAGCTCTAGGTAAGGAATAAATGGTTGACCTAGAATCGAGAATACAGAGGTGTATTCAGCAATAACTAAAGCAACAGTACCTAAGCCCATAACCACTGGAAGTACACCGAATACCATGTCGACAGCATTGCGAATACCTTCGCCGAATACTGACTTGAATGAGTTCACTTGGCCTGCTTTAGTTAGCGCAAGTTTCATACCCCAAGAAAGTGAGGTGTGACCTGTTGGAATTGCATCCGCATCCGCATCAGGCTTTGAACCATCAATAAAAGTATTCTTTTTCAAGCTTAGTGGTGGCAGACGAGGAATAATGATCGCTGCAACAAAACCGGCTAAACAGATAGCTCCGTAGAATGGTAGGAATAAATGTTCCAGTTCTACCTGAGCAATAACCACTAGACTGAACGTAATAGATACTGCTGAGAAGGTTGTACCGACAACGGCAGCTTCACGTTGAGTGTAGAATTTGTCTTCATATTGCTTGCTTGTCAGTAGGATACCTACGCTGCCATCACCTAACCAAGAAGCTACACAGTCGATTGCACTGCGGCCAGGTAGGTTGAACAGAGGACGCATAATTTTACTTAATAGTGCACCCATGAGTTCTAACAAACCAAAGTTAAGCAATAGTGGTAATAGCAGGCCTGCAAAAATGAATACTGAGAATAGTGTTGGTAATAAGCCTTCTAGAACTAAACCACCCGTGTTTTCTTCCCAGATAGCTTCAGGACCAACTTTGAAGAAAGTCATGATGACTGCTGCGCCACCAATCACTCGTACAGCAAGCCATAACCATGATGGGTTAAACAGACTGTTTAAAAATGGTTTATCAACAATGAATGCCGGTTTGAAAAGTTTCGTCGCAAAAGAAGCAACCGACATAAAAGCAATAATAGTAGTAATAATTGCCACTAAAGAGTCACCAAACAATGCTTGTACAGACTTAGCCAATACAGCAACAGGAATGGTGAATGAACCGTCATAACTGATCGGTGCCATAAATAGGAACACCCCGATCAGAGAAGGGATCAGGAACATCCATAAGCTTCCAGCAGACTTCTGTTCTACTGGCGTGTCTAGTGTTTGAGCGTTATCTTGCATTATTTTTCTCGTGTTACTACTAGTCAATTAAAACCATGTCCTTGGTATAATAATTCACTAAACATCCGTATTTACTCATTGGCGCGAGAATATCTATTTTTTGATGCTTAAGCAATACTATTCAACAAAAAGGAGTAAATATTCATTCCTTTGCACTTTGAGAATGGCAAATCATGGTGATTTGTTTCGTTATTGTTACACTGGTGAAGGATTTGTATAAAATCATTTGTGTGCTTAATGTGAAGTCGGGCACAGACTTGTAGATCAAAATGCGGGTCGAAAGAGGTTCTTTTTCTATAAGTTACAGAATTATAAAGAAAAGCTCTTGGTTATTAGACCAAGAGCTGAGATTAGAGGATTGACAAGGGGAGATGTTTACTTTTTCGCGTTAGGTTGGGTCTGAATTTGTTAATGAATTTTTATCAATGCTATTTAAGCTTACACGCAGTGCGTCATCGAATTCTTTATATACATTCTCTTCGCCTACAAGATGAATAATTCCCGCCCTATCTAGCTTTTGTGTCACGCGTGGGTTCGCCCCTGAAATGAGCACTGTGACATTTTTATGATGGAAATTCTCGATGATTTCTTCTAGAGCTTGCAGTCCGGTAATGTCCATAAACGGTACCCATCTTAAACGGATGATAAGAATCTTCGGAGTTTCCTGAATGCTGGTCATCACACGCTCAAACGTTTCGGCTGCAGCAAAAAAGAACGGTCCATCAAGTGCATAAATAGCCAATTCTCGCGGTAATGCGCTTTTTCCATGACGCTGTAAATCAGGGGTTAATTCTTCTGGTGTTGATGCTTTCACTTCAACGCTCGAAGCCATGCGTTTCACAAAGTGAAGAATAGCGATAATCACACCAATGTTTACTGCTACAACAAGGTCTGCAAAAACAGTCAAGCTAAAGGTGATAAGCAGAATAACCACATCCGCCTTGGGAGCTCGTTTAACTAGCTTAACGAAGTGTGGAATTTCACTCATATTCCAAGCTACAACGAATAAAATTGCACTCAGTGTAGCGAGTGGAATATTGACCGCTAATGGAGCTAGCACCAGCAAAATGACAACCAGTGTTAACGCATGAATAATACCCGCTAGTGGGCTATTACCCCCATTGCGAATATTGGTTGCGGTGCGGGCAATTGCCCCTGTTGCCGCAATACCACCAAAAATAGGTGCGATGATATTGGCAATGCCTTGGCCCACTAATTCTTGGTTTGAGTTGTGTTTAGTGCCCGCCATACCATCAGCAACAACCGCAGAAAGTAGAGACTCAATTGCACCGAGCATGGCAATAGCAAAAGCAGGGCCGATCAACTGAATAATCTGAGAAAACGAGATATCAGGAACAGAGAGTTCTGGTAAACCTTGTGGGATACCACCAAAAGCAGAACCTATGGTGCGCACGCCTTCAAAGCCGACGACATACTGCAATGTGGTGACCACTACCAGTGCCAGTAACGGCCCCGGAATGCGTGATAACTTTGGAATTTTAGGCGCTGCAATGACCAACACCAAAGACAATAAAGCCAACAAGGTAGTTGTTAAATGAAATTGTGGGAACGCATGGAAAATAGAAATCAGTTTTTGATGAAAATGCGCACCGCTGATCTGAGGCAAGCCAAAGAAATCTTGCCATTGACCGACCCAAATGATGACGCCAATACCACTGGTAAAGCCGACGATAACTGGATCTGGGATATAGCGAATGATACTGCCAAGTTTGGTTACACCAAGAACAAGCAGAATGACACCCGCCATCATAGTCGCGACTTGCAAGCCGCTAACGCCATACTGAGCAACAATCCCCGCCAAAATAACGATAAATGCGCCGGTAGGTCCTGCAATTTGAACTCGCGAACCGCCGAAGATAGAGACAATTAAGCCTGCGATAATCGCGGTATAAATACCTTGTTCAGGTTTCACCCCTGATGCAATCGCGAATGCCATCGCTAAAGGAAGAGCAACCACCCCGACTATCAATCCCGCACTTAAATTATTTAACCAATGCTTACTTTTAAGCAGACCTGCTTTATGGGATTCATAGATGGCAAACATATCAATAGCCTTAACAATGGTGTGGTAATCGAACGGCGTCTGATTCTACGCTCATTTCATATCCTGTAAAGGTAGGATTCAGATAGATTTTTTGCAGCGAAATTTCGCTAAAAAAGCGCTTTTCAAGCGGAAAAGTTGTACTCATGTGAGGCATTCGTAATGAATTTTTACCAATAGGTTATTGGCTTAATACTCTTAATGTCAGAGAGCTTGGGTTATAGTGTTCGCGCCTTATAAAACATCAAACTACAAACATTATGAAAAAACGCCTTTTACCTATTCCTCTGATTTTGCTCACTCCTATCGTTTTACTCGTTATCGTTGTTGTGGCGGGGATCTATCGCTTCTCACTTTCTGATCAAGAAATCATGGCGAAATTTCCCACCACAACAATAAAGCAAGACCTGATCGCTCAAGCTGTTTTTGGGTTGGACGTACCCAACCCAATCACCGTTCCGGTTCCTGAAACTCCAAGCTTTGCATTTATGGAGTCTTGGGATGAGCAGCAGCGCTGGGTGGGCGGCACTTATGATTCGGGAAGCGAGCGTGGCTCTGTCGCATTGGATACTCAACTAATGCTTAAGTTGGAAGGCTTTGAAGAGCAACATGGTTATCTTTCGGTGATTCGTGTTTCGAATCAGGGCTCCGGCGTATTCAACTATTTAGCCTTATTTAAATATGACTCACTCAGATCTCGAATGGTGATGGTCAGCAGCCAGCTTTTAGGGGATCGTGTCGATGTACAATCGTTGGTACAAAATGGTGGCAACGTAACCGTGACACTTTTAAGCCATGAAAATAATGTGGCTTTTTCTGAGGCAGCAACGGAATCTGTGTCTATACTGTTTTCGATATCGGAGAAATATCAGCTATCTCTATCCAATTAGGAACGCAGTTTCAGCAGGGTAGGTGCATAGTAGCATAATGGCTTAGTGATACTCAGTTGTTTGAGGAAACTTCTTGGCTGAAGTTGAAAGTTTATTTTTGAGTTTCTATCATTTGCCTAGCAGAACACTTTTTGAGCAAAAAATGGAGTTTGACATGATTAATAAGCGTTTCTTTAAGACAAAAGATGAAGTAGAAGTGACATTTGAGCTGGATGCTCCGGATGTCGCATCGAATGTCTCTATTGTTGCAGATTTTCTTGATTGGCAGCCTCAGCCGATGAAGAAAGTTGCAAAATCCAGTGTGTTTAAGTTTAAAACCCGCCTACCAAAAGATTCTAATTACCAGTTCCGTTATCTTTTAGACGAAGAACTTTGGGTGAATGATCCACAGGCTGATCAATATATTCCCAATGGCTATGGCGAAGATAACTGCATGGTATCCACACACCAATAAATTAGTTTAGATACCATATAGTTAAAAGTAATGTTGATTGGCTACTGAAGGCTAAACTTGCGCTATAAACAATACTTCTAAAAAGGCACTTTTGTGCCTTTTTACTATTCTTTACTCGCTCAATAATGACTTTTTGTTAAGAAAGCCTTAATCTGTGCCTCTTTTTAAATGATTTACACAGGTAAGGTTGTGCTTTCAAAATCTGTTATTTTGCGATTTTCAGAGCTTTCAAAAAGAAAGAAAGCCTTTGCACTAGGGTTACCTATTGTAGCTGCTGCAGCCATCTTGTTATCGTCAACTCCTGAGTCAAATCAGCGACGTATTGCTTTATCTATCCAAGAATCAGACGTAGTAGAATCGATTTTTGGCGAGACAAAGCAAGAGAGTTTGCCACTTCCTGATTACGAATATGTAATCAAATCCGGTGATAATTTAAGTAGCATCTTTAATCAGCTTGGTTTTTCCTACCAAGAGCTGATGAAGATAATGGAAACCGACTTAAACTATCTGGCCCTGGATACACTGAAGCCTGGCAACATACTGCGTTTCTGGTCAGGCGATAACAAACGAACTCTGGCTAAGATGGAGTTAGAGTTTAGTTTGGTTGAGCGAGCGGTTTATTCGCGTGTTGAAGATGGAAGTTTTGAATATAAGGACGTAACTTTACCTAGCCGATGGAAAGAGTTTGCTCTAGTCGGTGAAATTCAGGGTAGCTTTTCCCAGTCTGCGAATAAAATTGGTTTGGGCAGTGCTGAGATCGATCAAATCGTCGCTTTGTTGAAGGATAAAGTGAATTTTGGCCGAGATTTACGTGCTGGTGACCAGTTTGAAGTGGTTCAGTCTCGTCAGTATGTCGGTGAAAAACTGACAGGTAACCGAGAAATTCAAGCGATTAAAATTTATAGCCGCAATAGCGAAGTTTCTGCGTATTTATACAAAGATGGTCAGTATTACGACAAAGATGGCAACAGTCTTCAACGTGCTTTTCAACGTTATCCGACAAAAACACATTGGCGAATGTCATCGGGCTTTAATCCTAATCGTCATCACCCTGTTACTGGACAGTATGCTCCGCACAATGGTACGGATTTCGCGACTCCGATAGGTACGCCAATTCTGTCAACGGGTGATGGTCAAGTAATAATGACTCGTAACCATCCGTATGCGGGTAACTATGTTGTGATTAAGCATGACAACACCTATAGCACTCGTTATTTGCATTTGAGCAAGATACTGGTGCGTAAAGGGCAGAAAGTAACTCGTGGTCAACGCATTGGTTTATCGGGTAAATCAGGTCGTGTAACTGGCCCGCATTTGCACTATGAATTGATCGTTCGTGGTCGTCCGGTTGATGCTATGAAAGCGAATATCCCAATGGCAACTTCGGTACCGAAAAAAGAGATGTCCGTATTTCTTGCTCGACGTGCTCAGCTTGATAAAATTCTCGACTCCAAAGAGAGCATGCTTGCTTCAAATGCCAAAGACGTTCCTCAAGAAGGTTAGTCGTTGGATCATTAATGTTTCAAGAGCCCTATCGTTTGATGGGGCTTTTTTATGTTTTAACTATCTATGTTTTAAAGATGTACGGGAAGATGCTTTGTCCTATGTTTTAAAGATGTACGGGAAGATGCTTTGTCTGCCGCTTTACGTATATAATCCGCCGCGTACTTTATTGAGGAGAGATTTTATGCAGCAAAACGAATTTGAAGCTTTGGTAAAAAGCTTATGTGAGAAAGAGAACCTACCTCAGGCTCTAGAGCTGCTAAAAGCGAGCGAAGATAAAGAGGTTGCGGAAGCCGCTCAGTCGTTAACGGGCCAGTTTGCATTGGCAGAAGTTGATGGTGAACAACGCATCTATCACGTCTTTTTGCAGCAGGATGAACAAGGCGAAGAGCAAGAGTTTGTCGAGCATATTATGAATGAAGGTGACGATGTGATTAAATTTGTCGCTTGGTTCTTCGATATCCATTTTGATGTTAAACATAAAGATACTTACCAAGCAGCAGGCAAAACCTATCAGCAGCCGAAAAGAAGCTAACTGAGTTTTCGCAGACAGCTATTAATTTTCAATTAGCATCAGCCTATATGGTGGCGGGTGACGTGGTTGTTAAACAAGTGATGAAAGAAACGCTTTACGGAAAAGCTAAAGCGAAGAAATCATCGCGTATAAAGATGTTTGTTAAGAAAATCTTTCAGTAATTAAAAAGCCCTGAGGTTAATAGTCTCAGGGCTTTTTGCTTATTCGATTGGCGATAGGCTAACCAATCTCTTTCTGATGAATCAGATGAACATTTTCTCCGTTCGATAGGCTTTCTTGATTCAAATCTCGTTGGGCTAACCATGTTTCTAAATCGCTGCATCCACCGATGTAGTTGCCCTCAATCCATATTTGCGGAACCGTCACGGGCGTTTTATCTCCGATAATGGCTTTCACCTCGGGAATCATTCTGTACAGCGCCGCGCTGTCTTTTACCACATCATGGTACTGGTAACTGATGCCAGATTTGTCCAGCAACTGTTTTGCTTTGGCGCAGTAAGGGCAGGTCTCTTTACCAAACACGATATTGCCCTTCAACGAGTCACGCTTTGTCCATTCTTTAATCGCAGCTTGGACCAGCAGACCTCTGTTTAGGGCTTCTCCTTGGCTCACTACTTGTCCTTCAAGAATAACAATTGGTGCGTGCCAAGCTCCGTGCTTCAAAGGTTCCCACCAATGCGTTAGCCAGTCTTTCACTTCTAATTCAACAGGAACGTCCGCGAGTTCGTTTATAAACGTATCGAGAAGTATGTCTTTTGTCAGTGTGCATTCGCCGCACGGAATGTTCACTTTAAATGGACCGAAGCTGCCTGCCCATCGATATAAAGTTATTTTAATTGGCTTTGTCATGGCTGATAGATACCCAGTTAACCTTCGTTTGATCACTTACAACATAAGAACGAACTCAAGCGGTTTTTATTTCAACGTGGCTCTTTTTTGCTTCCCACTGAGTAATGAAGGCGACAGACAAGATGATAATGATTGCCCCAAGCCATAGTCTACCCGGTGGAACCCAACCGAAAACCATCCAACCAGCAAGAACATTCAGCGGTAGTTTTGCATGGTCGAAAGGCTGTACAAAGGAAGCATCCGCTACAGAGTACGCTTTAACTATCGACCACTGAGCTAAGGCTGTCATCGCGCCAGCAGCAATAAGTAATACCCATAACGTGCCGCCGACAGGTGTTTGCCATTCAGGAATCGCTAAAAGCAGGTTAAAGGGCGTAATCAGCAGCAACAGGTAAACAACCATAGTGGACGGGTTATCGACCGAAGAGAGTTTTTTTACCATCAGTGAATAACATGCCCAGAAAAACGCAGCGCCAACAGGAAGCAGTGTCGCCCAGCTAAAGTCTTCAGCCCACGGTTCAAGAATGATCATTGCGCCGATAAAGCCTGTTAGCGTAGCTCCCCAACGAGCGATTCCCACTTTTTCTTTCAGAATTAAGCCAGAACCGACAGTGGCAAATAGCGGAGAAGTCATCAATAAAGCAATGCCTTGCCAGATAGGCACTGGGTAGGCAAGTGCCCATAACCATAATTGAATACCTATCACGGCTAAGAAAACACGAAATACGTGCCAACCAAAATGTTGGGTACGTAAAGAACGTCGAATTCCCAGCGTTTTGAGATATGGCAGAATAACCACAATCGCGACGGCATACTGAATCAATGCAACCGTAGTTGAAGTAAGTCCGAACTTGATGGTCGCAATTTGCGTTACGCTGTTCACAACAGCAAAAGCTAACCCCGCTGTTAACATCCAAAAAGCGCCATGGATTGGCTGGTGTTTTCCGTTCATTTGAAAAGCTTATACAAAGTAGATAGTAGGGTGAATCATACGTTCAATTTACAGCGAAACCAATGGAGATTATCTGTTGAAGCTGTTCAGAATCTTTGAGGTAAATTGCAGATAAAAAAAGACCTCCTAGTAGGAGGTCGAAAGAACATGAAGTGACCAGTGATTTCTGCCTTATCACTGAAAAGAAGCACAAACGCTGCCTGCATTTGTATTTTCTATTTAGCATTTACTATGCCAATAATTGTTTTTCTTTATTTACAATAAGTTATGTGGATGTTGCGTGTTTGTGCAGTAACGTCATGTGCATCTTCATGGCGCACAACGCTGTGATATGGTGCAAAAAAAAGACCAAACGAATGTTTGGTCAAAAGGATTTATCTTGGGAGTATTTAAACCAAGCAAACATCGTTAGTTACAAGATACCTGTAGTATTTGAACTAATTACTTTGCTGTTGGTAAAGGTAAACGGATTTAATGACGGTTTGATTTCAACTTGTTGTCATTATTGTGATTCACAAAAAAGCTCGCACAGGGCGAGCTTATTGAATATTAATTCTCGATAAATTAAGCGATTTTTACGCCATTCGCTGTCAGAGCAACAGCGATATTTCCACGAGTTGCGTTTGAGTAAGGACATACTTGGTGAGCGGTTTTCACCAGTTCAATAGCTTGTGCTTCTTCAAGGTCTAATTGAACATCAAGGCTAACAGTTAGAGCAAAGCCACCTGTCTCGTTAGGACCAATACCCACTTCAGCAGTTACCGGTGCGGATTTAAGCGCTACTTTTGCTTCGCGAGCAACATGAAGAATCGCGTTTGAGAAACAGGCTGAGTAACCTGCTGCAAATAGCTGCTCTGGGTTTGTTGCTGTACCGTTACCGCCCATTTCTTTTGGATAGCTCAAGTCTACAGACAGTAAACCGTCATCTGTTGAAACTTTACCGTTACGGCCTGCTAGTGCTGTTGCTTTAGTTGTGTAGATAGTCGCCATGTTTATCACCTTAATATATGTTGTGTGCAATCTAATTGTTTGCAATATTAAATCGATCTTTAGGTAGAATGCAAGTATATTGTGCACAATTTATTTTTGAGAGAGAGAAACATGAGTCATTGTGTAACAGGCAAGAATACGGATTCACTTGCTACAGAAGAGCTACTGCTGCTTGATAAACAGGTATGTTTTCCTTTGTATAGCGCAGCCAACGCCGTGATTCGTGCGTATCGACCATTGCTTGATACTCTTGATCTTACCTATGCGCAATACTTAGTGATGATGGTTCTGTGGCAGACAAACGGTATTAACGTAAAAATTCTTGGTGAGCGATTGCATCTCGATTCAGGCACATTGACTCCGCTTTTAAAGCGCCTCGAAAGCAAAGGTATTGTGATGCGCAAACGTGGTCAGTCTGATGAACGTGTACGTGAGCTTTTCCTTACGGATGATGGTTTTGCACTAAAGCAAAAAGCGTTATCAGTACCTAACGCTATGTTATGTAAGCTGGATCTTGAATTGGATGACCTGATTTCGTTAAAAACACTTTGCGAAAAGGTCATTACGAAGTTGTCTTGAACTTAGAAATTCGGGTCAAAGATCTTAGTTCTAGTTATAGATTCATCAATTTAGTTGTTGAATTGTATGGATAAGATAAAATTTGTGCTCATTCAATGTTCAAGGAAGAAAAATGAACTCGGTTCGATTAGATGAGCAACACGTTTACCCCTCGAAGGTGGTGTGCGTTGGACGTAATTATGTTGAGCACATTAAAGAGTTAAATAATGCCATTCCTGATCAAATGGTGGTGTTTAATAAGCCCAACAGCAGCGTAACCTCGATATTGAATTCTTTCCATCAGGAGACTCTGCACTACGAAACAGAGATCTGTTTCATGATTAAAGATGGTCAGTATGCCGCAGTTGGTTTGGGTTTGGATCTCACCAAGCGTGAGCAACAATCTGTATTGAAAAAACAAGGCTTACCATGGGAACGTGCAAAGGCTTTTGACGGATCAGCAGTGTTCAGCCGTTTTATTCCGCTAGAAGGGATTGATATTGCTTCTTTGCATCTTGAATTACTGATTAATTGCGTCCGAGTACAGGCGGGTGGCGTTGAGCAGATGATGTTCAAACCCGATATGATTTTGCAGGAACTAAAGTCATACACCACTTTGTTTGATGGTGACATCATCATGACAGGTACTCCACAGGGTGTGGGAGAAGTTCATCGTGGCGATGTTTTCCTAGGTCGTTTGAAAAGCGGTGATACCACACTTATCGAGATTGAATGGCCGGCTGAATAATCGGCTGTATTTTCCCTTCTTACTTCTTATTCTTATTGGCGGTCTGAGAAGGGAAAACTGATTTCGTTTTCCCTTTTCTTGTTTATCCCCAAACAACCAAGTTAAGTACCAGAAATACCGCCATACTCACTACAGTAGTGAGTAGTACGTTTTTCGTTTTCCAAGCAATGATACCTGCTAGTATCGCAGCCCAGAGATAAGGGTTGTAGAACGAGGTATTGAGCTGACTTTCGTGCGTAAAAACGATCGGTGCCCAAATTGCCGTTAATACCGCTGGGCTGGAATAGCTGAGCAGCTTCTGTACCCCCGGGCTAAGTCTTAGTGGCAGTCTGGGTTCAAGAAATAAATACCGACTGAGGAACACCAAACAGGTCATGGCCAAGATGGAGAGAATAATCATGCTTTATCTCCCGTTTCTTTGTTGCTTGGTGTCTTTTTCGCTAAGGCTAGTTCGCTGAAATATCCCGTTAACATAGCGCCAACGCTGGCATACATTAAGCTGCCGTTTACATTAAAGATTGTCAGAGTAACAGACAGTATTAATGCGGTAAGCACGGAAATAAGAATCGGAATGCTCTTAACGTTTGGGACAACAATTGCAATAAAAGTCGCTGCAACTGCAAACTCTAAACCAATAGAATTGAGCGACGGAATGTAACTTCCCGCCACAATTCCAACCAAAGTGGCTAGGTTCCAGATTAAATAGAAACTAAAGCCAGCCCCCAATGCATACCAGCGGTTAAATTGTTTTTCACTTTGTTGACCGCATAATGCAAACAGTTCATCAGTAAGTAGAAACCCGAGAATCACACGCCAACGGGTAGGTAGTGGGCTGATTTTCCCTCTCATCGAGACGCTATAAAGAAAGTGACGCGAAGTAATGAAGAAGGTGGTGATCAGCATGGTCATTAAGCCTGCACCCGCTTTTATCATCCCTGTTGCAACTAACTGAGCGGAACCCGCAAATAAGATCGCGGATAACGCTTGGCTCTCAAAAGGGTTTAGCCCTGCCTCAATTGCAAAGGAGCCTGCAAGCAAACCCCAAGGCAGAACCGCGACACTAAGTGGCAGCATAGCTACGGTACCCTGCCCAAAAAGCCGCGCTTTGGAGTCTACCGTGTGGTGCGGTATCGCCGTACTATTCATAAATCGTCCTTAATATCATGATTCCCCTTATTTATTTGAGTAGGTAGGGGAACCGTTATATTCCATCTCATTGGTTAATGATCATTCGTCGAACAAAGGCGCTTCTTTTGGCTCAATCATTAGAGTGCGAGTTGGGTAGGCGATATCGGAGCCATTTTGATGAATGATCTCCATCACTTTCAGCATCACATCTTGCTTCACTTCGTGAAAACGAACCCAGTTAATGGTTTCCGTGAAGGTATAGATAAAGAAATCGAGTGATGAGGCGCCAAACGCGTTGAAATTGACAATCAGCGTTTGCTGCGCATCGATATCTGGGTGATTTTCTAACATCTCGCGCACCTGTGCGACGATGGTCTCCATTTTATCGGCATCTTGATAACGCAAACCGATAGTTTCGTAGATGCGACGGTTTTTCATTCGTGAAGGGTTTTCAACAATAATATTGCTGAACACAGAATTTGGTACATACAGTGGTCTTTTATCAAATGTACGTATGATGGTCATACGCCAACCAATACGTTCTACGGTACCTTCTATTTCTCTATCTGGAGAACGAATCCATTCACCGACTTTGAAAGGACGATCGAAGTAAATCATCAGTCCGCCAAAGAAATTGGAAAGTAGATCTTTTGCAGCAAGACCCACTATCAAGCCTCCGACACCACCAAAAGTCAACAAGCCTCGCAAGCTCACTCCTAGCGTTTGCATCACTGAGAGCAAACCTATTGTTAAGATGATGAGACGGGCAACTTTACTCGCGGCTTGTATGGTTGTTTCATCACGACTCTTGTCTTGGAGAAGATATTGCTCGATATTGATGGCTAAGCGAATCAGAACCCAGATAAATATAGCGGCAAGCATGAGCTTTTTACTTGTCGCTAACCAACTGAATTTGCTTTGAATGTTATCATCTAACAGCAACCCAAGAGATATCGTTGCGGGCCAGCACCAAATCAAGGTACTAATTGGGGTTTTTAAGGCATGTAGTATTAAGTCGTCCCAGTGAAACTTGGTTTTTTCACTGATATTGGATAAGTGGTTATAAACGAATCGCCAAATCACCCATGCAATTAAACTTGCTAACGTGATGAAAATTACGCTGTTATCCCAGCCTTTGAGGTACTGTGAAGTTTGAAGCTGTGTTAATAATTCGTTCATAACTATCCAAATTTGATGTCATTTTTCTCATCTAAATTAACAGAAAGTAGGTTTATTCTCTAGATTATGTGAGTTAAGTGGCGAATTTTTAAAGGCATTCTATGCTATCTAAAAAGTCGCCCCACATTATTCAATAAGTTTGGTAACGGTTTTAATTACTAAGGTTAGAGCCATTGGTGCTGCATAACCATTTGAGTCAGTAAGGCAATTAAATGAAGATTCGTGATAAGCAATTCGCCGTCATCGGCTTAGGACGTTTTGGTTTATCTGTTTGCCAAGAGTTGGCAGACGCTGGTGCACAAGTGTTGGCTGTTGATGTAAATGAAGACAAGGTGAAAGCTGCAACGCAGTTTGTCACCCAAGCGGTTGTCGCTAACTGTACACTCGAAGATACCGCAGAAGAGTTAAAACTCAGTGACTATGACATGGTGATGATTTCAATCGGTGAAGATGTGAATGCATCGATTCTTACTACGCTTGTAATGAAAGAATCGGGTGTTAAGTCTGTTTGGGTAAAAGCGAACGACAAGTTTCACGCGAAGATTTTGCAAAAAATAGGCGCTGACCACATCATTATGCCCGAGCGTGATATGGGCGTACGCGTTGCCCGAAAGATGCTGGATAAGCGAGTGTTAGAATTTCAGGAGTTAGGCAGCAATCTCGCCATGACCGAAGTGGTTATTGGTTCTCGCTTGATGGGCAAAACTCTTGGGCAATTGAGTTTATGTCAGAACGATGAGATTCAGGTTCTAGGCTTTAAACGTGGCCCTGAAATCATCAAAAATCCAGATCTTGATAAAGTGATGGAAATAGGGGATATGTTAATTGTCGCAGGTCCTAAAGATGTATTAATGGCTAAGTTGAAATCTTTATGAGTCTATTTCGCAGCGGTGTTTTCTATCCTCTAGATAAAAAACATGACGAAAAGAAAAGCTCTGAGCCGAAGATTATCTTGCTCAGCTTCCTTTGGGTTCTGATACCTTCCGCTATATTGCTGACGTTACCTGTTTTTTCTGTTTCCGGCTTAAGCTTCGCCGACGCGCTATTTACAGCAACTTCGGCAATCAGTGTGACCGGGCTTGGTGTGGTTGATACAGGGCAACATTTTACTTTGGCGGGCAAAATTCTGTTGATGGCGTTAATGCAAGTAGGCGGGCTGGGGCAGATGACTCTGTCTGCGGTACTTTTGTACCTATTCGGTGTGCGTCTGAGCTTGTATCAACAGGCGTTGGCAAAAGATGCGTTGGGACAAGATCGTGCGATCAATCTACGCAGACTGGTCACAAGAATCATCACTTTTGCTTTAATCGCAGAATTTATCGGGTTTGTGATTTTATCGTTTCGCTGGGTTCCTGAGTTTGGCTGGTCAACAGGCCTATTTTATGCGCTTTTTCATGCCATATCAGCGTTTAATAACGCTGGTTTCTCCTTGTTTTCGGACAGCATGACGGGCTATGTGGGCGATCCTTTAGTGATTATTACTCTCGCCAGTTTATTTATATTTGGTGGGTTGGGATTTACAGTTGTCGGGGATGTTTGGACGAACTGGCGCAAAGGCTTTCATCGTCTGAGTTTGCATACCAAAATCATGCTCACCGCAACACCGACCTTGTTGTTTATAGGTACCGTGTTGTTCTGGTTGTTAGAACGGCACAATCCAAACACCATGCAAAGTCTGGATATAGAAGCTCAATGGTTAGCGGCATTTTTTCAGTCTGCAACCGCTCGAACCGCAGGTTTTAACAGTGTCGATCTTGCTCAATATACTCGTCCAGCTTTATTGGTAATGATCATTTTGATGCTTATCGGAGCAGGTTCTACATCAACGGGGGGCGGGATTAAAGTGTCAACTTTTGCCGTAGCGTTTGTTGCTACGTGGTCATTTTTACGTCAGAAGAGACATGTAGTGATGTTTCAGCGCACCGTCAACTGGCCTACGGTAACGAAAGCACTAGCGATTATTGTTGTCAGTGGTGCGTTGCTAACGATCGCTATGTTTCTGCTTATGATTACCGAAAAAAACGCCAGTTTTGATCATATATTGTTTGAAACGATTTCAGCCTTTGCCACCGTCGGGCTTTCAACAGGGCTGACGGCTGAGCTTTCTGAAGTTGGTAAATACATTATGGTGGTAGTGATGATCATCGGCCGTATCGGGCCGCTGACATTGGCTTATATGCTTGCGACCCCGCAACCAACCCTATTGAAATACCCTGAAGATACCGTGTTGACCGGTTAATCCCGGTCGAAGTGGCTAGTTATCGCGCTGCGGCGCGTTTCTACTGCACTTTGTGAATCAACGGTATCTTCAAAGCCTTGTTTAATAAAACGTTGAATTGGAGATGCTGGTTGAATTCGCTTTAATTGCGGTGAGTTCTCTGTGCCGGCTAAGGCATAAACAGAACGGCCTTGCCCAGTTTCGATCTTGATGTTTTTACCATCATATTCAAAACTGGTGCTGATTAAGCGGTGATTGCGGAACACACCTTGGTCACTCAAAGTGATCACTTCAGTACGATAGCCTGGCGCATTAATCTCAATCCATGAGCCATATACTTGGGATGGATTGGTATAAGCTTGGTAACCAAAGTAAATGAGTGCTCCACAAAGCAAAGCTGCGACGCCTAAGGTTGTGGCAAATACTGATTTAAATATTGCTTCTTTTGACATATGAATATTTGGATCAACCGATCCTTACGACTCCGACTGCTTGTTCATTTTGTAAGTTCATTCTTACAGCGTGCTAAAAGTACCATCAAATAGCATCAGTTTGAAAGTGTGCGAATGGATTTCGCTTTCTACTGGGCTCGTTGGTATGTATTACAGCACAGACAATAACCAAAAGTCACAAGGAGGGTTACCAATTGTGACATTCGAAGATGAACAGGGAGGCTCGATTATTTATAAATCAATAAGGATAATCTGGGTATTTTGCGTCTTGAATCAAAACAGGTAATGCGTTAAAACATTACGCTGTCGATGGAACAACCATTAATTGATAATTTACAAGGAAGAATGATGATTAAGGAAAACACTTACTTTGAAGGCTCTGTTAAGTCTCTAGGTTTTACTCACGCAGATAAAGATGTCACTGTCGGAGTTATGTTGCCGGGAAGTTACACGTTCAATACGGGTAACCCAGAATGTATGACAGTGGTAAAAGGTGCTCTCACGATTAAACGAATTGGTGACAAAGACTGGACGACATTTGAAAGTGGTGACGCATTTGAAGTGGCTGGCAATGCTTCATTTGAAGTCAAAGTTGACACTGATACTGCCTATCTATGCGAATACTTATAATGAGAAAAAGCCACACTAGTTAGATTACTAGTGTGGCAAAGCAAAAAGGAATGGGCAGTGGATTATTCTCTTTTTGTCTGGATGCTCATTGTTTGCTAAACAGACAGTTGTTAAACAGATAGTTGCAACCAATGAGCCACAGAAAAACCAAAGCGGTCTTTCAAATTGAATCATTAATATGTTTGGAATAAGCCTGAGTTGTAATCATTAATCGCTTGTTCAATTTCTTGAATTGAGTTCATTACAAATGGGCCATAGTGAACTACAGGTTCATTGATTGGTTCACCGCTGAAAATCAACACACCACTGGTATCGTTCGCCGTCATAGAGAATGATTCCCCGCTAGACAGTAACGCAAACTCACCTTGCATCAGAGCTCGTTCGCCGACTTTGATACTGCCTTTGTAAGCGTAAAGCATAACATTGTGGTGCGCAGGTGTTTGCAGTGTCACTGCACTGCCAGCATTGGTTTGCCAATCAGCAACTGTAGCTGGTACACCAGTTTTTGTCAGTGGGCCCTGTAAATCTGTACCATTAGCGGTAATGTCACCCGATAGAACTCTCAATAACCCCAGTTTTTCATCTCTGAATTCTGTAATCGTTTCTGGTTGAAAATCGTGGTATTGAGCTGGCTTCATTTTGTCGCGCGCTGGCTGATTAATCCAAATTTGGAAACCGTGTAAGTCGCCATCTTGCATAATAGGCATTTCACTATGGATCACACCTTGCCCTGCTGCCATCCACTGAGCGCCACCCGAGCGAAGTGAGCCAACATTTCCCATATGATCTTTATGCTCAAAATGGCCTTTTAGCATATAGGTCAGTGTTTCAATTCCGCGATGTGGGTGTGGAGGAAAACCTCCGACATAATCTTTACGCTGGTCTGATTTGAGTTCATCCACCATCAAAAACGGAGAAAAAGAAGCGTTGTTGAAACCAGCTACACGCTTGATTTTTACGCCATCACCGTCTGACGTAGGCTGCGCTGGAATGATTTGGCGGATTTCACGTTGTGTATTCATAATGTTTATACCGTAGCTTTAGATGGTAGATGAGGTCGATTGACCTTTTGTTTCTATGGTGGAATTGTAGTAGAGGATGAAACAAAGGATGAGAGGTGTTAGTCGAGGATGTCATTCAATAATTTCGAATAAGTGATAGGTAGCCGCTTTGTTATTTGATTTCGCGTTTGGTCTATACTTTGAGTACGCGTAATATTAACGAGGAGGTTGCAATGGCTGTTCTTCCTAAACATAACGACCAGAACCCTCGCTATGATCCTGATGATGATCTTACCGTCGATCAGTTACACAGATACACTCGTGCAGCGAATAAAGCGCAGAAAAAGCGCGAAGCAATCGAAGAAAGCGAAACACCGTCAATTATTGAAGTGGCTCGTAGATCTCGTTTTGCTGAATATAGAAAACAAGCTAAGGCGAAAAGAGGTAAACGAAGTTCACATCAATATGCGATGTTTATGGTACTGATTGCGCTACTCGCTCTGGGGGTTATGTATTTAACTCAGTAGCTCTGTGTATTGGCGTGACTTTTCTGTCTGGATAATTCAGAAGTTGAGTTTGATAGTCACCGACATTCTGGTAATAGCAGTATTGGTTTTTACCATTGTGCTTGGCTGCATACATCGCTTTATCAGCACAGCGTGTGAGTTCAGCTAGATTGTCGGCATCTTGAGGGTAGAGAGCGGCACCCACGCTGATGGTGACATTGCTAAGTAGTTGTTTATCTTTGTATTTACTGTCAAATAGATGACATATCCGGTGAAGGATATTGTCGAGATCTTTTAACGATTTCACATCATAAAGTAGCAACACAAACTCATCGCCAGCATATCTCGCTATTGAGAAATCAGCTTTGTGAGTTTTTCTGTCTCTTGTTCGGACGTTGTTCTTAATTCGGTGTGCAAAATTCTTTAGAATTTTATCACCCATTTCATGGCCATAGCTGTCATTGATGTGTTTGAAATTATCAATATCCAAAAAGACCAATGCTGTAATTCTTTCGTCGTTTGGTATTTCTGATAGCTTCCCTGTCGCCCAGTTTTCAAAACTCCAGCGGTTGGCTAGACCCGTGAGGTGATCGCGATAGGCAAGTTTTTCAATTCCTTCTAAGTAGAGTGAGGTTATGTAGTTTATTGCTTTGGAATAAAAGTAGGATGAAGTATTGCACACAGCGCACATGGCTATAAGGCTGATGAAAAAGCGTTCAGCCGCAAGAATGTCAGTGCTCACTATTACGAGATGACCATAAATTGCGATACCTGCCAAAGTGCAGTAAGTACAACTGATGATCAAGCCAATTGCGAAGGTATTGATGAATATAACGGCGGCAAGAATCGGATATACCCACAACAAGCGGTTTTCTAATTCCGCCCCATAAATAAAAACCATAAATGCCTGCGTCAGCAACACAGAAGTGAGGATAACGTCGGTATATTTAGCGTTTTTTGCAATTAGCAGGTAAATCAGATTCGCAGTAGTGACTAAGAGACTAACAACACACAGAAAACCAAAGATAAAGTTATTGTTCGTTAAATGGTGATACCCGTAAAGAGTAAAAACCATGATTGATAAAAGCGAACTTAATAATATGACTTTGTGTTTCCTGACTGAACTTATCTCCGCCATCTCCTTCAACTGATGTCCCATCAGTTTATTCATTATTAGTATTGTCCTAGACACAAACCAACTCGGTTAAAGTCTAGGAGAAAAAAATGGAAGCAAGGCCAAAAGAACAAGAAATCTTGTGATGCCTTTCACCTTTCTGACTAAACTTGGTTGTTTTAGCTCATGCTAAAGTTGAGGGAAGCCACTAATTGGTATCTAGGCTCTGTTTTATGCATACATGAAATGGGAAACAAAAGAGTTTTGTTGAGAGGCTGAATAATTGAAAGGCGCAATTATCTGCGCCCTTGGTTGTTAGTTTTCAATCACCGTTTTGGGAGGTGTTGATTTCTATTTTGATACCAACCCGTATGGCAGGCTAGCAAAAATTTGCGGCTGTTTTTCGATTGTTGGAATGGCGTTCACTTGTTGCCAGTCAAGTAACATAATCGCTAGCACATTGCGGTGCTCACCGTAACTCAAATCGAAATCACCGGAAGTGGAAGGAATCATACCTTGATCGCGATTGATGGCGTCTCTGATGTGCTGTCTGGTTTTTTCTACCACTGGATCATTGTTTAGCCCAGCGAGAAGAAAAGATATTCCAACCTCTGCAATGATGTCTTCTTTGGCTTTTAGCAAAATCGTATCAATGTTGTTGCGAAAATAATCGTAGATCCACTGATGATCCGCTTCATTGACAGCATGCTGATAGTATTGTGAATCAGCAAAAATAATGTGTGTCATGCCATACAGCTTATTACCGAACTGTTGATTGGTGAGATGCTCATCTTCACTGTCCGGATAGGTATTACGGAAAGCTTCAGTAAATGGCATTACCACATCCTGCTCACCCAGCTGCTTCAGCCAGTACACCTGATTGGCGAGTTGCGCCGCCCACGCTTTGATCATGCCTTGGTCCGTCGCATACTTAGTAAAGTCGTAACGACGAATGATTTCACGCAGTTTCGCATCCTGTTTGTGTTTTAAACCATACTCATCAGCGCGGGCCATCGAACCCAAAAGGCCAACGCCTAAATAAAGGTATTCGGGATTATGTTTGGTGACGTTATAGCGAAGTTTCGAACGTTCATCGGTTTCGTCTAAATAACCTGCGAGCCTCTTTTGGCTATGCATATAGATCTGTTCCGGAGTATGTACTTCGTCCGCATAACGGTTCAGCCGACTTGCGACTCTAGCCAGATCACTCCAGATCGCGGCTTGGTACTTTTCGTTAGACGTTTGGCGAAACATTCGTAGCGCATAGTGACCTTCTTGAAATGCTGGCAAGGTATAAAGCTGACTCTCATAGGTGTTTCTAATAACGTCGGCGAAATACTGGTAACTTTTTTCTTCTTGTTGAGTTTGAAGCTGTGTGGTTTCCGTGCAATTTGACAAAGCAGAAAGCAGAAGTAGTGAAGCTCCGATACTAAACGCGATGTATTTCTTCCGTAATAACATGATGATACTGATACTGAAAAATGATTTTCACTAGTATCAATGGTGACGAACCAATTTGTGTGAGCAATGAGTCAGTTATGTGTGAATTCCTAACGCAGTTCAGTGTGACTACAAGGGGTCAATTGATATAGCGAAAAGTAAGATTGATGCGTTCTTCTTTGGCTTTGGCCGTTTTGGGAACGCTGTGCTGCCAATAGTGTTGAGTTTCACCCGCCATTATCAATAAAGAACCGTGTCCGAGTTCGACTTCGTATTTCTCTTTGGTGGAGAGATGACGTAATACAAATCGGCGAGATTCACCAAGGGTAAGTGACGCAATGACAGGATTGGTGCCCAGCTCAATTTCATTGTCCTGATGCCAACCCATAGAGTCTTGTCCATCGCGATATAAATTGGCCAACACAGAGTTGAAGGTATGTTTGGCGACGGATTCACAGCGAGACTTAAGGTTCAGCAAGGTAGGTGTCCATGGTTGAGGCTGCATTGATAATCCAGAGTAGGTGTAGGGTTTATCTCCGTGCCAAGCCTGCAATCTGGGTTGCAGAATTTGTTTACCGAACATTTGGATCTTCTCCTGCTGCCAATCCAATTCATCTCTGAGGTTGAGAAAACATTGGTCTGCCTGTTGTTCCGATAGAAAATTGGGTGCATAAAATAAGCGCGCATTTTGCAACTCTATCCAATTGTTGTCACTTTCGTTAAGGGAAAACAACGCAAATTCCATAAGTTATATCCATAATATTATTATTAAGATGTACGATTATTTGGCTTGGGATTGGCCAAGCAGTATTACATTTAAAAAGATCGTCGTCGTGTCTACGTACGACATAATAATACTGTAGTTAATCACTGCACAGTGGAAGGAACGTTGCATGGGAGCTATCTCAGGCAAGCTATGGATAGTTAGAACACTACTGCTGATTTTTCTCTTAATTTTTGTTGGCCTGATTGAATCCTTCAATGTTAGCCAGCGAAATTTCATGAGAGAGGGGCTATACACTCGAGCTAAAGAAGAGATGTTGTCAATTCGATTTCGCCTCGAAGCTTCTATTTTGTCTGATATTTATGCTGCGAATGGTCTGCAGGCCTTGGTCACATTGCGTCCCGACGCTGATATCACTGATTGGCCGCAGGTAGCAGCGAGTGTGCTGCGTAAAGGCAAACACGTTAAGGGTGTGGGTTTGGCACCCAACGATGTCATCAAATACATATATCCATTGGAAGGTAATCAAGCGGCACTTGGGTTGGATTACAGAACGGTTCCGCAACAGTGGAAATCGATTAATAAGGCCAGAGAAATTCAAGATATCTTTATCTCTGGACCAGTAAATTTAGTTCAAGGCGGCAAAGCCATCGTTGCGCGTGTTCCAATCTTTACTGACCCGCCAATCAACAGCCAATATTGGGGAGTATGCAGTATTGTCATTAACTGGGATTCGCTTTTTTCGGAATCTGGTGTCGAGACTTTCGGCTACTCTTACAACTTTGCTATTCGTGGCTTTGATAGTTCAGGCTTTCAAGGGGAAGTCTTCTTTGGTGAATCGAGTACGTTTGATAACGCCTTTGCGACAGAAATCGTCAACTTCCCTTATGGAAGCTGGGTAATTGCAGCTTCAGAAAAGAAAGACGTCCTCAAGCAGCTCCCTTGGTATCAAAGCAACATCGTTCGTCTGCAAGGCTACCCTGTATTGCTGATATTGATCATTCTGGCATTCATCATTTATCGCCTGTACACCATTGCCAATGAGCGCGCCATGTTTGACGAACTGACCAAGTTACCAAACCGCCGTTATTTTATGTTCACACTGCAACACTTTTTTGAATTGGCTGAAAGGTCGAAAGGAAAGAACAGTTTTGCCATTGTGAACATTGATCTGGATAAGTTTAAATCCATCAATGATAAGTACGGCCACGATGCAGGGGATAAAGTTCTTATTGCTTGTTCTGAGCGAATACTGTCGGCGCTTCGCGCTTCGGATATCGTATCGAGAATGGGGGGCGACGAGTTCTTAATACTCCTACCACGTATCAATCGAGTTGCAGATTTGGAACTCATCAGCAAAACGATAGAAAAGGCGATATCAGATTCGCCAGTTATTTACGATAAAACGCTTCTGAACATACATGCCAGTGTTGGTTATATCCTCTATCACTCCAAATTTGTCGATATTGATGACATGCTCAAAGCTGCCGATGAAGCCATGTATGCTGTCAAGAATGGTTTGGCTTAATCATTCGATTCTTACATCAAATTGCGTAGCGCCTTACATTGCAAATTGCAAATATTTGCATTCTGCAATTTCGTTATGATATTGGTTGTAATGAAACGGCATGTTTTATGTACAATGTGGCCTGTTTCTGTGCAAAAAAAAGTTGGCACACTACCTGCATTAATTAGTGTGATCCTTTTAAGCCAAGGATCACCTAGCCAACTGACGTTGTTAGTGAATTTATTTTGTTCACACATATCTATAGCCAATCACGGGTATTGTGGTTGGCTTTTTTTTATCTGTTTTTTCATGTCTGAAGAAGAAATTTCATATCAAATCTTCGTCTGAATCTGCGCATTTAGCATAGCAGCTCGGTTTTCTCGGACACACGGCGCCCCTCGAACAGATTAGCCTCGCATCTCCCTCAATACCTCTCTCAATCCAGTTGATATTAAGGATACGAGCGATGGTTCTTAAATCCTTTTTAATATGTGTTGGAATAATGGTGGTACCGCCTTGGCTGACACAAGAAGATTTCAACTCTTCAGCTATGGCGTTTGCATCTCCGCCCTGCGCCGCAATTGCTGGGTTTAAATCGACGCCAGCACAGAGCACGCGCGTATTTCCTGCGGCGTCTAACACATTGATTGATTCACAGCAGTAGATTCTTGGCTCGTCACCGACGTTTAGGATTGAGATCTGTGCAGAACTTCCTTCCTGAGGCTCGGCTAGGCGTCTGAATACAGCCCAGTGCTGACAAGGATCATGCACTTTACGCATGTTGCCCCAAGGAAGAGGGATACCATTACCACGATAAACCGCTTTGAGTTTACCAGGACCATAAGCATCAAAGTAATGCCAGTGAGGGTAGGGAGAAACCACCGTCATTCGGCGCATCGCAACAGATGGGGATACTCCTGCTTTCTTGTGCACATCGATCTCATAACCATTTCTATCCAACAACTGACGAAATGGTACTTTCGGGCAAAGCAGCGCGCCGGCGAAAAAGCTGGATTCAAAATCACGCCATGCCTGAAGAATATCTTGTGAATTCAGTTCAGAGCTGGATTGAGAATTCGGTTGCTCTTCCCAACTATTGGAGTGTCCGACTGATAAGACGTTTTTCAGTCCGTCTTTGCTGTGCAGCACATTATGACCGATATACACCGCTAAATCGTATTTGAGACGAGTTGGGTATTGGCGCAAGACTTCGTTGAGATAAATGGTATCTGGCGGTTCGAAAAAAGAGGTAACGAGTTGTTTGGCGCTGACCCCAAGTTCATCCACTACATCGTGAGGGGTTCTTTTCACCCAGCGAATGTTGAGTCCCAGACTTTTGGCGATATCAAACAGATCTTCAACCGCAAGATTAAGACGCTTCTGGCCTATCTCTTCTGCGGCTCTTTCTAAGTCAGGGAAGTGGTTTTGCAGGCTTTCCTGATGAGCTCGAATAAGCAAATGCGCGAACTGTCTGCCAGTAATGCCGGTTTGAGAAAGCATCTCTGGAATCGCGATTTGTAAAATATCATTGGAAAACAGAAAGCTGGGTTCCAAGGCCATACCACTGATACCACCTCGATTGCCTTTTTCTGGCGTGATGTCGGTTTGCTCGGGTTCATCATCAAGAAACCAAGCGGGATCTTTTTGGAACACTTCCGCGATGACTTTCAACATTTCTACACTTGGAACACGTTTTCCCCTCTCAATCATCGAAAGGTAGGAAACCGAAGGTGCGTATTCTGAATTGATGCGAATACAGCGTGCAGAAAGATCTTCCATAGTTAAGTGGTTGCGTTTTCTCAGGTTTCTCACTTTGGTACCCAAAAAGTGAGACTGTCTAACTAAGCTTTTTGACACGGCCATTTTGTAAAATTCACATTGTAAAATTTTTGTTGTGAAATTGTAGGTAAAATTGCGCTAGTCTACAAATTAACCCAGTCACAAACTTGAATAAAAATTAAACACAAGTTTGAGAAATATGAACTGGGACTATTTTTGAACAAAGACACCCAGTCGATTGGTTATCGCTAGCAAATATAGTCAATAGCGTCGCCAAATAGGAAGGGCTTAATCCAATAAGGAAATGACGATGAATATGCTGACATTTGATAAAACTGATATTCAAAAACAACATAAACCATTTATCGCTGAAGCAGTGTTCGCCGTCGAAACCGTCAGTGCGCACCAATCGCGAGAAAAACAAGTGAAAGCCAAACAGTTGCTTGACCGTTTGTTTCCTCTTGAAAATGGTTCACACCAAGACGTGACCAGCTACATGATCGATTACAACCATGTACTTGCGTACTTCAAAGATGGTCGTCACAGTGGCTTAAAGCATCCTAAACATTTTGTTGCTTATATCGGCAACAAGGAACAGCCTTGCTCAATATTGTTCCGTGATGGCAGTGGTAGCCATGTAGAAGTGACATTGGGCTGTCATCGAGGTACAGGATGCGTTGAGCTGGTGGAGATTGAAGATATACAACTAGAAACGTGTACAACGTTTATGCAAACCGATGAGACTTCTATTCCAACTGTTGCGATGCGACATTGGATTAGTTTGGTGAAAGGTGACGAGCGTGGTAAACCTCAAGCGTGCAGTGAAGATAAAGAGTACGTTTCTAAGTGTGGAGAAGAGTACTTATTGAGTTATAGCTTCAGTCTTTAACTCACGGAATCTCACTGTGTTCCATCCAACCTGTCTTAAGCTCTGCGAGCACCTCCCGCTGTAACTCGGGAGGTTTTTTTATTTACAGAAATGTGGATGTTTTAGAAAGGCATCACTCGGTTTCGACCCATTTTTTTCGCTTCATAGAGCTTTCGGTCTGCACGTTCAACCAGTGATTCAGGTGTGTCCTTAGGCATTTTTTCAGCGACACCAAAAGACGCGGTAATACTACTGACTTGTTCACTTGTTCGGCGATCTTTCACATTGAGTTTTTCAATGGATGTGCGCAGCATCTCAGCAAACTGTCGCGCCACGCGCAAAGATTTGTGTGGCACCAATAGTGCGAATTCTTCGCCACCATAGCGATAGGCGGTAATGCCGCCCTGACAACTGGTCTGTAGTCGTTTTGCGATAGCTCGAATCACTGTATCGCCGAACAGATGACCATATTCGTCATTAAATACTTTGAAGTGGTCAATATCTAAAAAGATAAGGCTTAAGGATTGTTCAGATTGCATCAATGACGCTAAATCATCATCGAATGCTCGGCGGTTATATAAACCGGAAAGGCTATCAAACAAAGCCGCTTTGTGGACCTGAGCTAACTGAGATTTCAAACGAGAAATCTCTTGGCTGGCACTGTTTAGCTGCTTGTTGAGGAAACGCGTCGAATGACGAATATCCTCTGATTCATTGACCAATTGACGAATAACGGACATCACTTCATCAATAGAAAGGTTTTCGCTTTGCACTTTTTCTAAGTTAGCAAAACTTTTATCGATAACTTGCGAAAAAGCGCTGGCGTCGGACAAGGTATCGTCCATTGAGCTAGAAATTTCATGTACCAGCAGTTCGACGTTTTGTCTTAACTCGTGGATACTCGTTTCTGCTTTTGAAGCAATATAATCTTTATAAAGCTGATCACCCGTGGCGGCGGGGCAAAAACCAAAACTCTCCAGAATATAATCCAGTTCTTGGTTCAGCTCAGGAATCGTATTATCCGCGTAGGTATACCACAAGGCGTAATTCGATGGCGTCGCAGCGATGCGATGCTTCATCATAAGTGGCACTGCTTTTTTAAGATTAGAGGTGGCTCTTTTAAACTCGTCTTCGTTCATTTCTTAGTATTAATAAATGCGTCGAAAGTAATACGCTAAGAGTAGCGGAATTCAACGCTTTGCGCTCCAAAAATAACGTCTATTTGAGCCTTTTCACATAGATTACATTAAGTAATTCTTATTGCGGCAATGCATTTGTCTGATTGTTCATCAAATGCTTATAAAACAAGATGCAATGCTCTGTGAATGGTTTGTAACGACTTACTTTTGTAACGCGAGTTGTGTTGAGTGACGTTTTTTCAGTAACACCACGAGTTGAGGCAGCAAAGATACGATAATCATTCCACCCATGAGACTGTACTGATGCAGTGAATAAAGTTCATTCATCAGAAACCCACCAAAGACAATCCCTGCAATTGGGTTAGCAATACCACCAAAAGTAAAATCCACAATTGACATACGCTGCAATAACCACACGTACAAACTATAGCTGAATGCGGTATTGAGTAAGGTTATCCAGACTAACCCACCAAGATTGGTTGTGGAGAAGGACTGTATTGCATCAACGTATGGCTGAGGATGCACGCTTGCGTGAACTAAAGTCACCAGCGTGAGTGCTACACCGCCTATGATTAGCTGCCATGTCAGTACTGTCCACCAGTCAATTTTACCGCCCAACGTTTTTGTCAGAGACGAGCCGTAAATGATGCACGAGATAGCCGCCAACATGGCGATTAAACCAATCGGGTTTAGTGTTATGGATTTCGGGTCAAACAGTAGCCATGCAAGCAATATCAGCAATACGCCGCTTGTAAGCTGAACTTTTGATGGCGCAGTACGGTTAAATATCCAATGAAATGTCATGGCAAATACTGGTACTGAAATCATCCCAACGCCAGCGATAGCGGAAGGTAGCGTCAATGCCATAACAAATATCAGGCTAAAGAAAGCTGCGATATTTACAATGCCGATGGTAATCAAAGGCTTCCAGCTTGTTTTAGCTGGAAATGTGGGTTTTAACGCAAGCAAAATTAGCCCTGCAGGCAAAGCTCGTAGAGCTCCAAGCAGTAGTGGAGGCCAGCCTGCTAAGGTGTATTGTGTGACAGCGTATGTGGTTCCCCAGAAAAATGCAGGAATCATGGCAAATAAAATATTCATATTAAGTATCTTTACGTCAAGATATCTGTGCGGCGAATTTAAAACAAAAATTAGTTATTGTAAAGTATCTTTACATTGAAGTATTTTAAGGCAATAAAAAAGAAAGAGTTTTAAAACAATGGACGCAATCGATAGAGCTGTATCCCAGTGGGGTAAAGAGAGACCGGATCTCAACACGATGCCAATGGCTATGATTGGACGCCTGATGCGCCTGTCTAAAATTCTCGAGAGCCGAATAGCAGAAGTTCACAAAAAGTATGATCTTAAAATGGGCGAGTTTGATGTTCTGGCAACTTTGCGCAGAGCTGGCGCACCCTATCGGCTGACACCCTCGGAGTTACTTAGCTCTATGCTTCTGACATCAGGAGCTATGACCAATCGATTGGATAAGCTGGAAAGTAAAAATCTTATACTTCGCCAGCACAGCCAAGCCGATCGACGTAGCATCGAAGTTGAGCTGACGGAAGAGGGTTTGGTTTTAGTCGAAGCGTTGGTCACAGAGCATGTAAAGGCTCAGGAAGAACTTGTGGTTGGCCTATCAAAGGCAGAACAACAACAAATAGGTCAATGTTTGAAGCTGTGGCTCAAAATATTCGAAGATTAAGAAGGAAGGCGAAACCGATGGATGTGCAGCGTTTAGAAGAGTATTTAAATAATTTACCTCAGGCTGAATCGTGTAATCCTTTCGGGCCGGATCCTTTAGTTTTTAAGATTCGCGATAAAATGTTTGCTTATCTTGCATTTGATACTGACAAACCGTTTGTTACTTTGAAATGCGAGCCTCAAGACGGTGCGTTTCTTACTGACCAGTTTGATGCGATTAAACCGGGCTATCACATGAATAAGCGACACTGGATTTCTGTTGTTTTGGATGGAGATGTGGAGCCAGAGATGATAGAAGATTTGTGTTTGAGATCATTCCAATTGGTTGTGAGTAAGCTGAAAAAATCAGATAGAGAAGCGCTTCAACTATTGCTGCCTTAAAGTTTCACTCTTTATTGTTGAACAATAAAAAAAGCAGCCAACAGGCTGCATTTTCAAATCTATCTTAAGCAGATTGGTTGGCGCTCTAAGCCATTTGTGCTTCCAAGCGTTTTGCGCCTCTCAACATTGCTTCAATCAGTTCCGTAGCATTGAACTTCTCAAGCGCTTCATGGGCACCAACCTGATGTGCTCTGTCGACACAAATTTCACTCGATAGAGAAGTGTGAAGGATGATGTAGGCATGACTTAACGACTTGTCATTTTGCACTTCAAACGCAAGCTCATAGCCATCAAGACCAGGCATTTCAATATCACTGACAAGGAGGTCGATAGCGTTGTTTTCGTTCGCCATCTTCTTCATAAACTCAGCCGCTTCATTGCCGTTCTTGCACACGTAATACGGGATGTTAATTCGATCTAACGCGTCTGACAGTTGTTTACGGGCAATAGACGAGTCATCAACCAGCAAAATATTCAGTGCTTTAAGACGCTCACGTTCTACGTCTGTCAGCATTGGTACTTTGGTCGATTCATATTGCGGGTAAATTTTTGACAGCAGTAATTCGACATCGAGTAACTGAACAATTTTGTCTTCGTAACGAGTAATACCAGTAACAAAAACATTTTTACCAGCAGTGCTTGGTGCTGATTCTATAGCGCGCCAGTTACAGTCAATGATTTTTTCAATACTGCGAACCATGAAAGCGACGACAGTACGTAAACAGTCAGTAACGATTAAATAGCTTTTTTCGTACTCGTTTGGAGCAATAGGTCGAAAACCAATCGCAGCAGCCATGTCGATCACTGGTATCGTTAAATTACGAAACGTGACCGTACCTATCACATGGTGATGTGAATAAGGGATCTGAGTCATCGGCATATAAGGCACAATTTCTCGAACTTTTAATGTTCCAATCGCGAACAGCTGCTTTTGCAGGTTCAAAGTGAACATTAACATCCCTTGTGACTGATTTGCCTTACTTATTGTCTTAGCCATAGTGGTACTACTTCAATAATTTTACTGGTAACTATACTACCGCATATTGCCATATCATCAACGACTGGCATTGATTTAGACGCTTATTTTCTCTTTTAGTTTTCAAAAAGTGGGGTGCGTGTCCCTTTAGCTTAGGTTAGACTTCGCGCTTTAGAAATGAGGAGAGAATGAAATGGCAAGAACCGCAGCAGCCCTTCACATTTTGGTTAAGCACAAAGAGCAAGCAGAAGATATCATTCAGCAGCTCAAGAAAGGCGCTAAATTTCAGGTATTAGCGAAGAAGCATTCTTTATGCCCATCAGGTAAGAAAGGTGGAGACCTAGGCGAATTTCGACAAGGGCAAATGGTGCCTCAATTTGATAAAGCATGCTTTCAAGGTGAAGTTCTCACCCCTCAGCTAGTAAAAACGAAGTTCGGTTGGCATGTCTTAAAGGTGCTATATCGTACTTAAACAAGCATATGCCATGCATTATTGAGTTAACGAGCCCAGAATATTTTGTTTGATATTCTGGGCTCGTTTTTATCAGTTGCCGCTTCTAAAGCTAACCTGTTTGTACGCTTAATCCACGTTGCAAATTTTATTACTAATTAAGGAGTTGAATTAAAACTGGTAGTTGTACTCGATACGGTGGTCACCATCAGCAAAGTCGACTTTTTCATTCCAGTTAGCGAAGTAACGAATATTAGAACGAGGTGTGAGCTGGTAGGAAATGGCAAATTCGTGAGTCAGGATATTGTTGTCTCCAGCAAAGTTACCATTCTTATAGGTATCCGAACCAGACAGTGTGTGCATATACATTGGGTTATAGTTGATCCAAATTTTATCGGTTAGAGCCACTTTAGAGTACATACCTACGACTGTGAAAGTCCCTGGGATTTCATAACCGTCATCTTCGGTGTTTTGAACTGTCACACCCGCACCTGCAAGAGGGTATAGGTTTAAGAATCCACCAATTTGAGGAAGCGCTTGAAGAATACTGTACGAGGCATTTAACGTTTCACTATCAACGTCATATGTCATGTCTAGCTGGCGACCTTGACCATTTTTGATGTTTGCTTGGAAGTTGCGTAGACGGAAAGAGTCAATGCTGTCGTCAACAGAACCATACATAGGTTTATCGCTATCTCGAAAACCTAACACCTCACCACCGATGCCTTTTAGCTCAAATACATTCATTGCGGCAACGTTTTCTTTGCCAGAGTCGTAGGTTTGACCCACTTTAAGGTTTAAACCTTTATCTGTAATACCAACACCACCTTGGGTAAATACAGCAAGTGGATCTGACATATCCTGAACTTCATCTTTTTGCTCTTCTGCGATTGAGCTGAAAGAAGTAGTAGCGATGAGTAAACTGAGAAGGGAAAAAGGTAGTGTTTTATTCATAATTAAAATACTCAATAAATTGCTTTTCAAATAATAGTCATCATTCCGAGTGTATAAATAGCATGCAAACGATAGTCTTATCGGATGAGTTTGATTTATTGGAACATCATGCTTTATATAGTATCTCAACTGGGGGATTTTGGATTAAAGCGATTAGGAAAGTTGTTCTTTCCTAATCAGAAAGACTAATGGGTACATTTTATTGAATGATTTTTTAGTTGTTTCTAATTTAGCATACGTTTTTATTTCAAATAGTATGCTGATCCTTAAATAACTCAAATGCATTCTTAAAAATAAGACAATAAATTAACCTTATGAATTTATTAAAGTAATTTGTAGATTTTATTTATTATTAAACGAGGATGATTTTGTTCCATTGACTTATTCTCTATCAACGTTAGTTTTACATAAGTCAGGTCTATGGTTAGGAGTTTTTATAATGACGGAAGGAAAAAAACTAAACGTACGATTACTTTCTGATGTCTGTATGCAGTCACGTTTACTTAAAGATGCGTTGGAGTCTAAGCTTCCAATAAAAATTGAAATTTCTCCTTTTTGCGATATGTGGATGCAGGAGAGTAACCCTGCATGTCAAGATACACAGTTAGTCCTCATCGATTGTGCTCGACTCGATGATCAAGCTCTTTCTGACTATGCTTCGTTCAAACACCTATGTTGTTCGGAAGCGCGAGAAGTTGTACTAAATTGTCCTAGTGAAATTGAAGCAAAAGATTTATTCAAGTGGCAGTGTTTGGCAGGGGTATTCTACGCCGATGATGACATTGATGTATTAGTGAAAGGCATGAGTAAAATTATTAAAGGCGAAATGTGGCTAACTCGCCGACTCGCGCAAGAATATATTCTTCATTATCGCTCTGGCAACTCAGTTGTTACCTCTCAAATGTTCTCAAAATTAACCAAGCGCGAACAACAAATAATTAAGCTACTTGGCAGTGGAGCTTCAAATGTTGAGATAGCAGATCAGTTATTTGTCAGTGAAAATACAGTTAAAACGCACCTTCATAATGTATTTAAGAAAATTAATGCTAAGAATCGTCTTCAAGCATTAATTTGGGCTAAGAACAACATTGGAATTGAAGAAGTAAGTCAATAATAAATACGTTTATTAATTAAAAATTAATCTAATAAAAAAGTTTATATGTAAAAAGGCAGCTCAGCTGCCTTTTTACTTTTACAATCCAAAATTACCTTCTTTGACGGTGAATGGCTACTCTACAAACACTGCCGTTCCACTTACCGATACCATCAGCATTCCATTGGTCTTGCCAAAGGTTTCATAATCCAAGTCAATACCGACAACAGCGTTCGCGCCAAGCTCTCTAGCACGAGCTTCAAGTTCGGCTAATGCAATCGTTCGCGCCTTCTGCAACTCGTGTTCATAGGTTGCTGAACGTCCACCAACGATGTCTCGAATACCAGCGAACAGATCTTTAAATATGTTTGCACCGAGAATGGCTTCACCAGCAATAACGCCGCAATAACGAACGATACGTTTACCCTCTACATTAGGCGTAGTAGTTACGATCATAGGAAACTCCCAATGAATAGTTTTGTGGTCGAGTTTGTTATACCACCTTCAACTTAATAATTCTTAATAATTTGGGTTTATTACTTAATTGTTTGATTTTAAAATGATTAGTTTAACAATTAATTTTGTTCTTTAAGATTAACATGTTGATTTGCTGTTGAGGTAAAGGCTGGTTATAACGCTTTCTTTTTCCTCGTAGTGAAAAACTTATGGCGCTAGAACAGTTGTTAGATTCCATTGCCGAAAAAGGTTGGTATGTCTGGGATGATTTTCTAACTCTTGAACAAGTTAAGTTACTCAAGAACTGTGCTTCAGATGATTGGCAGCGCGCACGTATTGGTAGAAATGAAGATACTCAACGAGCCAGTGAAATTCGTCGCGACAAAATTCAGTGGCTAGACTCCGACATGGGACAACCAGTACAGGATTACCTAGAGCGAATGGAGTTTATTAGGCGAGAAGTTAATCGGGAGCTGTTCCTCGGGTTGTTCGAATATGAGGCTCATTTTGCAGAGTACGAAGTAGGAGACTTTTACAAAAAGCATTTAGATGCTTTTCGTGGTAATGAAAGTCGTAAATTGACCACCGTTTTTTATATGAATGAAGGTTGGTGTGATGCTAACGGTGGTGAACTGAAAGTCTATGACCTCAACGATCAAATTATTCAAACCATTGCTCCTATTGCTGGACGGCTAGTTGTGTTCCTGTCAGAGCAATTTCCACATGAGGTACTTCCTGCTTACGCTAAACGCTATAGTATTGCTGGTTGGTTTCGAACCAATGGTGTCAGCGAAAATCGGTTTGATATTCTCTCCTAAGTAAAAAAAAACAGGCTTTGCCTGTTTTTTCATCCTTAACATTCCGCGCCTAACTTCGAGTTTGTTTCAGATATTGGGGTTGCAGTATATACATGCGCTTTACATCTCGATATTGCCCGTTGATAAAAAATTCTTCGACCAAGTGCCCTTCTTCAATAAATCCGCACTGTTCATACAAATGAAGAGCTTTTTCATTCTCAGTCGCCACATGCAAGTAAATTTTGTGAAGATTCAAAATAGTGAATGAGTAATCTAACGCTTTGTTGATTAGCGTGTTTGCGTACCCTTTCCCTTGGTGTTCTGGGGTAATAATGATCTGAAATTCAGCACTACGGTGAATGTAGTCAATCTCAATAATTTCAACCAAACCAATTAGGGATTTGTTCTCATCTTCAACAACAAATCGTCTTTCTGCGTTATCGTGAATGTGTTTGTTGTAAAGCTCTTCTAGTTCATCAAAAGACTCATACGGCTCTTCGAACCAATAAGACATGATGTTTCTGTTGTTGTTTAAATTATGGATAAATCTAAGATCGCCACGTTCTAACGCTCGAAGAGATAAATTCTGTTTCATGTTGATGTCTCTTACAGGTGATACGGTTTTATATCATTGTTTTATTACAGTTTAGTCTTCTATTCTTTGTCAAAACTGTCTACCACAATCGCGCCCATGGAGGCGGGCATAGTGATTACTATGATACGCTTGAACGCTAATATAGGGTCATCGATGATGGGTAATTTGTTCAAGGCAAATAACACCAAACCAACCACTAAAGCAGCAAGCAAATAAGCGATAGCAATGCGAAAAATAAAAACAGAAATTCGATGTTGAATGTTTCGCTGAAACACACTTTGATAGGCGAATACGCCCAGAAAACACAAAGAAAGGCTCATTAGAAACAGCAAGTTGGTTGTTGGTAATGTGGTACCCAGTTGCCATGCCTCTTCTGAGAAGGAAATGGGAACGGCCAATGCAAAAGCTCCCACACACACTTGGCTGGCATCTTCCATATTGAAGCTAAAATTTTTCATTCAAACTCCTTCTGTTTTAACTAACTGTACGCTTTGCCTAGCGTTTGTCCATTGGGATTTTTTACAACAGTCGGAAATTGCTTAACTTTTGTCATTGTACTGCCCTGAAAACGTAACGGCTCTGACACATCGGCATTAAATACTGATGTCAATGCAGAAGAAGAGCGGACAATTGAATGAAAGTAACCATCTTTGGCACTGGATATGTTGGTTTGGTTCAGGCAGCAGTGTTGAGTGGCGTAGGGCACAATGTATGTTGTGTGGATGTTGATGCTGAAAAAATTAGCAAACTGCAAAAAGGTGAGATTACTATTTATGAGCCTGGGCTAGAGCAACTCGTTCACAATAATCTTACAGCCGGACATTTATGCTTTACCTCTTCAGCAAAAGAAGGAATTGAGTTTTCTGACGTAGTATTTATCGCTGTTGGAACACCACAAGATGAAGACGGTTCAGCAGATCTCCGCTATGTATTGGATGTTGCGAAAACAATTGCAACATTTTCTTGCCACAGAAAAATAGTCATTAATAAATCTACGGTCCCCGTGGGTACAGCGTACCAAGTGAATAATGTATTACGGTTGACTAGAGAACATTTAGGTTTACCACCAATACATTTCTCAGTGGTATCCAATCCTGAATTTCTCAAAGAGGGAAGTGCAGTAACTGACTGTATGCGTCCAGACAGAATTGTGATTGGACTTGATGAACAGGACAGATATTTTACAGAAGTGAAAGATCTGATGAGAGAGCTGTATGCGCCTTTTAATCGCAATCACGAAAAAATTCTGTTTATGACAGTGAAATCGGCGGAACTCACCAAGTATGCTGCTAACTGTATGTTAGCGACCAAAATTAGTTTCATGAACGAAATCGCTAACATTGCAGATAAGTTGGGCGCGGATATTGAACAGGTACGCAAAGGCATCGGTAGCGATGAAAGAATAGGCTATCACTTTATTTATCCTGGTTGCGGCTATGGCGGTTCTTGTTTTCCCAAAGATGTTCAAGCTTTGATTCGTTCATCGGAGAACATTGGTTATGAAAGTGAGATTCTGAAAGCGGTTGAGAACACCAACTATCACCAAAAAAGAAAGCTCTTTGAGCAAATCTGTGTTCACTTTGGAGGGGCGCATAATCTAAAAGGGAGAACGTTCGCTCTGTGGGGGCTAGCCTTTAAACCTAAAACTGATGATATGCGAGAAGCTCCTAGCCGTGCACTGATGGAAGCCTTGTGGTCAGCTGGTGCTATGGTACAAGCCTATGATCCAAAAGCGATGGAAGAAACTCAAAGGCTGTACTCTTTGCGTAACGACCTTTTACTGATGGGTACCAAAGAAGTCACATTAAAAGGTGCAGATGCTTTGATTATTTGCACAGAATGGCAGAACTTTAAGGCGCCTGACTTCAGCTTAATTTTTTCAGAGTTAAGTGAACCAGTAATATTTGATGGGAGAAATCTTTTCGAGCCACAAAGAATGGCTGCAAGGGGATTTACCTATTGGTCTATTGGAAGGAAGGTTGCCCGCCCAGATTAATAAAGGCGGGCAGAGGACTGCTTTAGAGAATCGTTGTGCTCTCTTGCATATAGCGTTTCAAGATAGGGCTTTCCATTTGCTTTTTGTCCGCTGGTTCCCAGAGACCTTTCTGAATGCCATCGATGATCATATGTATTACAGCGGAATCGATGGCTGACATTACCGCTATGTTGACGGGTTCGTTATTGGTATAACCTGACTCCAATTCAAGCAAATCTTGGTATGCAATGTAACGGAAAGCACTACCACTTAAAGCGTGAGAAAAAATGGTTTTGCTGGTAGTGACGCTGAGTAAAATCTGACCAGTTCGAACATCTACGGCTCGTAGGTTGACGGTCACTTGATCCATGCGATATTCGCCATAAGTTGCAAGTCCGAAATAGCCGATACCATGACCACCACTTTTCAAGTCGGACTCATAGCCAATGATGCCGCCTTCAATGACTAAGTTCGCTGATTTTAACGCAGGTAAATCATCGCCAATGTTTACTGGGGCTTCATCTTTCTTTTGCGCTGCACGAATGATTTTTCGCTCCGTAAGTAAGTTTTGTAAACCTTCACGCTCTAAAGGCAAAAACCATTTCGAATCCAATAAAGAAGAAGTCAGCATAGAAGTGCCTCCTTGGGGTACCGCTGTTGCAAAGGTACTTGAAGGGTAGTCTTTGTACTGACCTGTTTGGTCGCGGAAATCATACACGGAAACCATAATCTTCCCTTTAGGAAGAGGTAGACTAATAAGATCTTTGTATATCGCCCCTCTTGGCGCTAGTGTCGGATATTCTTCCGCATCAGGAGTATCCATAAAGTTTGAGCACCCTGTAAGTGAGAGCACTAGAGCCACTGCTAGGCAAAGTCCTTTTTTCATTTTTTATCTTCCTGAACTATAAACCTGTAACTTCGATTGTGGTGGATTCACCAGTCGTCTTATCGAAAACGGTGATGGTTAAAAATCCATCATTATCGGTGATGGTTAATGTGTAATCGTCCGTTTCTAAACTTCCAGGTTCTCCGCTGGAAATTAACTGGCCTAACAGCCGAGATTGTAATGAAGAAAGCAGTGACGATACCGATGATCTATCGTTGTTTGCTCTATCTGGATCTTCATAGTCGTTAATGGCTTCTGCTCTGGCAAACAAGTGTGAAGTGTTCAGTGGGTTGCCACCGAACGTAGGATTTATGGGTTTGTAAGTCAGTTTGGATGCAAATGTTGGAGCCGCTATAAAGTTGCAGATGATTAGGCTGAGACTGATCACCAGTCCTTTCTTGAACCCAAAATTTGATTTTTCAGGTTGAGAATGCCGCTTAGTAACACCCAGAGTTTTCATATTTTTCCCTTATAAGCATTTGTTATAATTCGTCATGTGCAAGATCGAATGTGTCGGAATACATCCGTTGTATTCGCCACTTGGTTAAATAGTCTTGTACTATTCTTACAGCTTTTGCCGCCTGTTCTTTTGACTCTTTCATTTTGGGAGAAAGACTGGTGCGAAAAACCACTTTTTGCGAATGCCAAATAGTCATAATTGTTCCAAACTTGGCCGTCGTTTTTTCAGTTATTGTTAAATTCTCTTCTAAGTTTTCTTCACTCTCGTTGAGTTGTTGTGCGAACTCTGAATAAAACATGCTCCCAATTCGGGTCATCGTCCTATCTATGATGAGGCCATTGACTTCATCCAGAGAGTCATGCTGTACATCTTCTAGTTGCTGTGTGTCTTCTATGGGAGCTTGAGCTCCTGCATTCTCTTTTGCATGCAAACAAGATGTTTGTAACGAGAAAAGCATGAATAAAACTGTGAGAAAGCTATTAATTCTAAACGTCATGTTCGAATCTTATAGAAATGATTGAGACGAATTAATAATAAGATTTAATTTCCATTAATTGTATAAACCAAAGTATTAGAATTGAACAAATAAAATAGTCTATTTGTATTTGTTGTTACATGAGATTAACAACCAAAAAATTAAAAAATAATTACCAAATTTAATTTAAAGTTGATGGTTTAAAATCTTTGCTACCTCTAACCTAATTAACGAGAACACGGTGTTCTCTCGTGAAGGAGGAATTATGTCCATCCGGAATAATGCCTGCTTCAGTATGCTTGTGATGGGTATCGTTTTGTATTTGGCAATGTCGAACCTAGCTTGGGCGAACAATGATCTACAAGGTCAGAGTTATTATCAGTCTGAGAGTAATCATGGAGGTGAGAGTCGTCACCATGATCACTCTAAAAATAGAAGACATACTCATGCAGGTGAGTTCGGTTACGATTTGGATTTAAGTGAATTCAATGAGTTAGAAGCTATTTCGACCAGTGATAATTATGCTGAAGTTGTCTTGGAAAACTCGATATTAGGAAATGTTTATATCGAGCAGGGAAGTCAGATTGCAGGTAACAAAGCGAAAGTAATCCAGTCAGACAGCGTAGGGAGTGAGGCTGGAATTTGGCAATATGGCGGGGATAATACTGCTTTAATTACTCAGACAGGTAAGTTTAATGAAGCTTACATAGCACAGTATGGTTATGGAAATAACGCTTGGATTAATCAAGCTGGAAATAACAATACCGCGGCTATTATCCAGTATGGATATGGAAGTTCTTTGAGTATTAATCAAACAGGCAATAATAACCAAGCCATTATTGTTGATAACGGTGGTTCTAATTATGGCATCAGTCAAAATGGTAATGACTATGTTGCCATAATTGGGGGCTATGGTATCGATGTGTATGTTACTCAAAATTAATCAACAGCACATTTAGATACTTGTCTATTCAAATGTAACAATATGATATAAAGGAAATTGTCATGAAAACTAAATTGGCATTAGTAATTGCAGCAACGTTAACTTCAACAACTGTGTTAGCAAATAATACAGCAGACGTAAATATGTTTATGACTTCAGAATCTGACGTCACGGTATTCCAACAGTCGCCAGATGAAGGGAACACGGCGGACATTAAATCCTTCTTTGTAGAAGACTCTTCTCTATCAATTTCTCAAGTAGGCGGTGAAAACGACGCTCAAATTTTAGCTGTAGGAGTGGACAACGGAGATTTCAGCATCAATCAAACTGGCGACCTCAACGAAGCTCTAATCAAGACTGATAACAGTTTCTGGGATAACTACTCTTACGATAACGACACTGTTTCTATTACTCAGAATGGTGAGAGCAATAACTCTAAAGTGTTGCTTCAGGGTGGTACAGATGATGCTAATGTTGAACTTAACGTCGTTGGTACACTAAACGAAACTAGTGTTGTGCTGAACAGAGGTGATGGCAGTATTGTTACTGGCGCTGTCGATGGTAATAATAACATGGCTGATGTTTACGTTGATGATAGCTTCGACAATACGATTGCCTTTGAACAAACTGGCGACTCCAACACCATCGATGTTGATGTAACTGGATGGAGTGACAACAACAATCTTGACATCACACAAACCAGTTCAAATGCAACTGCTAATGTAGCTGTCTACTGGGGAAGTACAGAAAACACTATCAACGTTACTCAAACATATGGTGATGTTGCGAATGTAAATGTGGGTGCAAGCACAAATAACGTCGTTACAGTTACTCAATACTAACAGATTACTATGTTAGTACGTTATCTAGCGGCGCTTTGCGCCGCTTTTCTCATTTCATTGAGTGCGATAGCAATGGATAGTTCATCATTGAGCTTTTACGGTGGGGCGCTTCAATTTGAATGCTCTCAGGACGCGCAACGAGTAAAGCTTACCGCGAAAACGGCCAAGCAATTCGCTGCAAAAATCGTGGCAAGTACCTCTTCCGGTAACAAAATGAGTTATGGATTCTCTAATCGCAGTGCTTTGAGTTTGGGCTTTGGTGTTAATGATTTGCCCATTCGTATTGAAGTGATTAGTGAAAGTGAAGGAACTGAATCCTTTACGCTTGAAGCGGGATGTCAATTGAAATCAAATATGTCCTCTTAACATCTAGCAACCATAAATGAATTTACTCATTCGATATGAGTTGTAACGAAGCTATTTAGTCATTCATTTATGGATATCCCAATAGCACTATTACATTGGATAATCGAGATGAACACACTTGAACATACATTGCAGGGCGTTGGTGCTGGCTTGATAACTCTTTCGGTGTTTCTTGAAATCAATCTGTCAGTTAACGCTTCACAATTGGTAGAGCTAATAAAGTCAGTTATGTAATCGTTGAATCTAACCTTATTAGGTAGTCGTCGACGGATGATAAGACTGTTGATGGGGACGGTTGAGCGTTAAAGCGCAGCTTTGTCTATTAGTAGGCTTGTTGTATTACATATTCATTATCCAATTCGCTCTACATGCAAAAAAAACGTCCTCTAAACGATTAGTTAAGAGGACGCTTAATAGTTCTTTCTTTAATGCATTTTATGCTTCTGGAAGCTCAACGCCTTTTTCTTTAAACAGACGGCGGCATGCGCGGCCATCACTGTGGAACAGGTGACAACGGTGCGCTGGAATACCAATCGACAGCACATCGTCCGTTTCAACATCTAGCGTATCTGGCTGGCGGTAGATCACATCTGAATCTGAGCCTTTAAGGTTCATGTAAACCTGGGTTTCATTCCCCAGTTTCTCAACCATCATCACTTTACCTTCAATGACAGCATCGCCTTCACTTGCCGTGAGCAAGTGTTCTGGACGAACACCTAAAGACATTCTCTCTCCGCGGTTTACGGTTGTGCCGTCTACAGGAATCCAGAATGTTGTGCCATTAGAAAGTTGCACCATTACTCGCTCTTTCTCTACAGCTTCAATGAATACACTCATAAAGTTCATTTTTGGTGAGCCGATGAAGCCTGCGACAAAACGGTTTCTAGGGTAGTGGTAAAGCTCAAGAGGTTGACCTACTTGTGATACATAACCAGCATCAAGTACAACAATTTTGTCAGCCATTGTCATTGCTTCTACTTGGTCATGGGTAACATAAATCATGGTGCAACCCAATTTGCGTTGCAGTTTGGTGATTTCAGAGCGCATTTGTACGCGAAGTGCTGCATCTAGGTTTGATAAAGGTTCATCAAGCAGGAACACGTTAGGTTGAGACACCAAAGTACGACCGATGGCAACACGCTGACGTTGACCGCCTGACAGCGCTTTTGGCTGGCGGTCGAGCAAATGTGTCAACTGCAGAATATCCGCAGCATGATCAACACGCTTATGGATCTCTTCTTTACTAGCTTTTGCCAGTTTCAAGCCAAAAGACATGTTGTCATATAGGTTTAGGTGAGGGTAAAGAGCGTAAGATTGGAACACCATACCCACACCGCGTTTAGAAGGTTCAACATCGTTCATGCGTTGGTCACCGATGTACAAGTCACCGGATGTGATGTCTTCTAGTCCTGCAATGCAGCGAAGTAGCGTCGATTTACCACAACCAGATGGACCTACGAATACAACGAATTCGCCTTCTTGAATGTCTAAATCAACATTCTTAGAAATAACTACATCGCCATAAGCTTTACAAACATTTTTTAACGTGACATTCGACATCTAGCTCGTCCTCGATCAACACTTTTTAATTACTATTGCCATCATTGTACGACATTGTTTTGTGCAATGAACTACTAGCAATAATAGTAGGAATACATTTAAGTTTATGATTTCTCGACTTTGAGAAGAATCATTTAAGTGGCTAATAATTTGGTGTAATCCCAATTCGCTATTAGCCTTTATCGGTAAGAAAAGAAAGGGTGATGTATTTTAGTAATATTTGGGTAAACGCTGCTCGAAATCATACATCACCCCTCATGGCCAAAACTAGACACTTACTCAATGCAAATATGTGTTCCCCCCGGAACGACGAACTTGCGTCGTATGCACATTTGCGTAAGCACTCTAACCGGCAATGTAAACACCTAATGTTCGGTGCCAATAAAAGACTCTTACCATCCACTTTGGACGGGGTTAGTTTCTAAGATGTGAACCTATTTGACATCCTCCTAGTCCTCTTTTTTGTGGGGGTAGTAGACAGGGATGAGTAGGAGGAGGGGGAATAGGGCGTAGTTAGATCAAGCTCAAATAATTGATGCTTTTGAAGTTGAGGTTGCTCACAACAAAACACCTTTTTGTGATCTTCATCTACCACTCGTGGCGATGTAGATCACGAAAATAGTCCATAATAGCTAGGGCGTAGTGCGCAGGAGGATGAGTCCTAGTCTGTTTTTTCTGATGATATGTGCCGAAATACGGCAAAACCTCTTGGTTAGCCCTACAACATAAATATTAAAAGGATATGAACATGAAAAACGCCCTAAGTACCGTAGCACTTAGCACATTAGTTGCTCTTGGTTCGTTTGGAGCTCACGCTGCAATCGAAGAAGGTCAATTGACTATCTGGATTAACGGAGACAAAGGCTACAATGGATTGGCTGAAGTTGGTAAGAAATTTGAAGAAGACACGGGTATTAAAGTAACTGTTGCACACCCAGATGCGCTTCAAGATAAGTTCCCTCAAACCGCTTCAACTGGTGACGGTCCAGATATTGTATTTTGGGCACACGACCGTTTTGGTGGTTATGCTGAAGCAGGTTTACTGGCAGAAGTTAAACCATCTCAACAAGTTAAAGATGGCATTATCGATTTCGCTTGGGATGCGGTTAACTACAATGGCAAGCTCATTGGTTACCCAATCGCAGTAGAATCACTATCTCTTATCTACAACAAAGATCTTGTTCCAAACCCACCAAAATCTTGGGAAGAAGTAGCACAGTTAAACGCTGAGCTTAAGAAACAAGGCAAATCTGCAATCATGTGGAACCTAAAAGAACCGTACTTCACTTGGCCTCTAATGGCTGCTGATGGCGGTTACGCATTTAAATACACAGCTCAAGGTTATGACATTAAAGATGCTGGTATCGCGAATAAAGGTGTTTCGGATGCAATGAACTTTGTTAAAGGTCTTGTTGATAAAGGCGTAATTTCTTCTGATATGGATTACTCAGTTTCTGAAGCTGAATTCAACAAAGGCAATACTGCAATGACAATCAATGGTCCTTGGTCATGGGGCAACATTGAGAAGTCTGGTATCAACTACGGTGTGACTACTCTGCCTAAATTTAATGGTCACTCATCGAAACCGTTCGTTGGTGTACTAACTGCAGGTATCAGTACGGCATCTCCTAACAAAGACTTAGCAGTAGAGTTCATCGAGAACTACCTACTAACTAACGACGGTCTACGTAAGATGAATGATGACAAGCCACTAGGTGCAGTTGCTTTGAACTCATTCCAACAAGAATTGGGTAATGACCCTCGCATTGCGGCGACAATGGACAACGCAATGAACGGTGAAATTATGCCAAACATCCCACAAATGAATGCTTTCTGGGGTGCAGCTAAGAACGCAATCGTCAACATCGTTGATGGCCGTCAAACTGTAGATGCAGCACTTGCAGATGCAGAAAAGCAAATGGTTAAGTAATTTTTTAGTTCTACTTTTGGGGAGGGGGTAACTCCTCCTTATTTTCTCAGTTTATTTCGCTAGCAGGTTGTACTATGCAGTCAGTTCAAGGTTCAGAAGCGATGCCGACACCATCAACACCGTCATCTTCTAATAAGCGTGCACTACTTAAGTGGGCAGCGTTAGGGGTTGTTGGTGTGGTCAATGGTTATGCATCCATTCTTATGTATTCGCGCGGTGAGTCTGCCTTTGCGTTACTTACTCTCTTTCTTACCGCATTAGCACTCTATATTTTTGGCAGTAAGAAAACTTACGCCCACCGCTATATTTATCCAGGTGTCGCTGGGATGATTCTCTTCATCCTTTTCCCTTTGGCGTACACCGTTAACTTGGCCTTCACTAACTATAGCGCTAAGAACCAGCTTACTTTAGAACGTGCTCAATCTGTGTTGATGGATAGAACGTTCCAAAGTGGTCAAAGCTACTCATTTGACCTGTATGAGACCGACTCAGGTTTTCAAATTACGATTCAAGATGGCGATACTCAATATGTGACGGAAGCATTTTCGTTAAATTCTGCAAGTCGTGAGTTAAACCTTAGCCCTGCCGAACAACCGGTATCAGGTAAAAAAGCACCGATTAAAACCATCATTAGTAATCGCTCTGCTTTGAGTGAATTCGACCTCCATTTCCCTGATGGTAATGACATTCGTATGAGCGGCTTGCGTAAGTTCGCAGCGGTATTACCTCTATACAAAATGCAAGAAGATGGCGTTACTCTGACTAACCAAGAAACTGGTGAAGTACTGCGTCCGAACAAGGATGTAGGTTTCTACCAGACTGTAGATGAGAGTGGTCAGTTTGTTGGCTCAACGGTATCACCAGGTTTTGTTGTCTCCATCGGTACTCATAATTTTGAGCGTGTATGGAAAGATGATGGTATTAAAGAACCCTTTATCAGCATCTTTATTTGGACGGTTATTTTCTCTTTATTGACTGTAGTTTTCACTTTGCTTATCGGTTTAGTGCTTGCAAGTGTTGTGCAGTGGGAAGCTTTGAAAGGTAGAGCTATTTACCGAGTTTTATTAATTCTTCCATACGCGGTACCTGCATTCATTTCGATTCTGATTTTTAAAGGTTTGTTTAACCAAAGCTTCGGTGAAATCAATATGGTACTAGAAGCGATGTTTGGTATCAGTCCGTCTTGGTTCTCAGATCCGATACTTGCCAAAACTATGGTGTTGATAGTTAACACATGGCTAGGTTTCCCTTACATGATGATCTTGTGTATGGGTCTACTAAAAGCAATACCAGATGATTTATACGAAGCGTCGGCAATTGATGGTTCAAACTTTATGAGCAACTTCACTCGCATTACATTGCCTTTGATGATTAAGCCAATGACGCCGCTTTTGATTGCGAGTTTTGCTTTTAACTTCAATAACTTTGTGATGATTCAACTATTAACGCAAGGTGGTCCGAATATGATTGGTACTTCAGAGCCAGCGGGTTATACCGACCTACTGGTAAGTTATACCTACCGTATCGCGTTTGAAGGTGGTGGCGGTCAAGATTTCGGTCTGGCAAGTGCAATCGCAACACTGATCTTCTTGTTAGTGGGTGGTTTAGCACTACTCAACCTTCGTTTCACTAAGCTAGAACAAGATTAAGGAGTCGCACAATGGCTATGGTACAAGGTAAAACCTTAAAATACAGAGTGTTGGCGACGCACATCGCGCTGTGGGCATTTCTAGCTTTAATCATCTTCCCATTACTGATGATTGTGGCGATTTCTTTCCGTGAAGGTAACTTCGCAACAGGTAGCTTAATTCCGGAAAATCCGTCACTAGAGCACTGGAAGCTGGCGTTAGGTATTGCAGTCGAGAATGCTGACGGTTCAGTCACTCCACCGCCATTCCCTGTTCTTACGTGGTTATGGAACTCAGTGAAAGTGGCAGCTATCAGTTCAGTGTTGATCGTCGCGCTATCTACGACTTCTGCCTATGCTTTTGCTCGAATGAAGTTCAAAGGTAAGAGCACTATCTTGAAAGCGATGATGATTTTCCAGATGTTCCCTGCGGTATTGGCGCTGGTGGCTCTATACGCATTGTTTGATAAGCTAGGTCAGTATATTCCATTCCTTGGTTTGAACACTCACGGCGGTTTGATTTTTTCTTACTTGGGCGGTATCGCGCTGCATGTTTGGACAATCAAAGGCTACTTTGAAACGATTGACCTTTCATTGGAAGAAGCGGCAGCACTTGACGGTGCAACACCATGGCAAGCTTTCCGCCTAGTACTTTTACCGCTTTCCGTACCGATTCTAGCAGTTGTGTTTATTCTCTCATTTATCGGTGTTGTGGGTGAGGTTCCAGTGGCATCTTTGTTACTTTCTGATGTAAACTCATACACACTTGCGGTTGGTATGCAGCAGTATTTGTACCCTCAAAACTACTTATGGGGAGACTTTGCGGCAGCGGCAGTTTTATCTGCTTTACCAATTACTATCGTATTCTTGCTTGCGCAGCGTTGGCTAGTCGGAGGACTCACGGCCGGCGGTGTGAAAGGATAACAACGATAAGGGCGACTGTAAGGTCGCCCATTTTGTGTCTGCTTAACAACTTGGTTTGGCCGCTGATCAGTTAAGTTAGATACATAACTTCTGGCGTTACGCATAGCTGGCTGTTAGCTCAATTCCTTACTGTAAATGACTAACGGTTTTTGTAACCATGACCTGAGCTCTGCTCAGGTTTTTTTATATCTGCGATAACCGTTTTACTGAGCTTTTCATAAATCTTAATGACGCGTTAGGTTTAATGAAATGACGGACTATTAGCCACACGAGCGCGTATGGCTAAAGAGATGTGGCACTTAGATATGAACAATCTAAAGCAGCTAAAATTCTTTATTGGATGGTGCGCAACCAATGTACTGTAACAGTACATATAGGCTCTCTTGTTGTAGAGCAACTTTACGGAATAGATCTGCAAATGTGTCATCACCACCAAAGCATGTGCGAATGTAGTGATTGATTTCAGAAGGCTGGTAGCCTTCGACATACATAGTCCGAATCCAATGATATTCAACAGACTTTAAATCGGAGAGGGTGTTTTCACTTAAAGTAATATCACTGATGGACAAGGCCATGTTTTTGTTCTCTGGGAAGGCTATTCAATTTTCTAGCATATTAAATCAGAGAAAAATGAAACTTCTATGACAAAAAGTCTGGTAGGAGAAAGTTGTTAGGAGACTGAATTTAAACGATTGGTGCAAATAAAAAGAGCGTAATCATACTTACGCTCTTTTAACTCAATACACTACTTTTCGATGTAGGTCTTATGCACTCGCTTAGTTAGCTTTATGACGAGTTCATACGGAATCGTTCCAATGTGCTTTGATACCTGCTCAATCGGTAAATTTTCACCCCAGAATTCGACACAGTCACCCACTTTATCTTGTGAGTTTGGACCTAAATCAACGGTAATCATATCCATGGAGACTCGGCCTGAAATAGGCACGATACGACCATTAATATAAACAGGCGTACCTTCTGGCGCTGTTCTCGGATACCCATCACCATAACCCATAGCAACCACTCCAATGTAGGTATCATGCTGTGATGTCCAAGTTTCACCATACCCAACAGGTTGATTGGCTTTGTGTTTACGAACCGCGATGAGTTTTGAGGTTAACGTCATACCACAATGCAGGCCATAGGATTTACCTGTCTCGTTTTCATTCGGGCTGATGCCATACAGTGCAATGCCAGCACGCATGTAATCGAGATGAGAGTCAGACCAGTACAGAATGCCCGCCGAATTTGCCAAGGTTTTAGGGCCTGGAAATCGAGAGGTTTGCGACAGAAACAGATCGATTTGCTTTTGTGTAGAGGCAGAAGAAAGATCATCGGCACAGCTAAAGTGACTCATGAAGCCAACTGGGCCAGATAGCTTACCTGTTGCTTCAATCTGCTCAACATAATCATTCAGTTCGCACGGTTGAACACCCAGGCGGTGCATGCCGGTATCGAGTTTAAGCCACACCATGATTGGTTTCGCTAACGTAGCATTTTTCAGATCGTCTAGCTGTTCTTGACAATGAATAGCGGTTTGAAAGCCTTCACGTGAAGCTGTTTCCAAATCGTCCTTACAAAAGCAGCCTTCAAGAAGCAGAATGGGTTGTTGAATACCTGCATTTCTTAATTCTTGTGCTTCCTCAATACGAGAAACGGCAAATACGTCCGCTTGAGCCAGCGCCTGTGCTGTGTTTACTGCGTTGTGGCCGTAAGCGTCACCTTTAATAACCGCTACAACAGGCTTGTTTCCACATTTCTTTTTTAGCAAATCGTAGTTATCACTAAGCGCCTTTAGATTGATAAGAGCTTCTGCTGTGATCATTGAATCCGTCCTAATTATTACCTTGTTTCCATTGCAGCTCAGAAATGGGGGCTTACTAAAGAGTAGCTATCATACTGAGTAATGTCTGTTTCTCCAACAGCGAACCATCGCTCGCAGCAAAAGATTTTATACATTTATTTAATAATAAACAGACCATGCCAAGGTATGAGAGCATTCCAGTCATTACGACTATTTTGGAGTTTTGTGTATGGATAAAACCACTGTCTGCTTTTTATTTCTAACAAAGTGGTTTATTGGTTGGTTTGAAAGAATATTATTTCTTATTTTTTATTATTTATAGTTGAATAAAATTATTCATTTTCTGGCGAAAAAGTAATTCTGATCACTGTTTTGTGCAAAAGAATTTAACCTAAATACTCATTGTTATTAACTAATGGTGGGCTGTAGTTGTTGAAAATAGGTAGTCTTTGGGCTTTCTAACTCGATTTCCATTAGTAAGATTCTATGTTCTTGTACTTCAAATTTATGGCTAGATTGTATACAAAATTGTTTATTATTGCTCTGGATCACAAAACATGAAAATCTAAAAATATTGTTATATTTGGAGATAAATGCCAAATGGGTTTTTTGGCTGAATTTTAGATATAACAACTATTTGATTGGTCTGTAAGACAATCTTTCGATTAGGTACGTGGATGCTTTCATTTGTTGCTTAATTTTCTTTAGTTTACGATATTTTCTAAAAATTCCTTCAATTGAATTAAAATGCATTATTTGCGCTTATTGTGAGTTTTTGGTGCATAAAATTTTAATTTAATAAATTATTTTGAATATAAGTGAACATAAAGTCCTATTGTTGATGAGGATTTTAAACTGTAGGTTGTAAAAGAAGTCGAAATTAATGTCTGGCCTAGATGGCCAAAATGGAGTGACGAAAGATGGAACTTAAACAACCGTATCTATTATTTTTGGGTGATGCTGCAGATTCTCTGGCAGCTAAAGTCGCGCAGGGTATTAAAACTTGGCGTCCTGAGTACTGTGTAGGACAACTGCGTCTTGAAGCATGTAATGCTGACGTTGGTCTGCAAGACTTAACGGTGGCGCAAGCGAAAGAAGCGGGTGCACAAACTCTCGTTATCGGTGTTGCTAACCGTGGCGGTGTGATCTCTAAAGAGTGGATTTCAGTTCTTATAGAAGCGCTTGAAGCTGGGATGGATATCGCAGCTGGACTGCACAACAAATTAGCAGATATCCCCGAACTTGTTGAGGGTGCGAAAAAGAACGGTTGCGCACTTTATGATGTTCGTTACCCCACACAAACTTATCCTGTTGCGAATGGTAAAAAGCGTTCAGGAAAACGTGTTTTGACAGTCGGAACAGACTGCTCTGTTGGCAAAATGTACACCTCACTTGCAATAGAAAAAGAGATGAAAGAGCGCGGTGTTGATGCTGATTTTCGTGCCACCGGCCAGACGGGTATTTTGATTACCGGGGCTGGTGTTAGCGCAGACTGTGTCGTTGCAGATTTTATTGCAGGAGCAATTGAAACCATTACACCGGAAAACGATCCACAACATTGGGACGTTATTGAAGGTCAGGGTTCGCTATTCCATGCTTCTTTTGCAGGTGTCACAACGGGTCTTATTCATGGTTCACAAGCTGATGCTCTGGTACTTTGTCATGAACCGACTCGCGCACATATGCGTGGCTTACCTGATTATCAATTACCTGATCTTAAAGTGTGCATGGAAGCGAACATTGCTACGGCTCGTTTAACTAACCCTGCGGTGAAGTTTGTAGGTGTATCTATCAATACCTCAGGTTTGAGCGAAGCTGATGCAATGGCGTATATGGACAAAGTGGAATCAGAAATAGGTTTACCTGTTGTCGATCCATTCCGCCAAGGTGTTGCTCGTATTGTTGATAAGCTTCTGGAGCTGTAATGAAGGTAAAACTCTACACACAAAGTTGGCCAATTCGTGGCAGTTTTACTATCTCTCGTGGTAGTAAAACTCAAGCTGAAACCATCATTGTTGAGATTGAACACCAAGGTCTGATTGGGCGAGGGGAATGCGTTCCTTATGCCCGCTATGATGAATCCATCGCTAGTGTATTGCAGCAAATCACCGATGTTATTACAGATATTGAAACTGGTATTACGCGCGAGCAGTTACAACCACTTCTTCCTGCTGGTGCGGCGAGAAATGCGGTGGATTGCGCTATGTGGGACCTTGAATGCAAGCAAGACAAACAATCGATATGGACGAAGGTCGGTTTTTTAGCCGCCGAGCCACTCACTACGGCTTACACTCTGTCGTTAGATACTCCTGAGAATATGGAGAAAACGGCGATTGAAAATGCTGAGCGACCGCTACTCAAACTCAAACTGGGTGGTCCAGAAGATTTGGCGCGTGTGCAAGCGGTTCGTCGTGGCGCACCCAATGCAAAAATTATTCTTGATGCCAATGAAGCATGGACGGTAGAAGCCTACAAGCAGCTTATTCCTGAATTGATAAAGCTGGATGTGGCGATGATAGAGCAGCCATTTCATGCAGATGAAGACTCGGTCTTGGCTTCGCTAGAGCGCCCAATTCCTATTTGTGCCGATGAATCTTGTCACGACAGAAATAGTTTGCAGAAAGTCGTTGGTCTGTATGACATGGTCAATATTAAACTCGATAAAGCCGGTGGTTTAACTGAAGCTCTAAAGCTAAAAGATCAAGCGCAGTCGTTAGGATTACGAGTCATGGTTGGTTGCATGGTTTCGTCTTCATTAAGCATAGCTCCCGCTTTTGTCGTGGCTCAAGGTACTGAAGTGGTTGATCTCGATGGCCCGCTATTGCTTAGCGCAGATATCGAAAACGGATTTGAATTTGAAAACAATTCTATGTTGCCCTTTAAACAAAAGCTGTGGGGGTAGGGAGAGAAAATGGAACGAATCGTATATCTAAATGGCGAATTCGTTGCGGAAAGTGAGGCGAAAGTTTCGGTCTTTGATCGTGGTTTTCTCTTTGCCGATGCCGTTTACGAAGTTACCGCAGTATTGGGCGGTAAGCTCATCGATCATCAAGGGCATCTTGCGCGTTTAGAACGCTCGGCAAAAGAGCTCGGTATCAAACTGCCTGTAACAGGGAAGCAACTGATGGACATTCAACAAGAGCTAATTCAAAGAAACGCTTTGGTTGAAGGTGGCATTTATCTGCAATTGACGCGTGGTGATGAAGGTGATCGAGACTTCTCATACAGTGATGACATAGAACCAACCTTGGTGCTGTTTACGCAGTCAAGAAGCCTGATCAACAGCCCTAAGGCTCAAACGGGTATTGAAGTGATCTCGTTTGATGATATCCGTTGGCGACGTCGTGATATTAAAACAACTAGCCTATTGCCGGCCTGTTTGGCAAAACAAGCTGCTCATGCTGCAGGTGCTGAGGATGTCTGGTTAATCGAAGACGGCTTTGTGACTGAAGGTGGTTCGAGTAACGCTTATATCGTGACGCAGGAAAATGTTCTGGTAACACGCCCTTTGAGTAATGACATCTTGCATGGAATTACCCGCGCGTCTTTGATGAAGCTAGCTCAAGAGCTCAAACTCACTATTGAAGAACGTCTATTTACAATCAATGAAGCGTATCAGGCGAAAGAAGCGTTTATCAGCTCTGCAACAACGTTTGTCTGGCCTGTGGTCGCAATTGATGACAAGCCTGTCGGCAGTGGCAAGCCAGGAGAAATCGCCCTAAAACTGCGCGATATCTATATAAAAACAGCACAAGAGCTTGCGGAATAACACATCACTTAACACTGCTACGTGTTCATTTGAACTTTTATGTTTCGGTGAACAATGAAGCAATAATAAATACAGCGGGAGTTTGGTTAGGTAAATAAGTAAAGCAAAACACCCGACAGTAGCCGGGTGTTTTTTTATCCGTCAGCTTTAAGGTATTTCACATGCGCTTCCATCTCTTCACCAATTTCTGTTCGCATGTTCATTAGTCTAATTGCCGAGTTTCGAAGAGCGATATCTTCGGGGGTTTCTGGTACCCATTCAGGAACTGCGGTTGGTTTACCATTTTCGTCAACAGCTACCATGATAACAATGCAATGGGTAGTTAATCGGTTTTTGAGCTCTTTTGGATCACTGGCTTGTACGTCAATAGCAATGTGCATTGAGGTTTTACCTGTGTAGATAACCTTTGCGCTCACCTCTACGATATTACCGACATGAATAGGGGCAACAAAACGGATGCCGCCAGCATAGGCCGTAATACAATATTTACCGCTCCAAGCGGCAGAACAAGCGTACGCTGCTAAGTCGATCCATTTCATCACTGCGCCACCATGAACTTTACCGCCGAAGTTCACATCGCCAGGTTCTGCTAAAAAACGAAGGGTACTTTCTCTTTTGCCATTACTCATGGGCTTATCCTTTTATAGTTCTGAGTGAAGGCGATATCAGTGTTTACTAATAACGAATTTGTCACCTTTTCGCAACCTTTAGAGAATATCGCTTATGCTGAAGTGCTTTCCAACCCCCTCAAGTAAATTCGCTGAACAATGTCATGAGTAATCAGGTGTCAGAATGGGTTGACGACTGGTACGCCAAAGATTATTACCTACACAGCCCAGAGCATAACCCTCAAGGGCCAGAAAGCGGCACAGAGAAAGTGTTGCGTGATGCCCGCGGGGTGACCATGACCTTCTCTCGAATGCATTCGGCAGGCTTCGACAGCTATGAGCCTGGAATAAGTTTTCGCTGCGCCCTGCAACAGGCTGCGCCTTTGAAACCATAAATGACTCGACGGCTAAATAAATTAAAACAATTGCTGCCGTTTTTATCGCCAATGCCACCCTTATTCTTTATAATCAAACCATAACAAATAGATAAAAAGCCATTGAACTTAAAGGGATTTTTATGAAAACGTCATGGTTGGGTATTTTTCTACTACTGCCTTCACTCACAGCTTGTGAGGCTCCTTCAAAAATTAAAATAAACAGCGCTCAAATCACGCCTGAGCAAGCAAAAGCAATTGAAACTAACATTCAGCGACTTCATTCCAATGCTTCGCTAGAAGAGCAACAACAAATTGCCGATGTCGCGGTTAAAGCGATTGAAAATCTGCTTTTTGTGGAAGGGGGCAGTTTTGATATGGGCGATTTTAAAGCGCCATGTGAAATTCCCAGTCGAACAAGAGACAGAATTGATTGGTCACCGGAGCATACGTGCAATTCCATTTTCAGTGACTCCGGTGCAACCAATCTCCATAAAGTGACGCTGGATTCGTACTCCATTGCCAAGTTTGAAACCACCTACGCTGATATGGAGGTAATGCGCAAAGTGAACGGTTTACCCGTTGCTGACCAAAACTTAGATGGTTCGAGTATTAGCAGAGATTCCAGCGAATTTAAAAACGATTTAAAACGATTTAAGCTATACGCTGCTAGTACCAAAATCTGGCAAGACGGGAAAGGCTATTGCCAATGGCTGGGTACTATTACCGCTCTCCCTTTTGATTTACCCACTGAAGCGCAATGGGAGTATGCTGCTCGTAGTCGTGGTCAGCACTATTATTTCGCCACCAATAATGGTTATCGTCAAGTCCTTGATGGGGGATATTACAACCATGAAACGGGTTATAGAACCAGCTATACAGCAGACGAGGTCAATGCGTCTTCCCGCATTACTTATGTCGATACCTTCCTGCCCAATCCCCTTGGTGTCTATGGTATGAGTAATCAGGTGTCAGAATGGGTTAACGACTGGTACGCCAAAGATTATTACCTGCACGCCCCAGAGCATAACCCTCAAGGGCCAGAAAACGGCACGGAGAAAGTGCTGCGTGATGCCAGCGGTGTGACCATGACCTTCTCTCGAATGCATTCGGCAGGCTTTGACCGCTATCGCCCTGGAGTCAGCTTTCGCTGCGCCCTGCAACAGACTGCGTCTTTGAAACCATAAATGATTCGACGGCTAAATAAATTAAAACAATTGCTGCCGTTTTTATCGCCAATGCCACCCTTATTCTTTATAATCGAACCATAACAAATAAATAAAAAGCCGTTGAACTTAAAGGGATTTTTATGAAAACGTCATGGTTAGGTATTTTTCTACTATTGCCTTCACTCACAGCCTGTGAGGCTCCTTCAAAAATTAAAATAAACAGCGCTCAAATCACGCCTGAGCAAGCAAAAACAATTGAAACCAACATTCAGCGACTTCATTCCAACGCTTCGCTAGAAGAGCAACAACAAATCGCCGATGTCGCGGTTAAAGCCATTGAGAATTTGCTTTTTGTGGAAGGGGGCAGTTTTGACATGGGAGACTTTAAAGCGCCATGTGAAATTCCCAGTCGAACAAAAGAAAGAATGGATTGGTCACCGGAACACACATGCTATTCCATGTTTAGTGACGGTGGAGAAATTAACCTCCACAAAGTCACGCTGGATTCATATTCCATTGCCAAATTTGAAACCACCTACGCTGATATGGAAGTGATGCGCAAGGTGAGCGGTTTACCCGTTGCTGACCAAAACTTAGATGGCACTCCTCGCGTAAGAGGCTCAGAATACTTTAAGGAATGGTTAGAAAAAAGAGGGCTACGTGCTGCTCGAACTAAAGAATGGGAAAACGGAAAAAACTATTGCCAGTGGCTGGGTACGATTACCGCTCTACCTTTTGATTTACCCGCTGAAGCACAATGGGAGTATGCGGCTCGCAGTCGTGGTCAGCACTATTATTTCGCCACCAATAATGGCTATTTACAATTGAAAGGGGGAGGCTATCATGACCATCTCTCCGGTTACAGAATCAATTACACCGATGATGAGGTTAATGCTCCGAAACGTATTTCTAATGTCGATGCTTTCCCCTCAAACCCGCTTGGTGTCTATGGCATGAGTAATCAGGTGTCGGAATGGGTTAACGACTGGTACGCCAAAGATTATTACCTACACAGCCCAGAGCATAACCCTCAAGGGCCAGAAAGCGGTACGGAGAAAGTGTTGCGTGATGCCAGCGGTGTGACCATGACCTTCTCTCGAATGCATTCGGCAGGCTTTGACCGCTATTACCCTGGAATAAGTTTTCGCTGCGCCCTGCAACAGGCTGCGCCTTTGAAATCATAAATGACTCGACGGCTAAATAAATTAAAACAATTGCTGCCGTTTTTATCGCCAATGCCATCCTTATTCTTTATAATCAAACCATAACAAATAGATAAAAAGCCATTGAACTTAAAGGAATTTTTGTGAAAACGTCATGGTTAGGTATTTTTCTACTATTGCCTTCACTCACAGCCTGTGAGGCTCCTTCAAAAATTAAAATAAACAGCGCTCAAATCACGCCTGAGCAAGCAAAAACAATTGAAACCAACATTCAGCGACTTCATCCCAATGCTTCGCTAGAAGAGCAACAACAAATCGCCGATGTCGCGGTTAAAGCGATTGAAAATCTGCTTTTTGTGGAAGGGGGCAGTTTTGACATGGGAGACTTTAAAGCGCCATGTGAAATTCCCAGTCGAACAAAAGAAAGAATGGATTGGTCACCGGAACACACATGCTATTCCATGTTTAGTGACGGTGGAGAAATTAACCTCCACAAAGTCACGCTGGATTCATATTCCATTGCCAAATTTGAAACCACCTACGCTGATATGGAAGTGATGCGCAAGGTGAGCGGTTTACCCGTTGCTGACCAAAACTTAGATGGCACTCCTCGCGTAAGAGGCTCAGAATACTTTAAGGAATGGTTAGAAAAAAGAGGGCTACGTGCTGCTCGAACTAAAGAATGGGAAAACGGAAAAAACTATTGCCAGTGGCTGGGTACGATTACCGCTCTACCTTTTGATTTACCCACTGAAGCACAATGGGAGTATGCTGCTCGCAGTCGTGGTCAGCACTATTATTTCGCCACCAATAATGGTTATCGTCAAGTCCTTGATGGGGGATATTACAACCATGAAACAGGTTATAGAACCAGCTATACAGCAGACGAGGTCAATGCATCTTCTCGGATTACTAATGTCGATACCTTCCCGCCCAATCCCCTTGGTGTCTATGGCATGAGTAATCAGGTGTCAGAATGGGTTAACGATTGGTACGCCAAAGATTATTACCTGCACGCCCCAGAGCATAACCCTCAAGGGCCAGAAAGCGGTACGGAGAAAGTGTTGCGTGATGCCCGCGGTGTGACCATGACCTTCTCTCGAATGCATTCGGCAGGCTTTGACAGCTATGAACCTGGAATAAGCTTTCGCTGCGCCCTGCAACAAACTGCGCCTGTGAAACCATAAATGACTCGACAGCTACATAAATTGAAATAATTGCTGCCGTTTTTATCGCCAATGCCACCCTTATTCTTTATAATCGAACCATAAAAAATGGATAAAAAGCCATTGAACTTAAAGGAATTTTTATGAAAACGTCATGGTTAGGTATTTTTCTACTACTGCCTTCACTCACAGCCTGTGAGGCTCCTTCAAAAATTAAAATAAACAGCGCTCAAATCACGCCTGAGCAAGCAAAAGCAATTGAAACCAACATTCAGCGACTTCATCCCAACGCTTCGCTAGAAGAGCAACAACAAATTGCCGATGTCGCGGTAAAAGCGATTGAAAATCTGCTTTTTGTGGAAGGGGGCAGTTTTGATATGGGAGACTTTAAAGCGCCATGTGAAATTCCCTCCCGCACTTACGAACGCATTGATTGGTCGCCAGATAACAAATGTTACAGCGGTCCCAGCGCAATGTTAGCTGGCGGTATGTACCTTCATAAAGTGACGCTGGATTCGTATTCCATTTCCAAATTTGAAACTACCTACGCCGATATGGAGGTAATGCGCAAAGTGAACGGTTTACCAGTTGCTGACCAAAACTTAGATGGTTCGAGTATTAGCAGAGATTCCAGCGAATTTAAAAACGATTTAGAACGATTTAAGCTATACGCTGCTAGCACCAAAATCTGGAAGGACGGGAAAGGTTATTGCCAATGGCTGGGTAACATTACCGCTCTACCTTTTGATTTACCCACTGAAGCGCAATGGGAGTATGCTGCTCGCAGTCGTGGTCAGCACTATTATTTCGCCACCAATAACGGCTATCGCCAAAAAAGAGACTCCGGCTATTATGACCCAACCACTGGTTATAGGGTTAATTACACCAATGATGAGGTTAATGCCTCTACTCGCATTACTTATGTCGATACCTTTCCGCCCAATCCGCTTGGTGTCTATGGCATGAGTAATCAGGTGTCGGAATGGGTTAACGACTGGTACGCCAAAGATTATTACCTGAATTCCCCAGAGCATAATCCTCAAGGGCCTGAATCCGGCACAGAGAAAGTGTTGCGTGATGCCAGCGGTGTGACCATGACCTTCTCTCGAATGCATTCGGCAGGCTTTGACAGCTATGAACCTGGAATAAGCTTTCGCTGCGCCATGCAACAGGTTGTGCCTGTGAAACCATAAAGAGTCGCCGTCGGCATTGTATAACTCAATGCCGACGGCGCTTTTTAATATAACGTGATTACACATCGCGGTTATCGCTATGGCGACTCTTCAAGCTCGCATATTGCTGTTGCACATCCTCTAGCTTATCTTCTATCTGCCTATATGTTGATGGCGTGAAAGCCAACTCAAGACTCGGCTTTGCGGGGTGTATTTCACTCTTCTGCGCCAGTATTTGCACCCAGCGGTTAAACTGTCGCTGCTGGTTTCTATCTAAAATATAATTAATGCGACTCAAGTTATAAAACAATTCATCATCGGTGCTTTGCTTTTCACCTCGCGGGTTCATTCTCGCTAACACCTCTTCAAACTTACGCCAGCTCTTCACACAGTCGGACAACAAAGCACAAATTGCTTTCTCTTGCTCTTTCTCAAAAGATTCTACAAAGGTTTCACTTAACGTATCAAGCATCATACCGATGGTCTCGGGTAACAGTTTGTCGCGCGACACTCCCGACCAAACTTCTTGGTTAAGAATACGCTTCGCTAACAGTGCAGCTTCATGTTGACGAGATTGTCTCTTTCGATGCCATTTGTCTAATCCCGATACCCCTGCTTTAATTGTATTCATTAGCGCGCCAGGCGGATCGGTAATGATCTTCGTGGCAAATGCCACATAGCTGGCATGCACCAAGAATTCATACATATCTTCATTCACATTATCGAGTTTACGGTAATCTACATACTGCACCCCGTCCCATACTACTTGTGCCAGCGACCAGATATGCTCAAAATTGACTGACGCCCCAAAACCACCACTGCCTCCCGGTCCCCAAACAAGGCGAGCGTTACAGTGGAAATAAAGTTGCCTATTTCGTAGTTCTATATAAAAATCCGCGCCTGCACCGGCACCAAAGGCCAGGTTGCCTTCCGCTTTGATGGTCGCCAGCGCATCAAATTTAGGGGTGTTGTCATATTTTGGGTTTTGCCATTCAATCCCACCCGTCAGCTCTCCACCCACTTGCGCCCCCGCAAATCCTTCCGCTTTTACCCCAATACGTCCTCGACTTTCACCCATCGAGACCGACGGTGCCAACAGCACGCTGTGTCCCGCCACTTGCTCCTGCCCTTGATTACTCACCTCAGCTGTGGCGCTGCCCATCGCACCCACAAAGCAGCTCATCGTGATACAGGCATTGGTTCGAAAGCGACCAAAAGAGTGCTCCTGAGGATTACCGTTTGCGTCGGTGTAACTCAGAGATACCGGAAACCCCGCTTCATAAGGCAAATATGAGTTCAACTGAACCGACGCCTCAGCCAGTGCTATTTTGGCTGAAGCACTGACACCAATATCCACCTTTCCATCCATGGGTTTTATGTTCGATTTTATTGCTACCCCTGCACCCCAACGTAGCAGTTGTGCCTCCGCACTGGTCGCAAATCGTGTATCACCGTCTTGGTTAAGTAAGTAATGTGCTGCTTTCCACTCTTGCGCACTTCCCCCGTCGGCTTTCCACTCTTTAATCACCGCCTCAATCGATGGGCTTTGGATGTCTTTGGAGATGTCTTGTTTAATATCTTCTAATATTGCACTTTTAAACTCACCAGTATGACCATTGCGCAACGAAGATAGCGATTTTTCTTTGATGTTACGCTTGTGCCAGTATCGCTTCTCAGCCTCTAAGTACTCGGCTCGGACATATACAAAGCTATTACGCTTCACCGAAAACAGTTCAACTGCATGCCTTTTCGCTGGTTTGGTGGTTAAGGTTTTACTATTAACGAAGTTATCCAACGTGATTTTGCCTGTTTTCGGCTCTTGAGGCTGAGTCGAAGCGGTTACCGCGTCCTGCCGTAAGGATTGATAGTATTGAATGTCCCGGTCAATAGACTTCAATGTCTGGTTTCTTAATACCCCAACGGATGGCTCATTATCTAAATGCCGGGGGTGAAACCGATTGATCCGACGGCGACGCTGATCTAGCACTTTAATTTTTGCATCCACTAGCTTCAAGTTTTCCTCAGCCGTTTTTTTAACAGACTCGGGCGATGGTACTTGAGGTGTATCAGCTTCATGAGCAATAACCCCGGCATTAGCCGCATCAATGGCCCACTGATTTCTTTTGTTTGTGTGCTCAATCAACGCCTCTAGGGTGGCATTTTGAGGATCTGGTGCTTGCGCTGATATTTCATGATAAGCCGCAATTACTGGCTCAATTCCTGCGACCTCTTTATCCAGCGCTGCCAGCGATTTTTCATCCAAACAATAGTATTGTTGCCCTTTATCGTCCGTTTGAAAAAGTACGTCCTTGATATCCACTCCTTGGCATTGAGGGGCCGCTTCTAAGCATCCTGATGTTGACAATGGCCGCTGAGTTTCAGCCGGAGCGACGGTGACAATCGGCGACATATCTTCTTCAGATTCTGGCTCTTGAGGTAGTACAATGACATCGCCGACATGAATGAGGTTAGGGTTGGGTTGATACTTTGGGTTTAACGACAATATCTGATTGAAACTCAACCCTTGCTCTATCGCAATACCCAGTAATGTATCGCCCGATTTTACGGTGTAGCTACGACTCATGCGGACTCCTCTTGCGATTGAATTGCGGTCATAATAGTGGTCATGTTTTCGATATGCTGAGAGGTCACATTCCATGATGAAAGTGGAGCTTTACTACTTTGAAGAGAAGACCATTTGGCTTGCAACCATTGCTGATGATACCAATATATCGAATGCACTTGAGGCAGAAACACTGGCTTCTCTTCTGTTGATAGTGCTCCCATCAAAGGTAAGAGCATTCTTGGTTCGTAATAGCGAAAAAAGGTCGATGTATCGTTTTTTAAAACGGTAAGTCGATGTCGTAACGTGTCCAAAAGTGTCGCGACTTCAACCGTATTATCCGTCAGCAAGACACACCCCATTGGTAACGTTTCGAACTGTTCCAGCCAAGAGACTTGCAAAGATGGATAGTGCGTGACATCAACCAATACAGGCCCTTGCTCTATATGTTGATATGCCGTATCCGTAAATAAAGAGGCAAAAAACGGCGCCTCCTTGCCATGTTTGTTTACGTGTTGATATATGTCCTGCTGCCAGTTAGGCATCAATGCCGACTCAATTAAAAGATAAACCTTTGCCTCGCCAAAGCCGCTACTTATCGGAGACTGCTCAAGTGCTTGTATCCCCCAATCGGGCTCTAACCATGAATTTGGCATGCGCCCCCCTGACCACAGTTACACAACTCTTTCATTAACGCCCCTGTATTCACCATGTCACTGTATTGTGTCGCGGTGATTGATGCTGGAGTGACAGGCTCAGGTGCGTCAACTGACTCAACCCCATTCGGCAGTTGTGCCATTTGTCCGCCAAAACCGCTACCATTGCCCGCACTGCCACCAGAGTTAAGTTTGATACCTGGCCCAACCAAGCTAACGCCAGAAGCGTCCACTTTTACGAAGCTGCCACCGGCTTTTATCGTCAGCTCCGCTCCGGCCTCAATCACTACTTTTTGACCCGCTTTAATGTGCACTTCATTGCCCACATCCAATGCGTAGAGACTGCCCACTTTTTGATGAGCGCTGCCATCAATAACGAGACTGTTATCTTTCGTTATATGAGTGCGCTGCTCGCCCCCCATGGTGACATGTTGATTGTGTTTGATGTCCTGATAACTGTCGTTCTCTACGGTGAGATGCTTGTCGTGGTGAATGTGGCTGCTGTGGTCGTTATTCACCTTCGCTTCAAAGTCTTTTTGTGCGTGCAGATAGACTTTTTCGTTCTCTGATTGGTCTTCAAAGCTCAGCTCGTTAAATCCTTCCCCCTGATGGGTCTCACTGCGAATGACCATCTTGGTTTTGTTTTCTGGCAGCGGATAGGGCGGTGTATTGGTTGCATGGTACGTGCGACCGGTGATAATCGGTTGGTCAGGATCACCATTTAAAAACGACACAATCACTTCATGACCAATGCGTGGCAGTGCCATCATGCCATATTGACCGCCAGCCCAGCCTTGCGAAACCCGTACCCAGCAAGAGCTGTGTTCATTACCGTTAGAATACCTATCCCAGGGGAAATGCACCTTCACTCGACCATGTTCATCACAGTAGATTTCTTCACCCTCGGGACCGACAACGATAGCCATCATTGGGCCATCGACTTGCGGCTGTGCTAGAGGAGTGGCTTGCCAATTCTGCGTCGCTGGTATGACTTCAAAGGTATTGTGGTAGGTTGTCGCCCCTTGGGTCGCATCTTCTTCTAAGGCTTGAGGCTGCTCGCCTTTGTGGTTGACTTTAACCACCAACCAACGGTGGTTTAACGAGGTGTTAAGATGTTCAGCCAGCTCAAAGCGCATACCCGCCCGAAGACCACCGTGATTACTTTTGCCCAAAGCAAGATGTGACTCTCTGCGTAAGTATTCCAATCGCACGGTGCTGAACGCTTTACCGCTGTCGTCATCTTTGTAACGCCCCGGAGCGTCAAAGTGCTCATACCCTTCCCGTTGATACGCTATATCGGCGCCAAGCTGCTGTTGGAGGAAGCTGTATTGCGGTTTTTTAAAGCTGTAGTCTTTGAGCGTGACCTCTGATACATCGCTTTGAGTGCGCTTATTGAATGAGGAGATATAATTGCCTGACGCGACACCGCCGGCATTACCGTTATAAGGGAGAGACTCACTGAGCGTTGGCAGCGATTGGGAACTGTCACTGAACAGTAGCGTATGCTTACCCGACTCATGCTGAAAACTGTACGTCCAACCCTCTTCAGCCGCTAAACGATGTACAAAGTCTAAGTCGGTTTCCCGATACTGCACGCAGAATTCGCGCGGCTCACTTTGTCGTTTGAGTGAGAATGCATAATCGGTAATCCCCATCTCTTGCAGTAAGGTCGTCGCTATATCAACTGAGCTTTTGTGCTGAAAGATGCGGCTATTGTGACGGAGGGATAAGCGCTCTAAAGCAGGGACTAAAGTCACTTGATAGAAGGTATGGTGATGACCTATATTGCCCTGGGTAAAGCTGCGCACCATGCCATGCACGCGCTGAGTCAGCTCACCATCTTGATACACATGCAATTCCGCCAACCTGTCCACCACTTGCTCAGGCGTGATGTTCTCTTGACGGCTGGCAAGCTCAATTTGATAATAAAACCCTAAACACCGCCGGTGATTAAACGAACTGTCTGAAAGCGACTCTTGCCCATCAAAGCCTCGAACCACCAACAGCGCTTCCGATAGCCCCTCGACTTGAAACGTAAAACGCAACCTTGCCATACCAAATTCCTCGTTGTGTACCCAGCACCTTTACCACAAGCCACTCACGCGATAGCAAGCACGTTGTGGTAAAAGGTCACTTAAGTGATATCGACCACTTAAGTGACGCTGACTATTCAGATTAAGTGACGATTAAAAGCGCTTACGCTTCTACCGGCTTACGCCAGTCGTCTGAGCCCGATGTACCCGCGTTCACGTGGTCCCACGTAATTTTGCGGTAAGACATCGATACGGTGAGGTTTTGCGTAAAATCTGATTTTGATGGGTCCTGACAGTGAGGCATCTCACATCGGATATCAATAATGGAGGCGTTCTCTAGCTTGGTGGTGAAGAAGTTCTCTTGCTTACCTTCGATGGAGGTGCGATACCATTTGAGCGTCACTTCACTCATTTTCTCACCGGAGGACAATGCGTTGTACAAAAGCGGCACCGCTTTATTGAGTGACACGGTAAACTTAAACGCTTTATGAACACGCTGACCGGAAGGTTGACCGGATTGTGGGTCGGTTGGCACGGTAACGTCATGAGAAAATGCTTGAACCAGCATTTCATCTTCATGACCTTCAACAAAAGAATCACCGATTGAATCTGCAGTACAAGCGCCAGCGGTGATAAGACCCTGGGTTTCACCGTTAATTGAGATATAACACGGAGTTGGCATAACTTTTCCTTTTTCTAAATGAGTAAGTCACTTGATATATCAAGGCTCGTGCCAACTTTTATTTCATTAATTATCAATTGGTTATGGTTTTTCTCAAACTGATTGAGCAAGAAGTTGCCTGAACTGAGCAAGAAGTTGCCTGAATCGAGCAAGATGTTGCTCAAGCGAGCGAGAATTCGTCCGAAGCAAGATCACGTTTTATTTTTTACTCCATCAACTATTCCATTAATGTCCACGCTGATTATTAATACTTGTTTGACAAGCCAAGACAAGGTGAGCCAATCGACAATGTTGGATGTTCCTGGTGGAAGTCTTTATACTATTATCTATCGCTTAAACGACATTTAAAGCAAAGGACATTGTGTGAAAAAACAGGCGAGAAACCTTCATCCTTCCCTAGCTATTGCTAAGGCGCCTTCAGACGTATTCATGAACTTTGAAGCGTTTTTGTCGAACACCGAAACGCGCGTACACAGCCACACTTGGGGGCAGGTTCAGTTAATTGCTGGTGGCATATTGGAAATGGAAGCGGAAGACACCCGTTTTCTTGCTCCACCTCATCTCGCAATTTGGGTTCCAGCGGGAACACGACACAAGAGTTTTAACCGCAAGCCTCTGGATTATTGCTCGATTAATATTTCAGCCGAAATGACGCACGCTTTTCCAACCAGAACCAGCTTAATTAAAGTTACTCCGATTGTTACGGCGATTATTGATGACTTCCGCATGCGTGAAATTGGTGTTGCGGAAAGTGTCGAAGACAAACGTCTGTTGCAGGTATTGATTGATCAACTTGCGACACGCGAAATGCAGCAGCACTTCTTGCCGTCCAGCCACCACAAATATTTAGCACCTATTTTAGCGGCGGTAGAAGAAAACCCGACCGATAACACCAGCTTGCAGCAGTGGGCAGAGCGAGTGCACACTACCGAGCGAACGCTTGCCAGATATTGTCAGGCAGAACTCGGTATGAGCTTTACTGAGTGGCGCTTGCGTGTTCGCTATCTTCATTCAATGGATTTATTACGAAGTGGTCATTCGGTGAAGGAGGTCGCCTTAACCTTGGGATACAACCAAGCCAGCCCGTTCATTGCTATGTTCAAAAAATACTCCGGACAGACGCCGGAGCAATATAAGAATCGTTTGTTGTAGTTTGTGAACCATATAATTACTTGCGATTGTTGGCTTTAATACCTTGATTGAAGAGTGCAGGCCCAGTTTAATTACTGTAGATGAATGTAGGGTTTAATTCTGTTCGACTGATTGGCTTTGTTGCTTACCCTTTCCTCGGCCATATCGATGTTCTCAATTTCAATGAAGCAGGGCTTAATAAAAAGGATGCTGATGCGGCATGAAAATTTGTCGGTGATAGTTACATACAACATAACTCTAACGCCTCTGACGGACCTAAAGGATTTCGCGGATTCGGTACCTTTTTACGCAAGACATATCCTGATTCCCATAGTGAAATCAAAGCCAGTGTTGTCGATGGTGATGACGTTATTCTTCATGTTCACGCAGTAAGAGAACCAGGGGAGAAAGGGGGATTAGACAATGGAAAGGTTGTGGAACACTGGGATGTGAGTCAGTCTGTACCAGAAAAGTCAGCAAATAATACTATGTTCTAGAACTCCCGGTATTTTGGCGAAAATATCGGTGATGAAAATAAATATTTTCATTGGTCAATGGTGTTAAATAGGAAGCTACAGAAAGCTTATTTCAAATAATCAGCAGCCATCATGAGTTGCCGTACTTCTTGTTGAGACTTTGAAAGGGTGTCATCAACAGACAATTTTCCCCGTAGCATATCCGCCATATTTTGCCCTACCTGACTGCCAAACGAAACAAACTCAGGAATGTCGACAAATTGTATTCCTTTGTAAGGTACAGTATATGTGGTGGCTTTTTGCTCTGAAAAAGCTTGGTTGATGGCATCTTCAACAAATACCCCAAACGGCGCCGATTCTTTGTACTGAGCCGAACTGTATGTCGATTGGCGGGTACCAGAAGGTACAGATGTCCATCCTGTAGTTTCAGCTACTTTTCTTATGTAGTTCTTCGATGTCGCCCACTGAATAAAGGTTAATGCCGCTTCCTTTCGGTTAGATGATTCAGGTATTGCCAAAGCCCAAGTCCACATCCAGTTTGATGTGATTTTTTGCATAGGGGCAGGCGCAAATCCGACTTTGTCTGCCACTGGTGATAGTGTCTTGTTATAAAGTTGACCAGCCGCAACGGTTGCGTCTATCCAGATACCACATTGTCCATTGAGGAATAGCTTTAGGTTCTCATTGTATCCATTTTTCGCAGCGCTAGGTGGACCATATTTCCTGACCAGATCGTAGTAATATCTCACCGCATCTTTCCATTCTTTTGAGTCTAATTGGGGTTCCCACTGTTCATTGAACCAGCGCCCGCCAAAAGCATTGACGATACTGGTGATGATCCCAATGTTTTCGCCCCAGCCTGGCTTTCCTCGCAAGCAAATACCATAAACCCCTTTGTCTGGGTTATGAATCTTTCTGGCGAAGTTTTGAATATCGGTAAAAGTGGGACTTTTCGGCATTTTGATTCCAGCGTTTTCGAATAAGTCTTTTCGGTAATAGGTCATGATACTTTCAGCATAAAAAGGGAGAGCGTAGAGCTCTTTTTCGATAGATAAAGAGTCTCGAAGAGAGGGAAATATATCGTTTACGTCATAGTCCTCTTTTAGATTAGTAAGTGGGATTATCCATTCGTTTTTCGCCCAAATAGGAACTTCATAGTTACCAATTACCATGACATCGTATTTACCATCAGAAAGAGCGAGATCGCTGAGGAGTCGTCGGCGTAATGTACCTTCATCCATAACACGCCATTCAAGTTTTATATCGGGGTGTTCATTCTCAAACTCTGAACTAAGAGATTGCATTATTCGCATATCGGCGTTGTTTATGCTGCCAATAGTAAGGTGGATTGTGTTTGATTCGGGTATAGGGGGAAGTAATCCATGCTTGGCTTGTATTTCATGAAGCACTCCGTCTTGTTTTATTTGGTTTAACCCAAGATTGAAAACCTTCGCCAAATGCTTTGCGTTTGGGGATTTGCTTGAAAAGCCAATGTGAAATGGCATTTCGGCGATAGGCGGTTGCTGAAACTCTAATTGACCAATGTACTGCGGTCGGTTTTCGATCATTAAGTAGGCTGCGGTATATTTGTCAATAAGTGAGAAGTTTATGCGGCCAGCATTAAGCATATCCAAGCTTTGTAGGTCACGGTTCAGTTCTATAAAGTTAATGGAGTCGGCATTTTCAATTTCAGGAATCAGATTACTGCCCCGGACTATTCCAATGTATTGCCCTTTAAGCGTATCGATGAGTCGGCTGTATGTAAGTTCTTCTGGATACTGATACTTAGTGTTCTTATGTTTAAGTAGTCCTATTGTATCACCGGGAAATGGGGCCGATGCGATGATAAATTTATCTAAAGGCGAGCCTAAGTGAATGGGCATAATGCCATCGGCTTTACCTCGTTCTATCAGTTTGTTAGCGCGAGGCCATGGATAGAAGACAACTTTGACACTGTATCCTTCCCTCAAAAATGCTTCTTTTACCACATCATAGGCGTAACCATATTCTGGGTAGGTATTCGCAATGTATGGACTTCTTTCTCCCGTAACGAGATGAACAACCTTATCTTGAGCTACTGTGAAGGCAGAAAAGCAACATAATAATATAGTGATTAGATACAGCTTCTTGATGGCCATAACTTTCCCTTTGTTATTGAAGCTGACTTAACTATAGCAGTTTATATATTTGATGCTTAGATGAGGTTTTTCGGTAAAGTTAATAGTAATCAGTACCCTATGTGTTGACTGCTGCTTAGAACGACAGGCTTGTTTGGTAAGTGTGAGTTAAATTTGAGTTTTGAATCACGGTCTTGGCGAAAGGGCCCGTTTTATCTTGACGAACTTGTGATCTTGAAATGAGCGTAGAGGAAACGAAAGAAGAATAGCGTTTATTGCAACGTTATCATATTGCTCTAGGCATTCCACCCAGAGCAATATAAACACCACGTGCTGTAACCTTGAGTTAACCGAGCTTCTTCATCGCTTTTTGATAGCTTTCTATGCTTTCAACTTGCTCTATGTATTTTTTAATGTGGTGGTAAGGAGACATATCACAACGTGCACTAGCAAGCTGCAGAGCAAGTAGCATCTGGAAATCTGCGCCTGATAGCTCTTCACCCGCGAACCATTTGTTGTCAGAAAGATGCTGATCAATAAGTTTGAGTTGCGGAATAATTCTTGGGTCGATGAAGTGCTGGTTTATCGCCTGCACAAACTTTTTAATTACAGGTTTAATAAAGAACGGCATTGGTTTATCAACGGCTTTTGATAAAACCAGTCGCATTACCAATAAAGGCATCATTGAGCCTTCAGCAAAGTGTAACCAGTAGCGGTAATTTAACAGCGCTTTAGATTCTTTAGGTTTGAACTTTTGCTCAGTGTCGTAGGTATCAATCAGATATTCAATGATGGCGCCAGACTCAGCAATCACCAGTTCTCCATCGGTAATAACCGGCGATTTACCCAGCGGGTCGATCTGCTTGAGTGACTCAGGTGCGCCGTAGGTTTTAGGGTCGCGTTGGTAAACTTTAATTTCGTAAGGAAGATTTAAAGCTTCTAATAACCACGCAATGCGATTAGAGCGAGATTGAACGAGATGGTGCAGGATAATCATAAAGGCCTCTGACGTTACTTATTGATTTATCCTGCTAGTCTCACCAATCGCCAAGCATAGGTCAATTTAAAATACGCTATACATTGGCGAGAGTTATATAAGAGGTGTGGTTATTGATATTGGTTTTTCACTGCCTACGCTCAAAGTTTAAGTGAACTAAAGTAATCGTTGGGCTAAAGGTTATTACAACAAATGGTTTCAGCACATTGGAAAGTCAACAAATCAAAGAGTTATCTGTCGTCGTAACTTATTCAAACTGCAATGAGAATGTCATTAACCGGAACTAATGTGCAGCGAGTTTCTGAAAACGTAAAACCAAATTCGCTCTGAAATTAAGGAAGATTAATGACTCGTTATACTCTGATTGCATCTGCAATTACCGTGGCTTTACTCAGTGGTTGTAGCTCTACTCACCAAAACGATGAAAGTAATGGCTATCAGTACAGCAGCAAAGCTACCTATTCTGCTCAGCAAGATTTAAACAGCTATGAAGCCGTGCCAAAAGGTTACAACGTGGTTTACAGCCAGTTGGTTGAACGACATGGTGCTCGCGCTCTATCAAGTCCAAAATACGACGTGCTGAGCAAGCAAGTGTGGGATCTGGCGAAAAAGCGCGGACAGTTGACCCCGCTCGGTGAAAAGCTTGGTCCAATTATCGATAAAGTGACGGCAGCGAATGAAAAGCTGGGCTATGGACTGCTGACGAAAGTGGGTGAAGAAGAGCCGGCAAGTATCGCTTCTCGAATGGCGCAGCGTCTAGATTCCATCATGACTAACGACAGCAATAATCCCGTTTGTATTCAAGTACAAACCTCAGGTCAAGAGCGCGCAAATCAAACTGCACATTACTTCATGCAGTCATTGGCAAATGATGTGGCTTATGTAGCAAACGATGCAAAGCAGTGTTACCAAACACAATCACAGCCAGATGAAATTGATAAACAACTGGTGAACAAGTTTGAACTCTATTTCCACAAAACAAATCCTGCAAAGAGTGCGAAATACCAACCTTACACAGCAAACTTTGAAGCCTATGATGCTTTTAAAGATTCAGAGAAGTTAGAAAGTGCCTTTGATGCCATTTCAGAGTTACCAAAAACCAAGTTGTTGGCTCGTCAAATGTTGGAGCGCATTTACACCAAAGAGTTTGTCGATTTCCTCGAAAATGATGTCTCTAACGACAAGAAGTGCGACGTAAGCGCTGAGAACTGTTTCAAGACCAACACCAAGAAACCTAGTGAAACGGAAGATGATTGGAAGTATGTGCAAAACGAGGTCGACGCTGCCTCAATGCTCTACAACATGTTCATCATTGGTCCGGGAATGCTTCGTGAGGCACAAGCTCAAGGTGGAGAGTGGGGCTTAGAGCAGTTTATTACTCCTGAAGAGTCGGCTTGGTTCTCTTATCAGTCAGATGCTGAAGATTTCTATGAGAAAGGTCCAAGCTTTGCCGATTCCAATGGCGTGGCCTACAACATTGCTAAACCGCTTTTAAAAGATATGTTCAATGAAATGGATGCAGTAGCCAACAACAATCAGGCGGTAAATCATGTGGCAAAGGTACGCTTTGCTCACGCTGAACAAATTATGCCTTTAGCAGCGTTATTGCATGTGAAAGGCAGTACTCAAGCAGCAGATCCTTCGGTGCTCTATTCTCAAGGAAATAATGAATGGCGCGGCGAATGGGTTACACCATATTCGGCAAACATTCAGTGGGATGTGTATAAGAGCGCAAACAAAGGCGGTGAAACCTTGGTGAAGATGCTTTACAACGAGAAGGAAATAGCGTTTAAAGCCGATTGCCAAGTATTTGAAGGTACGCAGTATTTTTATAGTCTGTCGGAACTTGAACGCTGTTATAGCAAAGAGTTGTCTGTTAATTAACGCGCTCTAAAAATGATTGGGTGGAGGCACTCATAAAATAAACCCCGCAGAAAGAGCTACTCTCGTGCGGGGTTTATTGTTTTCTATTGATTATGCTCGATGGCTTTTAAGTACATAATCCAGAGCACCAACTACAGCAGCAACCTGAGCGTCGTTACATTCTTCATCAGTGACTTTCGGGCTATCAGGGTAGACCTCTGTTGTTGTGCCGTATTGGCAATTGGTTGCACCACCACATAGGCCAAGCTTCTTCATTGGGTAAAGAATCACACCGTGTTGAACCACATCTGAACCGATGATCTGTCCGTTCGCGTCTGCTGGCGCAATGTGCGTTACTTTCGCAACAGATTCAATAACCGCTGCTTGGAATTCCAGTTGAGGCAATTCAGTGTCGCCAACGGTGTAGAAACCATCTGGAATACTGTCGGCTTCGTAGTCGATACCATCGCGCGCTGCTAAAGCAGGGCGAAACTCGGTTTCGTCAGTATCTGTTGTTTCATGTAAATCAATATGAACCAATATTTCTTGAGGCAGGCTTTCTACCAATGCCATTAGGTTTGCCGACTCTTCTGCTGGGCTGTCAGCATAGAACGAACGGTTTGGATCAATCGCGTTTGGGTTCCAACGGTTGATGGTTTCGTATCCCCAAGGGCTAACGCAAGGCGTAGCAATAAGATTGAAGTGCTGTTCGTAACGCTTGGCTTCGTTTGCCATAAACTTAAGTGCTCCATGCACACCGCTGGTTTCGTAGCCGTGAACGCCACCAGTAATCAATACGGTTGGTTTGTTCGCTTGCCAGTTCTTGCTTTTGATTGAGAAAAGCGGGTAGCGCTCTTTGTCATAAGACAAAGCACCGTATTGCTCCACAACAAATTCGTTTTCTAACGCTTTAATTTTTGGCACAACTTCTTGCTGATATTCGCGTTTGATTGTTGCCGTCGCACGCCATTGCAGGCGTTCAGCCTCTCCCCATTTTTGACCTGGGGTTCCGATTGGGTAAGCTTGTGAATTGTTCATTACTTTCCTTGGAATAATTATTCTCATGCCATGGGATGAGCATTATTAAAGATGTATCATCATTTTTGACAGGCTGCTATGTTACCTCTTGTTTTATACAAACCCAAAAAGAGAATGTCATATGGCTGGAGCTAGCTTACTCACTTTATTAGACGACATCGCAACTGTGCTAGACGATGTCGCAGTGATGTCGAAAGTAGCAGCAAAGAAAACAGCAGGTGTGCTGGGGGATGACTTAGCACTGAACGCTCAACAAGTCTCTGGCGTAGCCGCAGAACGGGAAATTCCAGTTGTTTGGGCTGTCGCAAAAGGCTCATTTAGAAATAAACTGATATTAGTGCCCGCCGCATTAGTCATCAGTGCTTTTGCTCCTTGGCTTATCATGCCTGCGTTATTGTCGGGCGGTCTGTTTTTATGTTTTGAAGGTTCTGAAAAAATACTGGAGAAGCTGTTTCATTCTGAGCCGAAGAAAGAACCTGATCAAGCTTTAGAAGAGATCAATAAGCTCACCATTGAAGAATATGAGAAGACAAAGATAAAAGGGGCGATTCGTACGGACTTCATCTTGTCTGCGGAAATCATTGTTATTGCTCTTGGAACTGTTCAAGATCAGCAAACCGTGACACAAGTGATTGTCGTCAGCTTAATTGCAACGATTATGACCGCAGGCGTGTATGGTTTGGTCGCTGGTATTGTAAAGCTGGATGATCTTGGCTTTTATCTGGAGCGTAAATCACAAGGTAAAGGGTTGTTGTCTAAACTGGGAAGCGTATTAGTCGCTTTTGCGCCCAAGCTAATGAAAGGTTTGACTGTGGTCGGTACTGCTGCAATGTTTTTAGTGGGTGGAGGTATTGTGGTACACAACGTGCCATTTATTCACCGTTGGGTTGAGCCTATTATTATGAAACTGCCGGATCTCACTTTAGTCAATGCTCTGGTACCTGCGTTACTGAATGGGGCTATCGGTGTGGTTGCTGGTTTAGTTGTCGTAGGGGTAATAGAAGTTATCCATAAAGTGCGCGGTAAATAAACTGCTATGTAGTTTGAATTTTCAGCGTTATGACGGGCTTATTTGCTTGCCTAGTGTGCCTCGATATTTAGGTGAAATATTTATTTGGCGATTTGTCGCTAGGCGAATAGACTAGCGCTTTTCGAAATTTGGTGACCACTGCTATGCAATGCGAGTTCTTTACTCAGCAACTATGTACTTCCTGCACGAATTGCGCTCAGCCTTATCAACAGCAGGTTTCTCTAAAAGACGCCGAACTGAAAACGCTGTTGGCTGAGTTTAATCCAGAGCAGTGGTTGTCGCCTGTCACTAGCAGTGAAACCCGATTCAGAAATAAAGCAAAAATGGTTGTGCTTGGCGCAGCTCATGCGCCAATTTTGGGTATCGAAAACACGCTCAATGGTGAACCTCTTTCTTTAACGTATTGTCCTTTGTATCCGCAAGATATGCAGGATTTATTGGCGTATCTGCAAAACTGGATTCGCACTTCCGGTATCCCGCCGTACAACAAAATAAAAAAGAAAGGTGAACTGAAGTTCATCTTGCTAACTCGCTGTGAGCATGACGGTAAGTTCATGTTGCGCTTTGTTGCGCGTAGTAAAGAGGTGTTGCCTCGCATCACCAACAATCTGCCTAGATTACTTGAAGATTTTCCTGCTATCGAAGTGGTATCAGTGAATATTCAGCCAGTACACATGGCGCGTTTGGAAGGGGATGAAGAGGTCTTCTTGACCGAGCAAGAGTATCTGATTGAGCGTTTCAACGATGTACCACTGGTTATTCGTCCTAAGAGCTTCTTTCAAACCAACCCGAAAGTTGCACAGGCGCTATATGCGACGGCTAGAGATTGGGTAACAGAAATTGCGCCAAGCAAAATGTGGGATCTGTTCTGTGGTGTCGGCGGATTTGCGCTGCACTGTTCAACACCAACAACGGAAGTGATTGGTATTGAGATAGAACCTGAAGCGATTGCCAGCGCAAAGCGATCTGCGCAGGAGATGGGTATCGATAACCTGAGTTTTGCCGCGTTAGATTCCGCCCAGTTTTCTCAATCACAAAATTCAGCACCAGATCTTGTGTTGGTCAATCCACCACGTAGAGGTCTTGGTCGCAGTTTGACGGACCAACTGGAAGCACTTGCGCCAAAGCATATTGTCTACTCAAGCTGTAATCCTCACACTATGAATGAAGACGTGAAGAACTTACCAAGCTACAAAGTGGTGAAAGTTCAGTGGTTTGATATGTTTCCGCATACCAACCATGCTGAGGTGTTAGCGCTTTTAGAAAGAGTAAGCTAGTCAGTTGGAGTTAACATCGCCGAGTTTGTTTGCTTTTCGACTGACAGAAACTGCGATAGATTGAGCAAAGTCTGGCTATCATTGATAGAGAATGACAACTAGATGCGTGGGACTAAATTGGTTAATAATGACCCACGCTCAACATTAGACACTGACTCAACTTAACGACAAACATGCAGCGACTACTGATTTCATTCCTTTCATTACTGATAAGCTGCACGGCCTTTGCTCAGGGCAATGTGTTACGTGGCCCGTCAATCAAAGCTCACTTGTCCAAAACTGAAGTGGCGAAAGTCGATCTGGTCAAAGTTGATAAGTCCAAACGCCGTATGTATCTCGTATCCCAAGGCGAAGTGATTAAAGAGTATCGCATCGCTTTAGGGAAATCTCCGCGAGGACATAAGCAGCAGGAAGGTGACCAACGAACGCCGGAAGGGCGCTACTATTTGGATGACATTATGCCAAGTAGTCAGTTTTATCGTTCGATGAGTATCAGCTATCCGAATCTAAGAGATAAATTGCGCGCACAGGCAGAAGGCGTTGATCCCGGCGGTGAAATAAAAGTGCACGGCTTAAAAGGTGGCTATGATGGAGACCCACAATTTATCCAAAGCTTTGACTGGACAAATGGTTGTATCGCGTTAACCAACCAAGAGATGGACGAGTTTTTAAGCCTAGTGAGAATTGGGACGCCGATAGAAATTGAATGGTGATTTAAACCATAGTTCTTCTTCGTTATCGAGATTAGTTATGCCTGAGCTTGGAATGGTTGTAGGTAATCATCACAGACTTCAAGCTTATAGGCCGTCTTCGAGCTCAGCAGACAATCGTACATTTTTTGGCGAGAGATCTTATAGAGTTCATCGCTGATAACATGATCTTTTTCCCATTGTTCTCTACTGGGCCATTGTGCATACCCGACGAAAATATTCGGTACATCCGACTGATGAAGCCGAGAGCCAAAGCTACCACAATGCTGATAAATAGCTTTGGTCACCTCTAGCCATGATTCCCGAAATACGGCTTCGCTTCCCTCTTTAACTTCAAACTCATATACAGCGATGAACATGATCCTTTCTCCTTTAGTGCCAATTTAAGGTGCGAACCTATCGAATGAAGCTAAAGCCAATTGGATAGGAATGTAAACCATCAAAATCCCCTTTGCTCAGTGGAACGCCTTCTTTCCTTGCTATTGCATATACCATGCTGACATGGAACATGTAGTTCGGAATTATATAACTGAATATAAAACGGCTTTGAGGAAGGTTGATTTTGTTGAAGCCCGCAGAATCTGAAAGCAGCAAGCTATCGTCGAGCTCCGTCACCTCTGGGAATTCATTTAATAACATATGAACGTCTGAAATGAGACGAAGAACTTTCTCTTTCCCAAGTTGAGAGCTCGTAAAAGAAATCACATCTTTTCCGATTAAAGGGCAATATCCCCTTAAAAGAAAGTTCGCGGCTATTTGTGCATTCATCTCAAGGGAGTACATACCTTCCGTTAGGGAATCCGCAAATAACTCTTCAGGCACTTTTTCAACAACAACTTTTAGTTGTTCCAGATAGCCTAAGAACAAATTTTTAATTGAGTTTGTCATTTTTCCACACAAGCCTTTAGAGGAGACTATCTATATAAAACTAAGAACATAGTCGGCTATAAGAAAAAGCAGGTCAACGTCTAACATGCTCTAAAAAGAACATCTAACTTAGATCCTTCAGATTTGACACGGTATCCAAAATAAGTACACTACGTATACGATTTGTATATTAAGCGTATGTTTATGGGAATTGTTAAAATCTCGGATGAGCTTCATGAAGAACTTCGCAAAGCAAGTTCGGTTATGTCACGTTCAATTAATTCACAAGCAGAGTTTTGGATCAAAATGGGCATGTTAGCCGAATTACACCCTCAACTTTCATTCAATCAAATCATTGCGAATCTGATGCAATCAGCGAATGTTTCTGCTTCAAATGTTTCGACGGCGGAAGAGTACACTGATGCGTAAGGAAGTATTGATTAAATCAGAACAAGACATCGCATTGATGCGAGAATCTGGAAGATTACTTGCTCAGGTTTTTAAAATGCTTGATGACTACGTTCAACCTGGCATTTCAACGATGGATATCAATAACAAAGTTGAGCAATATATCGTCAATGAACTGAATGCTCGTCCTGCAAGCAAAGGTCAGTATGACTATCAGTACGTCTTAAATTCATCCTTCAACGAAGTTGTGTGTCACGGAGTACCAAAAGAGACTGAGATCCTAAAAAGTAGCGATATTATCAACCTAGATATTACTCTCGAAAAGAATGGATTCATTGCAGATTCAAGCAAAATGTATGTGATGCCTTCAGCCTCACCACTCGCTGTTCAGTTGGTCAACACAACCTACAAAGCCATGTGGGAAGGGATTAAACAGGTTAAGCCTGGAGCTAAACTTGGTGACATTGGCTATGCAATACAGCGATATGCCGAGTCTCATGGGTACAGTATTGTAAGAGAATACTGTGGGCATGGAATAGGGCGCGAAATGCATGAAGAACCACAAGTGCTTCATTATGGCCTGCCAAATAGTGGACTCACGTTAAAAGAGGGGATGATATTTACTATCGAACCTATGGTTAATCAGGGTACTGCGAAGATAAAGACCAAGAAAGACGGCTGGACTGTGGTTACCCGAGATAAGAAGCTTTCTGCTCAATCTGAACATACGGTATTAGTCACAAGTTCGGGTTATGAAGTTCTGACGTTAAGAGAAGAAGAACAGCTGCCTCAGATGTAAGCTCACTCTAAGTCCTGAGTGGCGAAATATTCAAACATGCTCGGTCAATTAAAAACAACGTATGTTTCGATTCGACTTGCGGCAATGAAGAGTCAGCGCAGATTGGCTGACTCAATCGTTGAGCTTTTTGATGAAAGATCTCTTCGCGGTAGCGGCTAATAAACCTAATCACCAGTAAAGAGCAGGTCGTTATTGATTAGCTACAAACAGACGTATTCTGTGACCATCGGGATCAACGGCAACTGCGCTAAGGCCAAAGACAACCTTTGTTGGTGTTTGGAGGAATTTTACGCCCTTCGATTGCCATTGGTTAAACAGATGGTGCATTGTCTCTGAATCTTTAACTATCAGAGAGAGCTCCGTTCCGCCACCGGTAACCTGAGAAATCGGGTCTGCTTGAGCTAACTGCTTCAGCTCAATATTGATACCTATTTTCAATGGGAAAGAAACAAAGGTTGGCGATAAAACTTGCCCTTCACAATCAAATACATCGCTATAGAAGGCTTTACTGGTTTCAATATCTTCCACATACAAAACAAACGAATCAAATGTAAACATACATGCTCCAAAGGTAATACAGTAAGATTTGATTGTTAATGTAATGAACCCCAGTGACAGTTTTTGTCAGTAGCGTAATTTTGACTGGTTAATTCCCTCTTCTTGTTGCCATTTCTTTAGCAACTCAGATCGATGCGGTAAGTACTTTTGTTCAAGTGTCTGCCAATCTTCAATTCTATCTAACCGAAAATTGCGAAACTTATTTCTTGTTTCACACCAAGCGACCAACACATAGTACTGCTGAAACATACCAATCAGTATTGGCCAAATTACCCGTGAGCTTGAGTTTCCTTTTAAATCTAGGTAGTTAATATTAGCTTTGTATTGGTGTTTGATTGCCTTTCGAATATCAGACATATCAATGGTCAATTCTGGCACTTCAATAATCGATGCTACTCGTATGACTTCTTCGCTGTGCTTTACTTTGTGATTCGCTGGCAATACGGCTGAAATTTTAGCAATGGCATTTTGAGCGGATTCACTGAATTCTCCATTTGCTTGTTTGGAAATCCAATCAGCCCCTAGCATAAGCGCCTCTAACTCCTCCATTGAAAACATCAGCGGAGGCAAGGTGAATGTTGGCTTCAAGATATAACCAAGACCTGCTTCTCCTTCTATTTCTGCACCTTGTGTTTGCAGTGTCGCAATATCACGGTAGATGGTACGCACACTGACATTTAACTTCTGGGATAAGTGTTCAGCGGAAACAGGGTATTTATGACACCGCAGCAATTGCAGTAAATCGAACAGTCGTTGGCTTCTAGACATAAGAGCAAAGTATTCAGTTAAGTGGAATGGTAATAAGAATCGCTGTGGTACCCACTATAACTTTTATCGCTATGTTAGTTGTACTGAAAAATAAGTACAGAGGCCACGATTTACCTGTCTGAATACCACTATGCGTAATAGTCATAGATAAAATGTAAACCTTTCATTTTACTCATATCATCAAATCATTATTATTTGTGTGGATATATCACCAACAGCAATGTGTATTGCGAGTATTCAGATCTTAGAAGACTGCTGTAACAAAACATTGAGTTTGTGGGTGGAAACTAATCTCTAAAAGGAAAAAATAATGGTTCAGTTAAGCGATGAAATGTTGCTTCGGTCCGGGGCTATGCTAAAGAATCGTATCGTGATGGCACCGATGACGATTCAATCTGCATTTTTTGATGGCGGCGTGACGCAAGAGATGATCACCTATTACGGCGCTCGTTCTGGAGATGCCAGTGCAATTATCGTAGAAAGTGCATTTGTTGAAAATTATGGTCGCGCTTTTCCTGGAGCATTAGGGATTGATACCGATAGCAAAGTGGCTGGCTTAAAACAATTAGCGGATGCGATAAAGGCAAAGGGTTCAAAAGCAATATTGCAGATATATCACGCTGGCCGTATGGCAAATCCAGAATACAATGGTGGTCATCAACCTATTTCTGCAAGCCCTGTTGCTGCACTTCGTGATAACGCAGAAACGCCATTAGAGATGACAAAAGCTCAGATCGAAGAAATGATCGAAAACTTTGGCAATGCTGTTCGCCGTTCAATTCTTGCAGGTTTTGATGGTGTAGAGATACACGGAGCTAACACTTACCTCATCCAGCAGTTTTTCTCCCCTCACTCAAATCGCAGAAATGATAAATGGGGTGGTTCCGTCGAAAAACGCACGACCTTCCCACTTGCGATTTTAGAAAAAGTTAAACAAGTTGCTCTATCACATCAAAAACCAGATTTCATTATTGGCTATCGTTTCTCGCCAGAGGAGCTAGAAGAGCCGGGAATCCGCTTTACGGATACCATGTACCTTTTGGATAAACTCGCAACTCACGGTTTAGATTACTTCCACTTCTCAATGGGGAACTGGGCTCGAAATTCAATCGTAGATCCAGAAGATAAAGAACAACTTATAACCAAGTATCGTCACCTTCAGTCAGAAAATGTAGCAAAAATACCAGTAATTGGTGTCGGTGGTGTTGCTCAACGTGCCGATGCAGATAAAGCGCTCTCGCAAGGTTACGATATGGTGAGTGTAGGTAAAGGTTATTTGGTAGAACCTACATGGGCAACCAAGGCACTGAATGAAGAGCAGTGTGCGGAATTTGCTGATATCGCTCAACAGGAGCAATTGCAAATTCCTACTCCGCTTTGGGAAATCATGGACTACATGATTGTAGACAGTGCAGCTGAAGCATTAAAACACCAACGTATTAAAGAGCTTCAAAACGTCAAAATTGAGTTTAAGCCTGGTGAATATACGGCTTATGGACGAGGTCATAATAGCGACTTACCAGTAACAGTGACGTTTTCTGAAGATAAGATCCTCAATATCACTGTTGATTCCTCTAAGGAATCTGATGGTATTGCGAACCCAGCATTTGAGCGTATACCTCAGCAAATTATCAATGACCAAACTCTGAACATTGATGTTATTTCTGGTGCGACGGTAAGTAGCCAAGCGGTTATTGATGGCGTATCAAATGCTGTTGATCTGGCTGGTGGTAACTCTGAGGCACTTCGTTGTAAAGCGAGAAAAGCTGTTGAATGGTCATCTGAAACCATTGAAGAAACCGTTGATGTTGTGGTTGTTGGCGGCGGTGGCGCTGGTTTGAGTGCGGCTCTTACTGCACTGGATAAAGGCCGCTCTGTCATTCTACTGGAGAAATTCCCTGCAATTGGTGGTAACACAGTTCGTACCGGTGGTTGGGTTAATGCGGCAGAACCTGAATGGCAGAATAACTTCAGCTCTCTACCAGGTGAAAAAGAATACTTGATGAGTCTTGCTGACACGCCGGAATCAGAGTTTGTAGACAGTTATCTTTCTGATTTTAAAGTACTCAAAGAGCAACTGAATCGTTACTTTGCGGATGCGGCGAATGGCAAACAATATCTGTTTGATTCTGTAGAGCTACATCGTATTCAAACATACTTGGGTGGTAAACGTACCGACCTGAACGGCCAATCCATCTATGGTCAATATGACTTAGTGGAAACTCTGACGTCGAAGGCGATGGAGTCCATTAACTGGTTGAGTGAGAAAGGTATCGACTTTGACCGCAGCGTGGTTGAAATTCCTGTGGGTGCATTGTGGCGTCGTGCACACAAACCGAAGCGTCCTAAAGGAGTTGAGTTTGTTGATAAACTGCAAAAACGCATTCAAGAACAAGGTGGTCGAATCATCACAGATACCCGAGCAACGGATCTGATTGTTGAAGATGGTAAAGTGGTGGGTATCAAAGCGACTCAGAGCAATGGTACTAAGCTGCTGCTACGTGTTAATAACGGCGTGGTGCTGGCATCTGGTGGTTTCGGTGCAAACACAAAGATGATCCAAAAGTACAATACCTACTGGAAAGACATTGCAGACGACATCAAGACAACTAACTCTCCAGCATTGATTGGTGATGGTATCGCTATTGGTGAGAAAGCGGGTGCAGAGTTAGTGGGAATGGGCTTTGTTCAGCTAATGCCTATCGGTGATCCGAAATCAGGTGCCTTGTTGACGGGTTTGATTGTACCACCTGAAAACTTCGTCTTCGTGAACCAACAAGGTAAACGTTTTGTTGATGAGTGTGAAAGTCGAGACGTACTCGCAGAGGCGTTCTTTGATAACGGTGGTGTGATATACATGATTGCCGATGAGAAGATCCGTAAAACAGCAGCCAATACCTCTGATGAAACTATCGAGAGAGAAATCAAAGAGGGCATAATTATTAAAGCGGATACGCTTGAAGAACTGGCTGAGAAAATCGGTGTGCCGTCATCTGAATTGACCGAAACCATCAAGCAATACAACACCTGCGTAGATCAAGGTTTTGATCCTGAGTTTCACAAAAGTGCTTTAGGTTTAAAAGTGGACCAAGCCCCATTTTATGCGACACCACGACAACCATCGGTTCACCATACGATGGGAGGACTGAAAATCGATACTAAAGCGCGTGTGATTAGTAAAGAAGGTGAGATCATCCCAGGTTTATACGCAGCGGGTGAAGTCGCTGGTGGTATCCACGCTGGTAACCGATTGGGTGGTAATGCTTTAATTGATATCTTCACTTATGGACGCATTGCGGGTCAGAACGTCGCTGAACAAGTTTAAGTTCAGTTAGATATCGCACATCAGAGGGAAACAATGTTTCCCTCTGTTTTTTAACGCTAAATCAATAAACAATATATGAAAAAATACCAAACCAGATTTCAGATGATGGGAACCTTTATTGATCTAGTGATTCATCACCCTGACGGTGAGCAACTCATCAAAGAAGCCTACCTACAGCTGTATCAGTATAATCAGCGATTCACAGTCAATCAGAACGATTCCGAGTTAATGCGTGTCAACCACAACGCTGGTATTGCTCCAGTCGTCGTACAACCGGATCTGTTTCATCTTATAAAAATAGCGAAAACGATCAGTGTGGACCCAAAAAATCCATTTAATATCGCCATTGGCCCTCTAGTTAAAACATGGAGTATCGGCTTTAAAAATGCCAAAGTGCCCCAAAAAGACGAATTATTAGCCAAGCTTTGTTTAACTGACCCGAACAACATTATTCTGAATGAAGAAGATCACTCCGTTTACCTGACGCAACCCAATATGGAGATTGATTTAGGAGCAATAGCCAAAGGTTACTTTGCTGATGAAGTGAAAAAGAAGCTGGTAAATGCAGGTGTAGAACATGGCTTTATTAACTTAGGGGGGAACGTCTTAACCATAGGCTATTCTCCTAATAACACTAACAAATCATGGAATGTGGGTATTCAAAATCCGTTTGCACAGCGTGGGGAAGTTGTTCGGGTTGTGCCTCTAAAAGGCCGTTCTATGGTCACTTCTGGTATTAACGAACGTTTCTTCGAAGATAATGGTCAACGCTATCATCACCTGCTTGATGCTCAGACGGGAATGCCGATATCAACAGATATTGCCAGTGTTACGATTATTTCTAACCGTTCTGTAGACGGTGAAATCTGGAGTACCGCTGGATTTCTAGAGCGCGCTAATGGCGCCATCTTGTACTTAAATCAACAAGTCAATATTGAAGCTGTGGTGATCTCTAAAAACGGGCATATTCATATTACCCAAGGCTTGGCTGATGATGGTAAGTGTATTTTTTATTCTGAATAACGGAAACTCAAAACAATAGCCAAGTAAATGCTATTTCGCAGGCGTTATTTCTTCTAAACGCTTCGCGAGTGACTAACCATCCTCATCTTCCACTCTATCCCTCATCCATTCCGAACATGAATTTTTCTCACAATCAACATTAAGTAATAGCGTTATTAAACTTGTAGCACGCCAGTTATAACTAAGTCATGGATTTAACGAGAGATGGTTTTGATTTCATCTAAAGCACATTGAAGATAACGCTCATGACTCAGAAATTTACGTTCACAATTAAAAAGACCTGTCTTGATGAGAATTATCGTCCATCAGACAAAACTCGTATCACTACTAACTTTGCGAACTTAGCGCGTGGTGAAAACCGTCAGCAGAATTTACGCAACGCATTAAACATGATTGACCGCCGTTTTAACGAACTGGCGTGTTGGGATAACCCAACGGGCGATCGTTACTCGGTAGAGCTGGAAATCATCTCTGCGGATATCAAAATGGAAAATGCAGATGAAGCTATTCCATCTATTGAAGTGTTAAAAACTTATGTTGTTGATCGCAAGACGAACCAACGTATTGAAGGCATTGTCGGTAACAACTTCTCGTCTTATGTGCGTGATTATGACTTTAGCGTACGTTTACTGGATCACAACAAAGGCAAATCGCAATTCTCAGTACCAGAAAATTTTGGTGAGTTGCATGGCAACATATTTAAGTCTTTCATCAAATCAGAGGCTTACCAACAAAACTTCGCCAAACCTCCAGTGATTTGTTTGAGCGTTTCAGACAGCAAGGTGTATAACCGCACCAACAACCAACACCCAGTTCTTGGTGTTGAATACGAGCCGAATGAGTCGTCATTAACGGAACAGTACTTTCAGAAGATGGGCTTACAAGTGCGTTATTTCATGCCGAAGAACAGCGTGGCGCCATTTGCATTCTTCTTCTTTGGCGATCTGCTGAACGACTACACCAATTTGGAACTGATCAGCACCATCAGCACAATGGAAACATTCCAGAAGATTTACCGCCCTGAAATCTACTTTGCCAACACAGTAGCAGGGGAGCGTTATCAACCGAATTTGAAGAGCAATGAGCACGCATTAACAGACATTGTGTATGACCGAGAAGAACGCACTCGACTCGCCATTGAACAGGGTAAGTTTGCAGAAGAAGTCTTTATCAGACCTTATCAATCGGTTCTTGAGCAATGGTCTGCTCAGTACGCTTAATCCTTAACGAGACAGAAGAACAGCCAACATTATGACAAAATTATTCCCGACATCGACGGCAGGCAGCCTGCCGAAACCCATTTGGCTAGCTCAACCAGAGGTACTTTGGTCTCCTTGGAAACTAGAAGGACAAGAGCTGATTGACGGTAAACACGACGCACTGCGTGTCGCACTGCAAGAGCAATTGCTCGCTGGTACTGACATCGTGAGCGACGGTGAGCAGACTCGTCAGCACTTTGTGACTACTTTTATTGAACACTTAAATGGCGTTGATTTCGAAAACCGCCAGACAGTGAAAATTCGCGACCGTTACGAAGCTAGCGTACCAAGCGTTGTCGGTCCTGTTTCACGACAAAAAGCTGTGTTTGTTGAAGATGCAAAATTCCTGCGTTCACAGACAGACAAACCAATTAAATGGGCACTTCCAGGACCTATGACCATGGTTGATACGCTGTACGACGCGCATTATAAATCTCGTAAAGAGTTAGCGCTTGAGTTCGCTAAAATTCTTAATGAAGAAGCAAAAGAGCTTGAAGCGGCAGGTGTAGACATCATTCAGTTTGATGAGCCAGCATTCAACGTCTTCTTTGATGAAGTTAACGACTGGGGTATCGAGGCGCTGGAACGCGCAATCGAAGGTCTGAAATGTGAAACCGCCGTGCACATTTGTTATGGCTATGGGATCAAAGCCAATACCGATTGGAAAAAGACTCTGGGCAGTGAATGGCGTCAATACGAAGAGGTGTTCCCTAAACTGCAGAAATCGAATATCGACATCATTTCTCTAGAGTGCCATAACTCACATGTACCAATGGAGCTGCTTGAACTGGTGCGAGGTAAAAAAGTGATGGTCGGCGCTATCGATGTAGCAACCAACAGCATTGAAACACCTGAATCAGTAGCAGCGACAATTCGTGAAGCACTGAAATATGTTGATGCCGATAAGCTTTACCCATGTACAAACTGCGGTATGGCTCCGCTACCGCGTGACGTAGCACGTGAAAAACTCAGTGCACTCAGCGCCGGTGCTGAGATTGTGAGAAACGAGCTTTTAGCCAAATAACAACGCTTATTCACATCGAATAAAGTCAACTCGAAAGGTTATCGGTTATTGAATCGGTAACCTTTTTTGTTGCATTCAACTCGTCGCCTTTCTTTTTCTATAGCTTTCGAAGATACTCTTGTACAAATTTTTTAGCCGGAAAACCTCATGCCCCAAGCCAATTCTGTGGTCGTACTCGACTTTGAAACCACTGGCCTTTCGCCTAATCTTGGTGACCGCGCCATTGAAATAGGTGCGGTTAAATTAGTGGATGGTGAGATAGTTGATAGTTTTCAGCAACTCATGAATCCCGGCTTCAGAGTCAGCTCATTTATTGAAAGTTACACTGGCATCACTAACAACATGTTGCGCACAGCTCCAAGCTGCGACGAAGTAATGGCAGCATTTAGTGAGTTTATCGCTAATGAAAACCTGATAGCGCATAACGCTTCATTTGATAAACGTTTTCTAGACGCAGAACTTGAGAGAATCAATTGCGGTTATTCGGGGGAGTTTGCTTGCTCTTTACTGGTGGCAAGACGACTGATTCCAGATGCGCCGTCACACAAACTTGGCGAGCTTGTTCGTTATAAAAACATCGAAAACAACGGTGTATTCCACCGAGCCTTAGCCGATGCACAGATGACAGCTAACCTCTGGCTTAGAATGGTTGAAGACCTAGAGCAAGCTGGAATCGTAAAGCCAAGCTTCGAGTTTATGCAAACCGTTAGTAAAACAGCAAAAGGAAAAGTGAACCTGTTACTGGCCAGAAGTCGTGTTTAGTTAAAATCCGCAGAGAGCAAAAAGGCGTTAGCAAATTCACACCTGCTAACGCCTTTATTATTGGTTTAAGATTACACTAATTTTGACTATTCAACGTCGCAATCAGTACAACTTTGTAGTGCGATTTCGTGTTCAAAGACAACGGTATTTTCTTCTGATAGTTCTGCTATTTCATCCGCTACTTCTTGCTCGTCTTCCGCTTCAACTTGATTTTCAAGCTCTTCTTCAGAGTAGCCATAAAAGTTCAGCAATAAGTAATCACGAGCTTCTTCTTTAGTACAAGTCACGTTTACAGATAGGTCTGGTTCAACGTCACCTTGCTCGATGATTGCAGTCACTTGCGCTAAAACATCCTCTTTCATCGCAGCTGTTAACCAACCAAGATCAGTACTCACTGTGGTTTTTTTACAGTTAAAACAAGGAAGTGGATGAAAGTAATATTGAAAATCAGTCATAAGTAATTTCTTCTTTGAGAGTTGTATAGCGAGATTATGCGCGTTTTCTGGCAAATTACTATCTCAATAGGCATTGAGGTTTGCATTGGCAAATAGCTCATTCTCTTCCCACAGCTTAAGAACGCGTCTTTCATTAATAGGATCCTGATCTTCATCCAAGATTCTTGGCCCTTTCTTGCGGCTTTTTATGGTCTTCCAATAAATGGATAGCTTCTTTAAATGAAACTGGTTTGCTAAATAAATATCCCTGATAAAAATCTATACCGCTTTGTCCAATTAATGCTAATTGCTGGTTGGTCTCTATACCCTCTGCAATAACACTTGTTCCAATTGTGTGAGCCATTTTAGTGACAGCAGAAACAATACTTTTGTCTTTGTCACAAGAGCAAATATTATCAATATAAGACTTATCAATTTTAATATAATCAATCTGTAGATTTCTAAGTACAGCAATGGATGAAAAGCCCGTACCAAAGTCATCGACAGAAATCATTACTCCAGCTTCTTTGGCCTGAATAATACGGTTAGTGAGCTTGGTTATATTTGAAATCATGGCAGTTTCAGTTATTTCCAAATGAACATTCGCTGGATTAACCGAGTATTTGTTCATAATGAACTGCAAATAATGGATGAAATCATCATCTTCCAACTGAATTACAGAGACATTAATCGAGATAGAAATAGACGGATGTGTTTTATTCATATCCGCTAATGCCTCAATAGACATTTTCAAGACTAACTGTCCTAGTTCAACAATCAGTCCATGTTCTTCTGCCACTGATATAAACTCGGCTGGCGAGATGTTTTTGTTTTCTAGTTCCCAACGAACGAGAGCTTCAAACGAATGAATTTCTTGATTACTACAACGTACTATTGGCTGGAAGTTCATGAAAAAATTTTCAGCACCAATGGCTGCTTTTAAGTGATAACGCAAGTATTGATTTCGTTGCTGATCTTCTTGAATTTTTGTGTCGTAACAACAAACTCTTGTGTTGCTTTTCTTTCCCTGAGTAACGGCTAGATAAGCATTTCTCATGGCTTGATTGACCGAAATGCTGTCATCTCCAATGTAGTATCCAATATAATAGTCAGGTTTAACTCGTATATTATCTAGTTGAAAGTAAACGGATAATTGCTTTTTTATTGTGGCAATAAACTTTAAGATCTCTTCTTCAGTGCTTACTTTTATGTGGATGGTAAATTCATCATTGCCGTATCGAGCTGAGCAAGTGTCATAAAATTTATCGATGTTTATTAGAACCTCACCGACCTTGGTGATAATGTGGTCACCGTATTGGTGACCATAGTTCTGATTAATATTATGAAGTTTTTCTATATCTATATGTACAAATCCATTGAGCGAACGGTGCTGATTGTTTTTGGCTTTTATTAGAGTTATTGCAGATATGAAACTCTTTCGGTTAAGCAACCCCGTCAACATGTCACGCTGCTCGAGCATGGATATTTTTTGATCTTTATTGTGAGAATCAATTTCTAAATCTGATGCGATTGCTTCTACTTTTGCCTGACTGTCTATAAGAGAGAATATAATCCGAGAACTCTTTACGGCTGTTATACATAGAGCTACACCATAGAGTAGTCCCATAAGTCCAAGGCTTTCTAGGCTTGGGTCTCCAGACATAATCAGCACAACACTGTATGGGAAAATGGTCAGTGAAACATAAGCGATCGCAGAGCGAAGATCACAGGACAATAGTGTAACGCTACCGCCAGACATGCCACAAAAAATAATTAATGACAGCATAGTCTCTTTAGTCGACATACTCTGGTGAAATAGATATGGGTAAAAAGCCCAGGTAAGGCCAGCAATCACGATACCAACAAAGTGCAAATCGAGCTTATGTTTATTGTCATTTGAAAAATAAGCATGAACAAAATATCTAAAAGCGGTAACTGAAATTAATAAGATTAACCAACATAATTTCTCTTTTCCTATAACGGTTCCATACATATCAGTCATTACTAAAGTAAAAGCAATCACTATGTTTATTGCCAGTAAGACAGGAAGATTTGCGGATAAAATCAACAAACGTTGGTACTTGTACATCGAAGTTATTCTCTGAAGCGTGATTATAAGAACTAGTAAAACATCATCCATTTGGGATGGTTATTTATAAATAAAGACTAACATATAATTTAGTGGGTAACGTTACTCATAAATAATCTATATCTAATGTAACACTCTATTAAGTAATAACAATATCTTATACGTTATATTTGTATTATGTAAGGTGATGGCCGAAGATTACTTTGGTTGATATTTAACCGTGTTTGTTTAATGAAGACGCATAAGGCAGTAATTAACAAGTAAGCCGGGCTTTTAATTATTTCCTTTATGATATTTTTACAGTTTAAAATTTATACAAGTGCATAGGTGATTAGTGATTGGGTTAAGTTATGAGACTCCAATTAGGCTATGCGGTGGTTTGAGAGGGCATTAACCCAATTGGTCGAACTTTAGATAAGCGTGCGAAAATAGTGGGACGTTAGTCAACAATCTATCTTGTGGCAAAAATGCGTAACGTTCGGATGCTCAGATAACCAATAAACAGATTCGCACCGATAAACACAGGTATCGCAATTAACTCTGCTGTGCTGACTCCTGCCAGCGCTAGCTTTAACCCACTCACTGTTGCTGAAGCAATGCCAAATGTGTAAGCCCAATAAGATGGAGCGGACGATTCGGCGCCGAGCCATTTGCCTAGACGAATCCCGAGAAGAAGCTGATAAAGTCCATAGCCCCACAGCATTAATATCCAGTGGTCATGGCTTGCTGGTTCGATGGTAAGCCAAGCCATTGCGCATACAACGGGTGGCGCAAACTGAATGCCAAGTAATGGTCGCTGAGCTGAAGGTAGCTCATTTTCTTGCGTCGCATACAGATTCATCAAACGTGTGTCTGTAAAAATCAAATGTTGAGGCAAAAACAATGAAGCGCAACCTGCCATTTCATATTCAATCTTGAATTCAAAGTGGAAAGTTGCGCTTAGAGGAAGTGAGATTTGAGAGTTAAGCTATCCAATCATTTAATGCGGTTTGAGTGAGCATTAAACCCGCTCTTAGACCCGGACGAACGCCGCTGTTCGGGAAAATCAGCCACTCTTGATCTTGTTCAACGCGGTACTCTTTATCGCCGTCGGTAGCAAGCAAACTGCCTTTTTCGAATACGGTGAAGTTCTGCACGCTTTCTGCAAAGTTGAGTTCAAACGCTTCAGTAAGCTTGGTTAGCTCTTGGCTGACTTTATAAACAGGCATTTCTGGTGCGCTGTTGTCAGGGCAATAAGTGCCTGTGGTGAGGGCGATTAAGCCTTCTTTGATACCAACAAACTGAGAAAGATCGTTTTCGCCAAATGGTAGTGCTTTACCCAGCTCTAAAGTGCAGCTTTGGGCGCTGCAAGTCTGGCTGCTGAAATAGCTGAACGTTGCTGCTGGAGCATGGTTGATCACCAGTGCTTCTAAGCCGACATTACGTAGCCATTCGATCATTTCAGGCTGATACTTACCATACTCTACATAAGGAAGCAGACCAAATCTCACATGGAAAGACGGCTTTCTTGCGGTATGCAGGTCAAAGTGAACGCGCTGAGTATTAGGTTGTTGTTCAAAGAACGAGATCACTTGCTGTTCAATGACTTGTGCGCGACGAGTTTCTTCACACGCTTCATAGTTGGCATGCTTACCGCTGAATAAGCGGTTCATGTCCACTTCTAGGTAGCGGTCACCTGTGCGCATCGCTTCAAGGTTACCAAGAATGACTAACAAGCGAACATTCAAAGAACGTTTCTCTGCCAGAAAATCCTGAACCAACTCAGAAACGATCTCGATAGGCGCGGTTTCGTTACCGTGAATGCCTGCGGAGATAACCACACTTTTTGATTGTAGGCTATTTGAGAACGCTAGAGGTTCGAAAGCGATAATACCTTGCGCCGGACAATTCCAACGCAAAGTGGCGGTTTCACCTGATGCAGGGGAAAAGCCTTCCCCTAAAAGTGTCTGTTTTAAAAAATCCATTTCCAATAAATCCTTGGTTAGCGTTGGAATGGGTAGATTGAACCAAGATTCATGATTTGAGTCAGCTCATCCAGTGCAGTGCGGTTTTCAACCAGTAGCTGTGGGTCTGCCAAATCTGCTTCAGTTAGACGATCACGGTAGTGTTTATTCACCCACTGAGTCAGTGAACCATAAAGCGCATCATTCATTAGTGCATGCGGGTTCGCGGCTTTAAGCTCTTGTTCGTTAAGAACAACACGCAAACGCAGACAAGCTGGGCCACCACCATTACACATACTTTCGCGAAGGTCGAATACTTTCACTTCGTTGATTGGACCACCGCTTTGGGTTAGCTCTGTCAGGTATGTCCAAACGCGCTCGTTCTTACGTGATTCTTCTGGAACTACAATCACCATACTGCCGTCAGCTTTGGTTAGAAGCTGACTATTGAATAGGTATGTGCCTACTGCGTCTTGCACTGATACTTTGTTAGTAGGTACTTCGATTGGGGTAAATTCACAGTCAAATTGGCCTAGCTTGCGGCGAATTTCATCAAACACAGGCGTTTGATTGAGGAACGCTTCTTGGTGATGGAACAGAACTGGACCGTTACTTACTGCAATCACGTCGTTGTGGAATACGCCTTGGTCAATCACATCTGGGTTTTGCTGTAAGAATACGGTTTGTGATTCGTCTAACTGATGCAGACGAGCCACTGCTTCGCTTGCTTCACGCGTTTGGCGAGCAGGGAATACTTTAGGTTCAACCTGACCACCAAAGGCTTGGCGACCATACACGAACACTTCAACGCCTTTGTCACCATAGCTGCGACATAAGCGGTTGTGGTTCGCTGCACCTTCGTCACCAAATAGCATTTGCTGTGGTAGCGCGGCATGGTGAGCAAAGTGTTGATTATCAGCAAAAATCGCTTTTAGTGCATTGCTGGTGGTTTGATCTTCAATAGAGCGGTGGAACTTGTTGTTGAGGTTCGCCACAGTGAAGTGAACTTTACCGTCCGCAGTATCCGCAGAAGGAGAAACTGTTGCCGCGTTGGCTACCCACATTGAAGATGCTGAACTTACATTCGCAAGCAGTTGCGGTGCTTTTTTCGCGGCTTGAGCAATCACTTCCGCGTCAGTACCTGAGAAACCTAAAGTACGCAGAGTGTGAACACATGGGCGTTCCTGCGGAGGAAGTACACCTTGCTTGAAACCTGAATCCGCAAGGTTTTTCATCTTATCTAAGCCTTGCAGCGCTGCAAGTTTTGGGTTTGCTACTGCGTTTTTGTTCGATGTAGACGCAACGTTACCAAACGAAAGGCCCGCGTAGTTGTGTGTTAAACCGACAAGACCATCAAAGTTAACTTCATAAGCTGACATAATTTTAGACTCCTATCTGCCTACTCAATGGGAAGAGTAGGCGAGGTAAACAGTTTGGGCAGGGTATGTTGTTATTGTTTATCTACCCCAGCGACTTAACCGATAGTTCTCTCACAAGTGTAACGATTAAGGCGCGAGGGCATTTTCTGCCATGAATATTCAATTACTCGGATTGAGCGAGCTCTTCGCGACACTCTTCTTTTGCAAACAGTGGCGCAACTCGAATCAAGTCGCCATTTGCAACATTTAAAATCTCTGCTTGTGCCGGAGACAGGGTAATTTCTGTTTCTGTACAAGGCTGACAACCAATGATGGCTCGATAATTACGGTAATCAAGGTTGCCAACAAGTAGTGTTGATTCTGTTTCGTGATAGGAATCTGAAATCAATACGTTACGAGTTTCACTTTCACGAACCATACGAAGATCTTTGGTGTACGCTTCAAGAGTAGGTCCTGCATCAAAGATGTCGATGTAGCCTTCATAACGCATTCCTTCACTTTCAAGGATCTTACGTGCTGGTAGTGTGCTTTCGTGCACTTCTGCAATTACGGCTTTTGCTTCGTCAGTTAAGAAATCAACATACATCGGGTGCTTAGGCATTAACTCAGCGATAAACGCTTTTTGACCGATACCCGTCAGGTAATCTGCTTCGCTGAAGTCAATAGAGAAGAAGTGACGCCCCAAACTTTCCCAGAATGGTGAGTTACCGTTCTCGTCAGACACGCCGCGCATCTCTGCGATCAGCTTGTCTGCAAATTTGTCTTCAAAAGTAGACATAAATAGCATGCGACTTTTCGATAGCAAATGACCGTTCTTATCTTTGCGGTAATCAGGGTCTAAGAACAGTGTACAAAGTTCACTGTAACCTGTGTGGTCATTGCTGAGGAAAAGCGTTGGCATTTGGGTATACACATTAAGCTCCTTTGACGCATGTACCAAAGTGCCAACACGGAAATCATACCAAGGTTCTGTTAGACCAATTGCGACTTCCACGCCACTGATACCAACCACTTGTTTACTTTCCGTATCTTCCAATACAAATAGATAGCCTTGATCGTGAATAGGTGCTTTCCCTTCCCATGTCTCAATCATACGCTCAATACGTGCTGCCAATCTCGCTTCATTGTTTGGTAGCGACGTAAAACCTACACCGGTTTTGGTCGCCAGTTTTAATAAAGCTTGCTTGTCATTCCTAGTGACTGGGCGAATTACCATCATAGTTTAAATTCCTTGTTATTTTTCCTGAAAAGAGAGAAGAGACTACAGGGCTAAGAACCACACCTTCTGGTGTTGAGTCAGGCCCACTTCTTCCATCAATTCTTTAGTAATGATCAGTCGATCCTCTGTTTGGTTCCCATCAGCGATAAACGCACAGAAGCCTTTGGCTCCTTGGTAACCAACCAAGTATTGCTTTGTGTCAGCGTGAAGAGGTTCACCGACCAGAGACCCGGTTTTCATATTCAGACAAATAGGCAATGCATTGTGCGGAGCCGTCAAAATAGGGCCAGCATCGAAAATCTCCACATACTTGTCTGGCTCAAAACCTTGGCCATTTAAGAGCTGATATTGAAGTTCAGCATCTTGATGAACTTGCCCCATAACCGCTTGTGCTTCTTCGTCAATAAGAGGCACGTAAAGTGGATAATGAGGCATTAATTCTGCAACAAACGCTTTGTCGCGTGTGCCGTTGTAATATTCGACTTGGTTGTAGTCCATGCCAAAAAATTTGCGACCAACGTGTTCCCAAAAAGGAGCGCGACCTTGGGTGTCTGCAATACCCGGCAGCACCGCCATCCATTCATTAGCGAATCGGTTAGAAAACGCATTCATGAACATCAAACGTCCTAGCGTGATTAACGCCGGAGAAAGCGAGTGGTACTGCGAAGGTTCAATATAAAAAGAACACAGTTGAGAGTGGTCACTTAAGTCATGATTCAGCGTCAATGCGTGAATGCGGCTGTGAACATTTAACTCTCGCGAGGAGTGAATAATGATGTCGTTGCGAAACGAATAGAACGCTTGACGATATCCCGCTAAAGCGTTGATGGCTCCTGTGCCCAACAAATGCCCGGTGTCGGTCTCTTCCAATACAAAGAAGTAAGATTCTTCACCCGGACAAAAAACGTCTTGTTCGAATGAGTAAATGGACTGCTCAATTTTTTGTAATAGGTGTTCACGCTTCGCTGGCAGTGTGCACACCATTGGGCCGCTATCTATCGCAAGCTTCTCTATGTTGCTTAAATCAGCCAATTTGACAGGACGTAATACAATCATGGGATTAACCTTATTTTGTATCTAACAACGCTTCTATTACTTACTCAATTGAGCAAGGCCAGTATCCGATGCTTACTCAGTACTCTTCGGCTCTGATAAAGGAAAACGCCATTGTGTTTGCCTCTGTGAACAGTTCCATCATGTTCAGAATACGCGACGAGTTATGACATTACGTTCGTAAAAACGACCAGTTTTTATAGATTTTCACCTTTTATTAACAAATGTGAGGTCGCTTTTTTACATTAGTTCTTGGTTGCATATAAACGTTTTGACCTCTCTTCTCTGGGGGTTATTTCAAAATACGATTTATAAGCAGACGAAAAATGCGGACCACTAGAGAACCCACAGGTCAGGCCGATTTGTACCACTGACAAATTGGTAGTCTGTAACAGATCACGCGCTTTCTTTAATCTCAATTGCAGGTAGTAACGAGCCGGCATGGTGTCAAGATAACGTTTGAAAAGCCGTTCTAGTTGGCGTCTTGATACATGCACTAAATCGGCGATCACGTCTGCTGACAATGGTTCTTCCAAATTGCTCTCCATCAGTGAGATGGCTTTTTCGAGCCTTGGAGGCAGCTCGATGTTTTCCAGTCCACCATTAGCCAGCTCATCATCTGATGGGGCATTTCGTTGTTGTGACGACTGTTTGTCTCTGTCTAGGTACAACTCATCAGCGACGGAACGCGCGGCCACTTGGCTTTCATGTTTGGCGAGATACGCCATTAACAAATTTAGGCAGTCGGAATAACTCGCGCAGCTAGCCAACTTGGCGGACTGACGAAAGTGTTCGTACTGAACAATGAGGTCTGGATAATTTGTTTTTATTTTATCTTCCCAGCGCCAGTGAATCGCCCATGATTCATCGAGCCCAATGCCATTTTCCAGTAACCAAAAACAGCCTGCCTGAACACTGATAATGAGTGTGTTTTCTTGCTCATAGTAGTGCTGCAGCGCAAGTTGAGCTGTTTTAGATAAGGGGGCTTTTGGTAGCTGTTCGCTGGCAATGATAAGCGCATCGAATTGGGAAATGTCTGCAAGGCCTGCTTGCGTCACGAAGGTGATAGATTGGCTTGCCATCGATTGTGGAAAATCACTGATTTCGATGCTAGCTCCTGCCTTTTCTCCCACATAGAGAAGATGAAATTTCTCTTCACCCAGAATTTTGTTCACCTGCGCAAAAGGCTCAGTGATTGCTCCCAACGTAAGCAAAGAGCATTCACTCGGGATCAAAATTCCAATTCTGTGCTGTGAAGACGTTTTAGGCATACTTGTGTCAGCGCATCCTGCTAAAAGTAAGCACTCCATTTGTCCGTAGACTCGACCGCTTACATTCGAAATTCAGGTCAACAATTGCCAAAAATAAAAATGAATATTTGGGTTGCCAACGAATAAATAATCACAAAGATGTTTCAAAGATGAAAATGTATTCAATATATATGGAAAATATTAATAAATAATATTGTCGACCGTTTTGTTTGTTGAATGATTTTACCGCATAAAATTATTAAAAGCATAATTAATAACTAACAAATAAAACAAATTGGAAACAATTATAATGCGATATTTTTTTTAAATTCATGAAATATAAGTAAAATTTTACGGTTTGATTTTTCTTGCAAGTGCTGAGTTTAGGGCGTTTTAGTCGGGTAATGCCTAATTGACTATAAATATAATAAATGTGAATTAATATTTATTATTTTACTGTGCTTACTGGTTCATTCATTCAATTCTATTTTGAAGTTTGAACTCTAAAAATAAAACGTCCACCAATCAGTGAGTTTTGGGATATTACAGAAAAACACTTAGGATCTTGGGAGAAGAACTTTAAGCAAGTTCTTTAAAGACCTCTACCCGGTTGCGCCCGTGATGTTTCGCGTTATAAAGCGCTTTATCGGCGCGCTCTAGTATCTTATCAATGTCTGTATCTAGGGCATTAATGGTAGTAATGCCCATACTGGCGGTACAGTGAATGACGCTGTGATCTAATACCACTGGACATTCTTCTATCCGTTTGCGTATCCGATTAGTGAAGTGTACCGACATCTCGGCGGTGGTTCCGGTTAGTATCAGGCCAAACTCTTCACCGCCTAAACGCCCTACGGAGTCTACTTTACGAATTTCATCACTGAGAATATTGGCAACGGAGACCAGTACTTTATCGCCAGCACCGTGACCGTATGTGTCATTGACCGTCTTGAAGTTGTCCAAATCAATATAGATAACCGTGACGGCGTCACATTGTTTGCGATGATATCTTTCCATATCTGTCTCGAGTCGTTCCATAAATACTCTGCGTGTTGGTAGCTGGGTTAGGGCATCAGTTGTAGCGAGTTTGTGAAGCTCCCTTTCCAGACGTAAACGATCAGTGATATCACGCGACGAAGCATAGAAGCAGCGACCGTCAGCAGTTCTTATCCACTTGGCATTAATTTCCACATCAATAATGGTTCCATCTTTTCTACGATGTTGGGTTTCGAACTTTCTGGCTTCAGTGCCAAAGCTTGCCATCGTTTCGGCAATTTCTTCAGGTTTCAGTTTGGCTTCCCAGTCGCGCATGTTCAGTTTTGACATCTCTTCTTCGCTGTAGCCAAGCAATTCTGCAAAGGAATGGCTAAAAGCTACGATGTTGCCGCTTTTGTCGAGAATGTGTATGCCATCACTCGCCATTTCCATATAGAGTTTATTTGTTTGGTTGAGGTTATTGATTCGTAAGTTCAAGTCCATCAACTTCTCAATATAGTTGCCGCGATTGGCGTAATCGGTGAAAAACTTGCTTAATACACTGGCAAAGATGAAGCCAAAAACAACGGTAATAAATAGGGTGATTCCCGAACTGTATAAAAAGTTCTTGTGAGACATGGAAGCCTGCAAGTGTGAGTAAGTGCTATTAAGAGAGAGAATCAAAATTAACTTCTGAGGAATTGGCAGATTGAGCTTTCTAGAGTAAATATTTGAATTTCTATAAGTGTCGTTGTTCACCAACTGGTTAAAATCTGGAATATCTTTATCAATATTATCGCTGCCTGTGTATCGGCTCCATTCTCTAGTTTTGTCGTAGTGAAGCAGTATTTCACCGTCGCTATCCACCAATATTGAATTATATAAAGGCGCATTCGCGAAGGTGTCGAATAGTGGCTTAAGGAAATAATTAACAATTAAAATACCAGAGAAGGTGTCTTTATCCGAAAGGGGCATTACTGCGCGCAGTGTGGGTTTGTAAGGTATTTCAACCCGACCATTGTCTTCATTCAAATCAAGGTTTGAAAACCAGATTTGGTCGGGCTTTTTCTCAATAGAGTCGTAAAAAAAATAACGATGAGACTTATTTTGTAGCTTACTGGCTTCAACAATTTTGGCCTCGTCGCCAAGCTGATCTCTGTCGATTCTCACCACTTCCATTCCGCTTTTATCGATATAGCGGATTTTCATAATATCCTGCTGACTTAATGCGAAGGAGAGTGCCAATTGTTCAAAATCCTTCTTGGTCGTCTTGGGGGTGAGTAGAAACTGATTGAAAGACTGACTCGATCTAATCGCGTGAATGGTGTTTTCAGAGTTGTTAAAGAAGTTGGCGAGTAAATTCTCTCTTTCTTTGGTTTTTTGATTGGCGTTGGTTAAAGCGATGGTCTCTGTTTGACCGGAGAATAGCAGTTCTCTTGTTAAAAAATCGGTTACGACAATGATCGCCCCAAAAGATATTAGGATAAAAATGAGTTTTGGAAGGCTTTTATGTAAGCGCATGCATCATTTCCGTTTCCCCTAGTCCTTTAAAGATAGACAGAAATTAAGTGGATGTTTATTTGAAATGTGTTTTTATCTCATAGCAAATATTCAACCTCTGTCGAATAACACATCTTTACCGAGAAAATAGGTTAGTTGAGACATATAACTATGTCGTAGATTCCACTTTTGTTCAGTGCGATTCGGATATTAGGTGTACTAGGTAATTAACGGGTGATTTTCTTCTCTTATATCTGATATTGTTTTATTAGAGTTATCTAAAGTTATAGGTGTAACGTTGCAAAGATTAAGACTTCACTGGAGAAGGGAATGAAGTTAAAGCCTCAGTTTATGCTAGTTACTGCTTTGGTGTTTATCGTCACGGCTGGGGCAGTAACTTGGTTAGTTCGAACGCTTGCTGAGGGAATCATTGAGCAGTGGGCTCCACGTTATATTACCAAACAAACCCTTTACGATAAGAGCCGTACGCTGCAGCCGATTTTGCGAGAGCTGGCGCTTTCTCGCCAACTTGCAACTTCTAATACTATAAAACAGTGGGCGTTATCTCCTCAAAATGAATCTCTGCAAGCTATTGCGCTCGACGAGTTGGAAAATTATCGTCAGAATTTTCAGGACAAAAGCTATTTTGTTGCTTTGCTGAGTAATGGACACTATTACCACAACAACGCATTAGACGAGTTTCGCGGTAAAGAATTTCGCTACATATTGGACCCGAGCAAGCAAGAAGACAGTTGGTTTTACAACTTGATCGAACAAAAACGCGATATTCATATCAACGTAAACCCTGACGTAGAGCTCGGCATTACTAAGTTATGGATTGATGTACTGATTAAAGATGGTGAAGACATCCTAGGCATGGTAGGAACAGGGTTGGACTTAACTACCTTCTTAAACAGCGTGGTGGAAGAGGTGGAGCCGGGAATACACAGCTTCTTTATTGATCATGCGGGAGCTATTCAGCTTCATCGCGATAAAGCGATGATTGATTTTGGCTCGGTGATGAAATCGGAAACGGATCACAAAGCCATTGATCTTATTTTTGACAACAAAAATGACCTAGACGTGATCTACCAGTTGATGCACCAGTTAGAGTCTGGCGACACGCAAGTCGTTACCACTTTTGTTGATATGCAAGGTACTCGTCAATTGGTGGGCTTAGTTTATTTGCCTGAAATCGACTGGTACAAAATAACCTTGATAGATCTGAGCATCTTCCTTCCTGTCTCTCATTTCACCAAGATCGTGGTTGTGTTTATTGCCACTCTACTGATTGCCCTGATGCTTATGAACTTGGTGCTAAATCGTTTGGTACTAAACCCAATCAGCGAACTGAATAAAGCGTTGGCATTGTTTGAGAAAGGGCTGAATCCGAAGTCTGAAATTACCAACCGCAGAAGAGGTGAGTTGGGGCGAGTGATTAACCATTTTATTCAGATGGCTGATACCGTTTTGCAATCAAAGCGAGATCTTGAACTTAAAGTACAAGAGAGAACCGCTGAGCTAGAAAGGCTCACACAAATAGACCCGTTAACCGAACTGTATAATCGACGCGGTATGGCTGAGCAGATTGAAGCTAGCCTGAATCGCGCTGAACGCGAAGAGCTACCACTAGGTTTGCTGTGGATTGATATCGATTGGTTTAAAGATATCAATGATACCTATGGTCACGCTGCGGGTGATGAATCATTGAAAGCGATAGCGGAAGTGATTCTGGAAACCATTCGGTCTTATGATATGGCGGCTCGCTGGGGTGGCGACGAGTTTCTGGTACTGCTGGTCAATGTGGATGAGAGTGAGCTTGCTCAATTGGCAGAGCGTCTATGTCTACAAATCTCTCACCATGAGTTCTCTGACCGTTTCTCAATCAGCGTGAGTATTGGTGGTTCTATGTACGTGAAAGGGCAAAACATCGACACCTTATTACAAAATGCCGACCAAGCCTTGTATAAAGCCAAAGACAACGGCAGGAACGGCTTCTATATCAATCAAATAAAAGCATTGGGTACTAATGGTAGTAACAATGAAAGTAACGTCTAAAACGAACTCACAGCCTAAGCAAAGTGTTTAACTATGATGTCACTGGGTTTGCAGATTAAGGCCAAGCCCGTTTCTTTGCTCCACCATTCGCTTTAATCATATCCATGGTCTTTTTCGATTGCTCTTCAATCGATTTCAAGCTTTTCGTTACAGAGTTTTGGAACTCTGCTTTGCCAGAATCGAACTGCTCAGCAGGCGGTGCTGAAGGGGATTTCAACTGATGTACAAGCTGTACTAATTGCTTGTTTTGCCCTTCGAGTGCTTTGACCTGAGCGGTGAGTTCTTTGAGCATTCCGCTTTGCTCTCGGATCTTGGATTCAATGCTGTTAAAAGCTTGAAGGATTTGCCCTATGTTTTGTTCTGCCATCAAGATATCCATATTCGATGTACCAACATAGCTAAAGTATAGGCAAAGCTTTTTGCTTTATGAGCGGATTATTGGTCGATGTTAACAAATTTGTTAATTAACGTTGGTGACAAACGCTAGGCATTCTACCGACTTGCTATAAGACTCTTGTTGAAAAAAGAGGCGTTCGCGGGTCGGTAGAGTAGCTCGAAAAGAAATGGTTTCTATAAGTTAGGGATGTACTAGTAATGCTCACTCTTACTTTTCGATAACAGATAGTCTTCAACGGCCTTGACGATATCGGGGCGATTAATGTATTTGCCAATAAAGTACGGAGGCACAAAGAATATCAAGAGGTAAAAAGATTCATCAATGAATTGATTCGCAATCACAACTTCATGATTGAAATAAGCGAATATCGCTAGGGCATCAAGCAAGATATAGAGCGCACACAACACTACGGACATAATGAGTAAAAGCCCGAGCAGGTTTCTTAAAATCACTTTAAATGTCGTCATTTTTAATCCCTCAAAAATTGAACAAGGTCTAACGTACTCCTATTTGTGTGGTTGGTTTCTTGATATGAATCAAGTTTCTATTTCTGTTCGCGAAATTTAAGTTTTCCTATCTCGTAGCAATACTGAAATAAGCAGGGGAAGCGGGGCTAAGCTGTTGAAAGAGCGCACCTGTCGGGCTGACTCTCACGCTGTACCAAATTACATATTGGAACGTTCATCGTCCTAACATTAATCTAGTTAAGTTAGGACGAAGGTTGAGATTGACTATTCCCAGAATGCTTTATCTGTTTCTTTTTTTGCAAGCTGCTTGTTTATTCCTAGGTCATCTAAAAGATAATCGGGTAAATCTTTTAGGTGTCTTCTTGTTACTGAGTTTTGGTGCCAGCGCTTAATGGTAAGTAAGATATCCTTACCTAAGGATAGTGGTGGTTGATCTTGAATACCAATGCAGTATTCGCTATGTTTTGTTAAGTTGTCCATTCTAATGCCTATAACTGTGTCATTTGTTATGCTAGATATTCGTGCAGTAACCGATAGTTTACAAACGATAGAAATTGCAATTGAGATAAGGAAATCTTAAGTGAAAGAGAAGTTACCGCCATTACGCTGGTTATATTATTTTTATGTGGCAGCCGAGAATGGAAGCTTTAAGGTGGCATCAGAGCAGCTATTTGTTACGGCTGCAGCGATAAGTCAACAAATCCGATTGCTTGAAGAATGGTTAGAATGTGAGCTTTTTGTTCGTCAGCACCGTAATGTGGAGTTGACTTCGGAAGGGCATATTTTGTTTGAATCAGTCAAACAAGGCTTTTCTCATATGTATGAGGGCATCCGAAAAATTAATCAGGATCCTACCCCAAATCAGCTTTCCATTTCTGTTCAGCCGACCTTTGCTCAGTACTGGTTAATTCCCAAAATTAAGCAGTTCCGTGCGCAGTATCCTCAATTATCTTTAATGATTGACCCAACCAATAGGTTAGTGAATTTTCAGAATGACTTAGTGGATATCAGTATTCGTCATGGAACTGGAAATTATGCTGATTGTGAGTCAGTTTGGTTGATGGATGAGGTTATTTATCCGGTATGTCATAAAAATTATCAGAAAGAAAAACAACTGTATGACCTTAGTGATCTCATTAAGGCCGATTTAATTGAAGAGATTTCACCAGATAAGGACTGGCCTAGCTGGTTAGAAACCATGAACTTACCCGTTGTTAATGCCTCTCTCCAATATGAGGGATCTCAATTCGTGATGGATGCAGCTCTAGCGGCTCAGGGAGTGGCATTGGTAAAACACAGTTTTGCTCAACGATATATTCAGGATGGACAGTTGGTTCGAATTGGCAATAAGGCAGTGAAATCCAGATACAGCTACTATCTGTGCTCACTTCGTAATCATGCCAATCGTGAGAAAAATAAGATATTTATGCAATGGATAAAGTCTGAGGTTGATGCGGTACAGAAGAACGACACCTCTGGGATCGATTTACGTGAGTTAAAGCCAGATGCCAATGGTGTGATTGAGTTTAAATCGCACAACTAATATGGACTACGAACAAATGAGCTAAACAAGTGTATGGCCAGCCGTATCCGTCACTCCTGACCATATTGAAGGATATTGCTGTTCGTTCAAGTTAATAGCCTTTGGAAACTAATCTTTCTTTCTTCCATTAACTCTTTGATTACCAGTTGAAGTGCCAGTAAAACAGTCGCATCATGGGTAAATCAAAAGCGGTTAGAAGCCGTCTTGAGAGCGTCGTGAGTCATTTGGTAGTGGAGTCCAAATTTATGTCAGAGAAAGAAAAAATGTTATCTGGTGAGCTTTATGACCCAAGTGATGATGAGTTATTAAAGCTTAGATTGAAAGCTAGATTACTCACAGAGGAATTGAATACAACCTCTGTTGAGTTTCGATGTAAACGTGTTGAAATAATTAAGAGCTTGTTTGGTACCACTGGCGACAATATCTATATTGAATCTACTTTCAACTGTGATTACGGCTCGAACATTCATGTAGGAGATAATTTTTATGCCAATTTCGGTTGCGTGATTTTGGATGTTGCAGAAGTAAAATTTGGTAAGAACTGTCTACTTGCGCCTCAAGTCGGAATTTATACCGCGACACATCCACTGGATCCAGTAGAGAGAAACAGTGGTTTAGAACTAGCACGTCCAATAACTATCGGTGACAACTGTTGGATAGGTGGTAATGCGGTTATCAATCCAGGTGTAACCCTTGGTGACAATGTAGTAGTAGCCTCTGGCGCAGTGGTAACCAAGAGTTTTGGTGATAACGTTGTAATTGGTGGCAATCCAGCAAAAGTAATAAAAGAAATCTGAAAACGGTCATAATTTACGTATAACAAGTGTTCACGGTTTCAATATACTTTTAAACGTTTAGAAGCATACCACTAAATCGTTAATCCACCCTGAATCAGCAAGAACTATGCTGACTTATTTTTGCCCCATTGTTTGTTAGCACTAGAATTTATTATCATCCATAAACTCACACTTTCATCGTTTGACCAAATTAGAAAAGGAACACCAGCTTAACTGAGGGAGTAAGTGAAGGACACCCACTAAACAAAATAGGGGCCGAGTACTTCTTCAAGCCATGCTTTAAAAAGACGGACTCTTTTTGATAGGTTGCGACGGTGCGCAACAACCAAATAAGCGACAAGTGGCTCAGGGCGAAGGTTCGGTAATATTTCCACCAAATCTCCTCTTTCTATATGAACCGCTAGAGTAGGTTGCCCTGCCTGAATAATCCCAAGACCCGCTAATCCGCACTCATGGTAAGTCTGTACATTATTTACCTGTACAGCTCCCGGTAATAGTATTGATTTGTAATCTTCTTTATCGGGATACTCCCAGCCGGCCAGTTCACCGCCAAAGTTTGAGTTGTAATGGACCATTTGATGTTCTTGGCTGATAAGGTCATTAAGTGTCTTTGGCGTGCCGTGTTTGCGCAAATAGTCGGGACTAGCTGCATTGATCATACGTAGTCTTCCTAATGGTAATGCGACTAATGTTTCATCAACAATGGAACCAAAACGGATAACACAATCAAAGCCTTCCCGTACTAAATCAACTCTACGGTCTGTACTGGAAAGTTCCAATTCGAGCTCTGGATGGGCTGAGATCAGTTGGGGAAGTGCTGGGACTACAACACTGCGAGCGAGTTCTGTCGACATGTCAACTCTCAACTTACCAGACAAAGCCGATTCTTTGCTGTCAAACATCGTTTTCAACTCTAGTGCCTCTGTCAAAAGATCGGAGGCACGGCTATAAAAGAGACGACCATCTTCAGTTAATTGAACACTACGAGTAGTTCTATGGAATAACGCAACCCCCAACTCCTTTTCTAAATCGCGTACAACAGTTGAAACTCGTCCTTTAGGGGTACCAAGAGTTTCAGCGGCTCGAGTAAAGCTGGTCATTTCAGCCACTCGGCAAAAGATAGTTAGGGTATTGAGATTTTTCATTGTTCTTAAAATGAATAACAGTACGTTAATTTTAGCTTACTTTATCCAAGCTTCATAAATCAATACGCTAGTTTCAGATGTCATCCAAACACAAATATCATAGAGGGCAATAATCATGAAACAGCACCACACTCCCACCAATATCGTCGTCATTTATCACTCTGGTTATGGACACACCAAACGAATGGCTGAGGCAGTCGCTGAAGGTTCGAGCGCAAAACTCATTAGCATTAACCAAGAAGGAGAGATTAATGATAAGGACTGGGAAGATCTAGTTAATGCGGACGCCATTATCTTTGGTTCCCCGACCTACATGGGTGGCCCCAGTTGGCAGTTCAAAAAGTTTGCAGATTCCTCTTCCAAAGCTTGGTTTCAAGGCCATTGGCAGAACAAAATCTTTGGAGGATTTACTAACAGCGCAAGTATCAATGGGGACAAACTCAACACCCTTAATTATTTCGTACTCCTTGCTGCACAGCACGGAGGTGTCTGGGTAACGATGGATATAAAACCTGCCAACCTTAAAAGCTCTGAACGGAATGACCTAAATTGGATGGGCTCTTACATCGCCCCTATGGGGCAAACACCGGCGGATGCTTCAACAGAAGAAATGTTTGCCGGGGATCTGGAAACAGCACGACTTTATGCTGCACGCGTGGCCTTAGTTGCTGAACGAATGAGGCTATCAGATTCTGAATAAATGTATTACGCCGAAATTCAGTAAACCTTAATGTGAGGACAAATTCATGAAGTACAATCTACTAGGCCAAACTGGTCTTTATGTTTCTGAGCTTTGTCTCGGTACCATGACCCTGGGTGGCAATAGTGATGCTGGTAAATGGTCAAATATCGGCAGCATAAAGCAAAATCAAGCCAATCAGTTGATAGAGCGCGCTTTAGAAGCTGGAGTGAATTTTATTGACACTGCTGACATATATTCTAACGGCCAGTCAGAGCGTATTGTTGGACAAGCACTCAAGCAACTCTCCGTACCTCGCGATGAAATTATTCTTGCGACCAAAACTGGTGGACTGATGGGACCAAAACCCAATCAAAAAGGTGCTTCACGGGCACATATCATGGATTCAGTTCAACGAAGCTTGGAGCGGCTACAACTGGATCATATTGATTTATACCAAATTCACGCCAGTGACCCTATCACTCCAATTGAGGAAACTCTTCGAGCATTAGACGATCTAACGCGTCAAGGTTTGGTTCGCTATGCAGGCGTTTCCAACTGGAATGCGGGACGCATCGGTAAAGCTATGGGGCTAAGTCAAGCACTTAATACCAGCCGAATTCAAACACTTCAGGCTTACTACTCTATTGCTGGGCGCGATATTGAAAGGGAGTTGTTGCCACTAGTCACTGAGGAGGAATTAGGTTTGTTGGTTTGGTCGCCACTAGCTGGCGGTTTATTATCCGGAAAATTCCGCCCCGGAGCACCAACGGAAGAAGGTTCGAGACGTAACAATTTTGATTTCCCTCCGGTGGAATTAGAGCGAGCTTGGGAATGTGTTGAAGAAATGCGAGCCATCGCAAAGACTAGAGGCGTTTCGGTTAGCCGTATTGCCTTAGCTTGGTTATTGAGTCGTACTGCTGTAACGAGCGTCATTATTGGAGTGAAACGTATGGAGCAACTAGAGGACAATCTGGGAGCTTGTAAGGTTACCTTAAGTCGCGATGAACTAGAGCGTCTTGATAATGTGAGTGCTCTACCTCCATATTACCCCGGTTGGATGATTACCCAGCAAAATGAGTACCGCCTACCTCCATCCAAATAGAGCTAAAAGAACAACAACACTTGCCATTTTATGGTTATAAATATTCAAAATATGTAGGAGAACGAAAATGTCTAAAGGTTACCTTATTGTACATCTCACCGTGACTGATGCCGATTTATATGCAGAATACGGTAAAGCAGCAGAAGAAGCCGTGAAAGCATTCAGCCCCAAAATTGTGGCTTGGTCTGGACAATATAAAAACCTAGAAGGAGAAGATCATCAAGAACATATGATTTTTGAATTTTCCTCTTTTGCCGAAGCTAAGCGTTTTTATCACAGCGATAGTTATCAATCTGCCAAGAAGTTACGAGAAAAGGCAGCCACCGGCACCTTTGTGCTTGTCGAAGGAAGCAATTAATTTCACTACTAGCTTGAAAGACAAGGTAATATTCCTTGCTGGATCCACTGCCACCACTGAGCTAGCAGATCTGGCTAGCTCATCTTGGTCCATAAACGAGCCGTTGTTCGACGCTGATTCGTGCTTTTCATACAAAAAAGCCAGCACCGAAGTGCTGGCCTTTATCTAGTTTATAGAAGCTAATGTTCTATTACGCTTTAGCAAACAGGTAAGTGCGGTAACCACCAAGTAGGTTACGTGCTTTATAGCCGTTATTCACTAGCTGACGGTATGCCACGTTGCCGCGCAGACCTACCTGACAGTAGATCACAATCTCTTTGTCTTTTGGTAGCTCATCCATACGTTGACGAAGTTGGTCAACAGGAATGTTAACTGCACCAGGTAGGTAACCATTTTGTAGTTCACCTGGGTTACGAACGTCTAACAACAGTTGGTCTTCGGTTAGGTTATCAATCTCATCAAAGTGAATTGCGGTTGAATCGCCTTTGATTAGGTTGTTCGCTACGAATGCCGCTTGGTTAATCACGTCTTTCGCACTGCCGTATGGTGGCGCGTAAGTCAGCTCTAAGTGTTGTAGCTGTTCTACTGTCATACCAGCACGTTGAGCAACAGCCATCACGTCGATACGTTTGTCGATACCATCTTTACCCACTGCTTGCGCACCGAAGATTTTGCCTGATTTTGGATCGAACAACATTTTGAACGATACCACTTCAGCGCCAGGGTAGTAGCTTGCATGGCTGGCGGTGTGTACGTACACTTTTTCGTACTCAACTCCGTCACGTTTTAGTTGCTTCTCGTTTTTACCAGTTGAAGCCACCGCTAGGTCAAAGATCTTACAAATCGCAGTACCTTGAGTACCTTGGTAAGTTTCGCTGCGACCAAGCATGTTATCTGCTGCCATACGGCCTTGACGGTTTGCAGGTCCTGCTAGAGGAACCATGGTTTGTTGACCAGTGACGAAGTCTTTCTCTTCGATAGCATCACCGACCGCATAAATAGATGGATCGCTGGTTTGCATGTATTCATTGGTGTAAATACCACCAAGCTCACCAATTTGCAGACCCGCTTCTGAAGCTAATTTAGTTTCAGGACGCACACCAATCGCCATGATCAGAATATCAGTGGTGAGTGTATCGCCATCGCTTAGCGTCAACTCAAGTTCACCATTAATGTGTTGGTGTTCTTTCTGACCCGAATCCATGCTTGCTAGTGCAGTTGTAGGTTTGAACTCAACGGCTTTAAGTGCTGTGCTAAGTCGTAAATCGATACCTTTTGCACGAATTTCTGCGTGAGCAAAACCAGCCATTTCACGGTCTACTGGCGTCATCACTTGGTCTGCCATTTCTAACAGCGTGGTTTTAATGCCTAGCTGGTGGAACGCTTCCATCATTTCCAAACCGATAAAACCACCACCCACAACTGTTGCGTGATCAACTTGGTTGGTATTAATGGTTTGGATAATTTTATCCATATCTGGAATATTGCGCAGTGAATGCGTCAATGGGTTATCTAACCCCGGAATTGGCGGAACAATCGGACCCGCACCTGGGCTTAGAAGCAGAAAATCATAGCTTTCTGTGTATTCAGTTTGATCGAGAAGATTACGCACAGTAATGGTTTTTTCTGCGCGATTAATGCGGAGCACTTCATTCATTACGCGAACATCAACGTTAAAGCGAGCTAAGAAACTCTCTGGCGTTTGAAGCAGAAGATTGCCGCGTTCTTTGATGTCTCCACCGATGTGATATGGCAATCCGCAGTTGGCGAAAGATAAATGTATGATAGGCTACATTTATAGATCTAGATTAAGGAACACCAAATTGAATCGATATCATTTATATCATCGAGTGAGCAAAGAGATTCAAGCCGTTGAAGGGCATGGTATACAGAGACAAGAACAGGGTAGTGAGCTTTGGATTCAACAGTACAATAAGCAACTTATTGCGATGGGGCAAGCTGGATTCGTCAGGGGGCAAGTGTACGAAGACCGAGGTAAAAGTGCTTATACCGCTGCGAATTTTAACAAGGGACAGCTTGGAGTTTTGATGGATGATATAAAAAACGGGGTGATTGCCAAAGGAGATTTAATTGTCATCGAATTGATAGATAGGTTTAGCCGAGCAGATACAGATTTTGTACGCAAAAAATTTCAAACTATTTTGGATGCAGGAGTAAAAATAGCAATTACTAAGTGGAACTTAGTTTTTGAAGAAAAAATGGCAGGTATCGAAGGTGTCTCAGCACGAATGCTTTTAGAAATCGGGATGTATTTAGCGAATCAAGAGTCCTCATTAAAGAGTGCTAGGATCAAAGCTAGTCGAAGATTAATGGAAAATACTGGAAAGAAATCAAATGCTAAAGGACCTTTTTGGTTAGCTCGAACGCCTGACTTAAAGTCGTACACTGTAATTGAAGAGAATGCAGAAATTGTAAGAACAATTTTTGACTTAAAGTTAAGGCATAACTTTGGAGCTAAGAAAATTGTAAAGCATTTTCAAAGTAGACAAATCCAGCGATATAAATATGACGATTCAGGTGTGCTTGTTAAGTCTTCACAGAATAGTGAACTCTCAGAGTCTACAGTGAATTTGCTGATTAGAAACCCGAATGTAATCGGTTTGCTAAACGATGAGCAATACTATCCGGCTATTGTAGATGAAAAAATCTACTACGCGGCACAGAAGAGAATTCATGCTAGTACGGGTGGAAGCGGTGATGTATTTAGAAACGTGTTTGTAAATATTGGCAAATGTGGTTGCTTGCTTAGAAGACAAAACAGCGAAGGACACACTGGTCTTGAAAAATGCGGTTATACGATGGCTTATGCGAGTAGAAAAGCGATTTCACCGTCGGCGGGCCAGTATTTAAAGTGTAATAATAAAAGGAAGACCAATAGATGTACTGCGAAAAACATTAATTACTATCTTGCACAAAATAAAGTTTATAACGTTCTACGAGCACTTAAGTATGATGAAGAACGTGCAATTGATACTGCTCATCTTGAAGAAAAGCTTAATCAAGTGCTAAAGAAATTAACAAAAATTCAAGAACTTATAGTTGAATACCCTAAAGATAGAAGCTGGAGGGAACAGTACGACAAACAGTGGCAGGCAAAAGAAAAAATTGAGTTCGAGATAAGAGACAGTAAATCTCGTATTAGCAGTAAGATATCAAGCCTAGATCTAGACTTTGAGATTGAAAAAGACAGAATTTTGTTTAATCAAATTTTGAAAGATAACAAAGTAACAATAGATTTTTGTGAAGATCATATGACGATAATTATTGGTTCATTAAATAATTTTTATATCAAATGTGGATATGAAGAAAATGAGCGAGATATATCGGAGATAGTTGAAAAAACAGCAAGTGGATATAGATTTGAGGGCATTGAACTGTTGAACAACAATGAATATGTAAGGCCGTATTTACCTATATCTAAATCCTGACCACTCTAAAATCTATTAGGGACAGAAGAGAAGTATTTTGAACTCACTTAACGTAGTGTCTAAAGCTGTTGGTTCGGATCAGTAAAACCAGTTAGGAAGAGGCAGTAATCGAGTGAACTTGTTACAGTGACGTACCTGACTTGACTACAACCCGCAGGTACTAGTTCTTGGATTACACTAAGACCCTTCTTAACTTTACCAAATGCCAACCATCACGCTGCTCGCCCCACTGATAATATTCCGCATTTTTTAGATACTATTGTCAAATACCCTCCTAGAACATAACGTCATATTAAAGTGTATAATCAACGCAATACCAAAGCCGCTGAAGAGCACCTTAAACACTAAACGCAACGCATAGTAAATATTGAATAGCCAACTAGTTCGAATAGGCCGTCTTATTTCTATTTTTTAACCTACCGAAGAAACGTGTTCTCTGTTAGAGTCACCGTCAACTACGCTATTGAATAAAGACACTCACAGATCGCATGTCATTGATGGATTTTTATTCACCCTTAGAACTCATTTTAGGAATCCCTAGTGACTAACAACGAAATTTTACGTCGTATCCAACACGCGTTAAACCTTAAAAACGCGCAGATAATGAAAGCTTTCGGGCAGGCCGAAGTCACTGTGGCTCACGATAAAGTGGCAAACTGGTTAAAAGATGAAAGCGACAAATCTTGCGTTAAGATGAAGGATCAAGAGTTAGCGGTATTCTTAAATGGCTTTATTAACCTCAAGCGAGGAAAAAAAGACGGCGAGCAACCTAAGCCAGAAGTCACGTTGACCAACAACATGATTCTCATGAAGCTGCGCATTGCGCTAGACATGAAAGCAGAAGATGTGTTGGACGTATTAGAAGTGGTTGGTACTAGTTTAAGTAAATACGAAATTGGTGCGTATTTCCGCAAGCCAAACAACAAGAACTACAAACAGTGTGAAGACCAACTGCTGTGCGACTTCTTAAATGGTGTGCAGTTTACCAATCGTCCCGATTCTGAAGAGTTTACTGGGTAATTTTTATCTCGAATCGAACGTGGTAATTGATTAAAAAAGCGAGAACCATTTTATTTGGCTACTCGCTTTTATCATGCTAAAGACCGATATTAGAGCTTCACAATCACGTCTACTCTTTGTCTTTCTTCAGTAGATACCTATCAAATCACGCTGAAATCTGGTCGGCTTTTAGAATCAAGACACACACCGCCCCTATGACCCTACCAAGATAAACCCAAGCTAAAACCTTAAGCCAGTTAGGGGCCACTATTCTGGTCAAGATGTTCCAGACATCTTGTAGTGATTAACTAAAACTGGCCACGTATATAGAGTTTCCCATGCTTTTGGTCATGCGTGCAGAGTCACGACTGACGCCATTGGTAACACGAATTTGCCCCTTTTCGAGCTAGAGTTTTTACTCACACGCATCCTGTGAATGCGTGTTTACCCTATGATAATTTATGCGAAGTAAGAATGTAGTCATAATGACTGCCATCTATCACTTAGTTGACGAACTTGCTCATACAATTAATTCTCAGTGTAGAAAATCAATCAAAAAGTGAGTATTAAGGAGTATAAGATTGAAACATTTATTTGAAATCGTATATCCTCGTTTTTATTACAGTTTTTAGGTGACTTATGGACTCTCAAGTAAAACAAGACTTCAAATATAAACGATTTTCTCGATTAGAATACTTGAGCAAAAGTGATTCGTGGGACGAGGATGAGTCCAATCTTGGTTTGTACTATTTTTTGTTAGAGAGCAAAGGAAAAACTACGGACACTGCCTTTAAAGAGATTTTAGCTATCAAAGGCGAACTAGCTTCCGCTTACAATTACTTGGGAGATGTTGCATTTAAACTTTTCGAAGAAAGAACAGATCGTGACATTCCAACATACTACTATGAACTAGCATTGAAGTTCTCAGAAACTAATTCACATTCGTATTGGGGGTTGTATTGTTCAACGCATGACCCCCGACACTTTTTCCAAAGTATTGTCATTGACTACAAGTTGGAAGAATTTCAAAAGATAACAAATAAAATGTATTCAGTTTATCCAACTTACTTGGTAGAAGCTGAATTTAGTCAAAACGATTGGAAACTTCTAAAATCTATTTGCTTAGATGAAAGAATCGAACATCAAAATGATATCCTATTAATCTGTTATTTTCACCTCGGATTGTTTGATAATGGTGTTAACCTTCTTATGTCTGAAGACTATGCATCTCGAGAAGTTGTTAAGTTATATCAAATCCACGGGCATATAGATGAAGAAACATTTTTAAGCAAAATAAGTTATTATGAAAGAGTAAAATTAGTAGGCACTGCTGAACTGGCTTATGAAGAGATTAAGAAAGAGGCTAAGAAAGGTCAAGCTAACCCAACTCAAGAAATGATAATTAAGTATGCATTCGAAGCAAATGCATATAATGACGTAATTGATTTAGTTGAAGGTAAATGTAAAAAAGACAAACATCATTTCTCGCCAAACGTTTTAAAATTATATCATTTGATATCTTCTCTTTATCTCGGTTTACCATTAAGAGACGATTTTGAGAAGGATATTAATAGTAATAACTACTTTGGTGATATTCGCTCAGAAGATGAGAAGCTGTCGCTCTCTTTATACCTTGTATATTTGATTCTGAAGAATATTAACAAGCTCGAATCTCTACTTGTTAAGCGAGATGAATTACATGAGTTAACACATTACGCTTTATATAAAGACATTAAAGCGAATCTTAGTCATGAGTGTCTAATCAGTCACTACTTATACAATTCTTTGGTTGATAATCTACAGGGACTAAAGGAACGTTGGCATAGGAAGCAAGTTGAGTATAAGTTAAAGTCCGTTAGAAACGAGCAGCTAGCACCAGAAGTAATAGCTGGTCTTTTAATGGACAAAGGCGAATACAGAGAAGCATTGAATATTCTCTCTGGTTTAAAACCGACGATGTCTGTTAATAATCTACTTGGAGTATGCTTTGAACACATTGGTGATTGGAACTCTGCATTAGAACACTCCAAACTTGCATTGGAGGCAATGCTATCTAGTGGAGAAAAAAACAATACTATTATTAATAACTATCTCTACTGCTTGCATAAGTCTGGTAACTCGATTGATAAAGAACAATATGAAAGCTATGTTGAGCTATTCAATCAAAGTTTAACCGAAGGCTTCTTGCCTCATGTGTTTTTGCATGACAATGGTAATTCACTATTCAAGTATTACCCTTTCAACAACTTCACATTGGATGCTTTAGTTAATGGGTATTTTTATCTAGCATCAGCAGAACAACTAAATGATCCACTTGAGCTTCCATACGAAGATCTAACCAAGGATAAAGAGTTTGTTGTACTTAGACCTAACTTTCGGTTGAGTTCATTTTCACACAATGAAAACTCAATGCTCATGTGGTCTCATTATGCTGAGAATCACACTGGCTTGATGATTGAATATTGCTTTGAAGGCAATCTACCTGAAGGGGTTGGGATAGAAAAAATACAATATCTTCACGCAGAAGAAAGATTTATGGAAAAAGATAAGTATCTTTTTAACCAGTATATGTTAATTAAAAACAAAGACTGGAATTACGAGAAAGAAGTAAGATTATTTGGATATAAAAGAGATAAGGTTTATTATGAAAAGCTGCCCTATCCAAAGCGCTCAAGTCATGCTGCTGCTTATGTTAAAAGTATTACTGTTGGTTACAGGTTTCCAGAAAGTACGATTAAACTAGTACAAAGCATTATCTCTACTTTGAATGAAAGCCGCAATAAAAGCTTACCTAAGATTATATTGAGAAGAGCAAAACTTTCAAATAACAATTTCTTCGATCTTGAGTACGAAGAAATAGGCTTGGACTCAGGCAAAAATATTGGACTTTAGAGGAAGTGACCTGTCATACCTCTAGCTATCTATGAATTGCTAATTTCTGCCCATCTTCGAGTCAGCTTGATCTGAGCTGACTCATTTGTGCCCCTCTATCCGTTAGACCTTTTACTCGGTCATATATTGTTAACCTGATTTTTTCCTACTCAAACTTATCCGATTGAATTAACAAACTAGCATTCCCATTTTTAGGTGACATTTTGCAGCTTAGTATCCCTTAAAGTGATTTAACTTATTGATTATTAATTGATACGGTATGGCTAAGAGTGCATTATGTAAGAATAAAGACAGAGATCTGTCGGCTAATAAGCGTTATGTGTATTTAAGTCAACTTACCCCTTGGGAAATGATATACCGTCCCCTATATCAGTAATGTCGAGTAAAACACCATTACAATAAAAAGGGGTTATTATGTCAACAACTACTGATTTCGACTCATGGGTAGACGCAGCAGATCCAGACGGATTTGAAGAGGTATACGCGCTTTATCAAGCGGTATCAGATCGTGACGATGTAGGCTTGTTCAAATGCGAAGAAAAGAATGGCAGATTTTTTGTGACGGCTGGTCACGTTGAAGATACTCTATTGTTAGCGTCTGACGAAGCTTATGACTACTTTCTAATTTACATCGAGAAACGCTTTGATATTGGGAGTGTTGGCGATATGGAAAGTTGGTATGGTTATCAACGTGCTATGGCGAAAGATGATTAACAATTGTTTATATCATATTTCTGTTGGAGTAACCTGCATAAAAACTACACATAATAAACGGTTCAAGAGGGACTACCAACGCTTGGCGGTTTTAGTTCAAATTGGTTTTAGTGGTTAAGGTGCTATTTGGGGTTTTGTGTAATGCGCTGTTAGCCCCTTAACCGAGCGTTATGTTTTTATCAGACTTTAGAGGTAATTGTATGGCTAAAGAGCTACGAGTAAGGTCTCAAATGTTAAACCCAGAAACGGGAAAGTTTATTAAAGCTATTGATGAAAGGGACTTATCAGACTTTTTAGCTTTAATTGCTCCAAGAAAGGAGGTTGGAATAGTACATATTCCAGATATGACTCCTGCAATTCTTGAGGTGAAAAAGCATGTTGAATACTTGTTTGAACGAAAAGAAAAAACAGAACTGTCAATAACTCACAGTGTGATATTTAATCTTTGGAATAAAGCCAAAGTATCTAAAAAAGAAACTGTTAAAGAGAAATTGAATATCGAGGTTTTAAAAGAATCTGAAAAAGCGCTGAATTTAATACACACTAGAATTCCAGACTTGAAACGTAACTACTTGTCACCGAAAATTAGACCGAATGATTGGGGCTATGAACAAAACTTAGAACAATCACTTGAAGCCTTATTAGCAGAAGTGCAAGTATTTATTGAGATTGTTCTTTGTCATATTCATTCATCTGCCATCATAGAACCTAGTCTAGTCAGTGAACCTTCGGTACTTGAACATTGTCAAGCAATGTATTCATTGCTTGAAGAATGCCTCCGGAATGAGGCAGATGTAAGCGTCCATAAACAGATAAATATAAGCAAACAATCATTTATATATCAATGCTGTTTGAAGAATGATTTAGATCTAAATCCTATAGCTTTATTGTATTTGTTAGGGATTCCTCAAACGCAACAAGATATTATCAACAAAATTATTTCCTCATCTACTCGTGAACGTCGTTACGATAATCTGAATCGTGCATACGATGTTAACGTTATTGAATGGGAGGATGCTAACACAAATAAGACAAACAGAGCGCGAAAGATTATCAAGCTAATGCAACAGTTAGTCGGTATATTAAGTCTGTTTGAGACATTCGAAAACAATGATGTCGAATATGATGAATATTCCAATGCATTTGAAGAAATCAAACAAATTGTGAGCAAATAAACACAATTTGGCGTTAGGTATCCCATGAGGCGTAAATGGAAATAATTTTAGCGATTGCAACTTTACTTGGTGGGATTACCGCACTTTGGTTCTTTAGGGATAAGGTTATAGATATCGCTCATGAGAGCAGTAAAGTAAATACCCATGATTTGGAATTATTCGAACAATATAAAAGTATGTTTGTAACGACAGGGGTTGCCGAGTTTTATAGACAACATGACTTTTTGGCACAGTTCTCCGAAGATTATTGGCGACCTTTATCTAGATATGTAGACACTTGGTATAAGCCCGACTATGAGTTTTCCAATAGTAAACTTAGAAAGAAGCATAAGACGCTTTACGCAGCAGCAGAAAAATTAGGGATAACTATTGCTGGCAACACGGTAACAATAGCGCCAACGTACAAAATGCGTTCAGTACGTCCGGATAACCTTGCCTTTGAACCAATACCAAACCACATAAAAGAAGATGCAAAAGAGATTAACAGTCTAATCCCTGCATTTATAAAAGCTCACGATGATTTCGTTAAATTGGGTAATCGGGAGTTGTACTAAAAGATGCCATACAAACGTTTAATGTTTCAAGATACTTTTTTCTAATCCAAATTTAGCACGTTAGGTTAGGATACATACTCTAACGTGTTTATGTCCATCTTCGTTTCAGTCAGGTCTGGCTGAAACATTTCTGCTCCTTTTCAATTTGGCATTGTTTCTCGTATCACTTTTCATGCTTCGTTATTGCCTAAATTTTTGTAATGCTATAAACCTAGAATATGCCACTGATTTAGTACGAGAACTGTATGCAAGAAAAAGAGAAAATCGCATTGTTCATAGATGCTGATAATGCACCCGCCCCAAAAATAGATAAGGTCCTATCAGAGTTAGCACGATACGGTGTAGTTAATATAAGGAAAGCATACGGAAACTGGACGAATCCCACTCTAAAGTCTTGGCAAGAAGTTCTCCACGAGTTTGCAATTCAGCCCATTCAGCAGTTTGATCTTACAAAAGGCAAAAACGCTACAGATATGGCATTAGTCATAGACGTGATGGACATACTGTATACTAAAGATATTGATGTTATATGCTTAGTTTCGTCTGATAGTGATTTTACTCCATTAGTTACAAGAGCACTTGCGGATGGAAAATTTGTTATCGGTTTTGGCGAGCGTAAAGCTGCTTTGCCATTTGTAAATAGTTGTTCACGTTTCTTATATCTAGACGATGAAAAGGAAGAACAACCAGTACAGAAACAAACTAGAAGTATCAAAGGTGATACGCGCCTAATTAACCTCTTAAGACAAGCCATAGAAGCTGTGGGAGACGATGACGGGTGGGCGATGCTCGGTCCTATAGGTACGCATATATCCAATCACGCTTCATTTGATCAAAGAAACTACGGATTTAAAAAGCTAAGTGACCTTTTTCAAGCAATAGACCTTTTTGAAATGAAAAAGACGAATGGTTCTGTTCTTTGGGTTCGAGACAAAAAGAAGACAAAGACATTGGCAAATAAGGTGAACTAATCTTAAGAAGTGTTTGCCCCAAAACGTGCTAGCAACAGGTAAGAAATCCTTACCCGTTGGCCCATCTTTGTTCCTATCAAAGTTGTAACTCGTGATTGCAACTGCATTCCTATCACTATGAAGTCTATACAATATTTTAGTTAATAATTTCCATCATTAGGCGAGCACTGTAATGACGCATATTTTGAAGGCAAAAATCAAAAACTTTAAGAAATTCCGTGAGTATGAGATCTATTTTGATCCAAAAAGAAACATTCTGGTTGGAGATAATGAAGCAGGAAAGAGCACTATATTAACGGCTATTGAGCTTGTATTGAGTGGCAGTAGAAGCAAGGTAGAAAGCTTGGGGGTTGAAGCTTTGCTTAATGCCAGTGCTGTTTCAGAATTTCTCGCGGGTGAGAAAAATATAGACCTCCTTCCTAGCCTTCATATTGAATTATTTCTAAACGACGCAGATAACCCAGACCTCAACGGTAGAAACAACAGTGATGGAACTTATGCTGATGGGCTTCAATTGATCTGTGAGCCGAACGAAGATTTAAGCGCGGAGATACGGCAAGTTTTGGATGCTGAAGGTGATAACTTTCCATTCGAATTTTACGTCTCCAAATTTATTACTTTCAGTGGGGACGCATACTCCAGTTATCGGAAGTTTTTGCGCTTTTTGTCTATTGACAGCACTCAAATAAACAACGAGTACGCAAATAGTCAGTATGTAAAAGCCATGTATGAAGCGACCGTGGATCAACCTATCCGTTACAGTCTAATGAATGAATATAGACAGCAAAAAAATGCCTTCAGGGATACTAAACTAAATGTGATCAATGATGATTTAGAAGGGTACGATTTTGCTATCCGCTCCGGCTCAAAGTTCAATTTGGAAACTGATCTCACCCTTACAGAAGAAGGGATACCCATTGAAAACCGTGGTAAGGGAAAACAATGCTTTATTAAGACTGCATTCGCATTGAGAGAGCGTGATGAAGGCAAGACAATAGATGTCTTATTATTAGAAGAACCTGAGAATCACCTTAGCCACACCAGCATGTATAAGCTAATTGGTCAGGTAGAGAAAGCTCATGATAATCAGGTCATAATTGCTACTCATAGCAGCCTAATCAGCTCAAGGTTAGACTTAAGAAATTCGATCTTACTGAATAGTGCAGCCACCAAACCAGCTACCCTGACAGACCTCACTAAGGAGACAGCTAAGTTTTTTGCTAAAGCTCCTAATCATAACATCCTAGAGCATGTCCTTTCTGAAAAAGTCATTCTTGTTGAGGGTGACGCGGAATATATTCTAATGGAGTGCTTATACGAGCGTACTAAAGGTCATCCACCAAGCGAGGATGGCGTCCATATCATATCAGTTGGCGGTACTAGCTTTAAACGATATATGGAAGTTTCTAAGCTGCTGAGCATTAGGACAGCGGTGATCCGTGATAATGATAGTGACTATCAGAAAAACTGTGTAGATAATTATCATGATTATCAGGCAAATTGCATAGTTGTATGTGCTGACACAGATAACACAAGGACAACTTTTGAAATATGCATGTATCAAGATAATAAAGAAATCTGCGACGACTTGTTTTCAGGAGGAAAGATTCAATTAAAGCCGCAAGAGTATATGCTGAAGAACAAAACTACCGCAGCATTTAGGTTACTTGACGAGAAGGCGAATGAAATCACGGTACCTCCTTACATTAGAGAGGCTATTGAATGGATAAGCGAGTAGTACTAGCAGTCGCAGGATCGGGCAAAACACAACATATAATTGATAAATTGGACATAAATAGTCGTGCGCTGATTGTTACTTACACAGTTAATAATACTACTAATCTTAAGAAACGAATTTTAAGCAAATTTGGGGTCATGCCTAAAGGTGTACGTGTTTATACCTATTTCTCATTCCTCTTATCGTTTTGCGTGCGACCAATAGTTGGTAACGACATGAAGATAAAAGGGGTTAGCTATAGTGAACCACCTAGATTTGCGAAACGCAACACTCATGGGCATTACGCTAGTCAAGCAGACCGACTTTACCATAATCGTATTGCGAAGATGATGATTGATTGTGATGGTGTGTCTGACATTACTAGGCGTATTAAAAAGTACTTTGATTTCTTCTGCGTAGATGAAGTTCAAGATTTCGCAGCTAATGACTTCAACTTACTTTGTCAGTTCTCGAATATGGATGTGGAGGTATTATTCGTTGGTGACTTTTTCCAACATACTTTTGATACTAGCCGAGATGGTAATATTCAAAAAAATCTACATAACAACTATGAAGCATATCTTACCAAGTTAAAAGATGCAGGATACACAATCGACTTAGATACACTCTCCCACAGTCATAGATGTAGCCCAACAGTTTGCAGATTTGTTACCGAGCAAATTGGCATCATAATAAGCTCCCATCGACAAGATGAGGTTAATATTGCCCTAATTGACGATACTGAACAAATTGAGAGGTTATTCTCCGACGATTCCATCGTTAAATTGTTTTTTAAAGAAAGCTACAAGTACGTTGGAAGGACTGACAATTGGGGAAATACAAAAGGCTTGGATGACTTCGCTGATATCTGCATAGTTCTAAACCAGACCACATACACAGCCTATACAAAAGGGCGATTGGCTACTTTGGCACCCTCGACGTTAAATAAGCTATACGTGGCTTGTACAAGAGCTAAAGGTAATGTGTATTTTGTCTCACAACGTTTGTTAGACAAGTATAAATGTTAAATCAGCCCTGTCTTTTGACCTAAAGGCCGAGTTAGCGCTTTGTACTTAACTCATTTCTGTCCATCTCCGTTTCAGCCTGTTTGGGCATAAACATTCTGCCCAAACGTGTTTTGGATGTGGTTCTTAAAGTGCGGGTCGGATTTTACGAACCGAGAAAGATGAAAATGGTTAGAGACAAAGCCGTTAGAAGATTTCTAGCGGCTTACTGCTTGAATGATCGAGCATGAGCATGAAAGTCTCACTTATAATGCTACTCACCATTCTTCAATGCTCCCTTTAGCTTCAGTAATGTTTGTGCCTTTTGGCACAATATGCATTTCTAGCCCGTTTATTGATAGAAACTTGAAGAGGGTTTCTATTGTGGATTTTGCAGGGTTACTTTCAAAACTAGATACTGTTGCTTGTCGCAGGCCAAGATCGGTTTGCTTTAAACCACTTTCCTTCCGAGCTTCGCGTATCGCACTGCCGATGGCTTTCGGTGTATTAACTAGCATTCTGTCCCCCTCAGTTAGAAATGGAGATATTACGCAATATATACGCCATAGAGTATATTTAAATATTATACGCTAATCAGTATATAAGCAAAGTTTCTGGCTCACTTTTGTCCATCTTCGAGTCAGCTTGATCTGGCTGAAACATTAATTAGATGGTACGCCCCTCCATTCCACTAAACTCGATAGTATTGAGGAAAGGGAAAAGGTGACCATCATGCTCAACACACATATTATCGGCATCGACTTAGCAAAACATGTTTTTCATCTTGTCGGCCACGATTTATCTGGTCGAGAGACTTTCCGCAAAAAATTAACCAGGCAGAAAACACTGCAATTACTCTCGGTTCATGAGCCAGTTATCGTAGCAATGGAGTCATGCGGAGGGTGCCATTGGTTTGCTCGAAAATGTCAGGAATATGGTCATCAAGTTAAGCTGCTCCCTGCACAATATGTAAAGCCTTACGTCAAAACGAACAAGAACGACTTTATTGATGCTGATGCAATAGCAGAAGCTGCTATGCGACCTAAGATGAGGTTTGTTTCGCCAAAGAGTGAGCAAGCACAGGTAGCTATAGCAATCCGTAGGATCCGGTCTGGTTATATTAAAGAACGAACTGCTTGTATGAATCGAATAGGTTCTATGCTTCTTGAATTTGGTATCAGCTTTCCCCGTGGCCATCATTACATGAAAGGGCTTTTTCAGTGGTTGGCTGATAAAAAAGAGTCTGTACCGCCACTCTTGATTCAGGAATTAAGACAGCAATTAGATTATTACAATCTCTTAAACCAATGGATAAAAGAGCAAGAGAAGAAACTTGAACAGCTTAATGAAGGAAATGAACTCATGGGCTTATTGCAAAGTGTTCCTGGCATAGGACCTATGACGGCTTCTTGCTGCTTGTCGGCGGTAAATGATCCACAAGATTTTTCAAATGGAAGGAACTTTGCTGCGTGGATTGGTTTAGTACCTTATCAGTATTCAACAGGGGGTAAACCTCGAATGCTTGGTATCTCAAAGCGTGGAAACAAAGAACTGAGAGAGCTGTTCATTCATGCTGCGAGGTCAATTCTATGGCGAGATTCCTCAGTAGAGCGATACTTTGGCCCTTGGTTAGCTGAATTGAAACGCAGGAAACCGTTTAATGTGGCTGTTGTGGCACTGGCTAATAAATTGGCCCGAATATCTTGGTCAGTTATGGCGACACGAAAACCGTTTGAAGTAAGAATTTAAACCAAGTTTGCAAATGATAATGAAAGATGACAAGACGGTCAGACCACCAGATTGAAGACCTGAGGGGCAAAACAGCAACTTAAGTAGTGTTTTCACGTTTATGAGGACAATCTGGCGCGGATCTCATCGTAGAGCTGGGACTAATGGCAGTCTCAAATAGACTCTGAATACATATATGGTCTCCCCCGTTTGTGCAAGTCGCATTTTGATGAAAGGGACAAGTTAGCGGTCATATATTCGGTCTCGTACTAAGAAGCATACGCTTCGGACCTCGATGAATTAATCGCCCGTACCATCCTTACTTATCATTAGCTCGGATTCTTAGTCCGATATATTCATCAGGTTTTGGGTACGTCGGTTTGACCTGTATTTCATCTTCAGTGCTAATTACACAAATATGGTTAGCTTCTACAAAAGCCTTTAGAGTTAGCCAGCTATCAATTTTTCCATTGTTCTATATTCCTGTTTTTTAGTGACGATTGCCCATGCCATCCTAATCATCTTATTCGCAAAAGCGATCACTGCACGATTGAAGCCCCGATGTTCGACTAATCGATTTATCCAAAGACTGAGACAGTCAATTTTATTTTTAGCGTGAGCTACAACAGCTCGTGCTCCATTGACAACAAGGGAGCGAAGATGAGAATTTCCACGTTTACTGATTCCAAGTAAAACCGTTTTCCCACCTGTACTATTTTGCCTAGGAACTAATCCTAAAGCTGCCGAAGCATCCCGACCACGCTTAAACTGTTTTCCGTCGCCAATCCAGGATTTTAAAGAGATACTTACAATAGAACCAATTCCTGGCATCGAAATTAATCGTTGGCATGTATCATCGTCTTTGACCGTGGATTCGATATATATCTGATGGAATTGTAATTCTTCTTCTATATCTAATAATCTCGAGTATTGACGATTTAGAAACTGACGAAAAATATCGGTCAATCCATTGCCAGCATCTTCTAATATTAGAGGGATTTCCTTTCTAACTGCGGCTGCACTTTTCGCAATAACGATTCCGTATTCACTTAGAAGACCACGAATATGATTAATCAACCTTGTTCTTTCAACAATTAAAAGTCGGCGCATATGAAGAATACTTTGCTCGTCTTGCTGTTCAACGGTCTTGATGGCTACAGGACGAATCGCCCCATGTTGTGCCGCTTCCGCTATAGCTTGAGCATCATTGTAATCATTTTTCTGGCCTCTCAAATACCCTTTGACATGTTGAGGAGGTAACAACTGAACTTCATGTCCCATTTTTTGAATTTCTCGTCCCCAATAATGGGCAGAAGAGCATGCTTCCATAGCAACGACTGATTGCTCGAAATTTGCTAAGTATGGTAGTACCTGATTTCTAGTAAGTTTTTTTCGAGTTATTCTCTTTCCGTGCTCATTAAGAACTACGAAATAGAAGCTATTTTTTGCTAGATCGATTCCTATTGTTGTTCGCTTAATCATGGTCTTCTCCTTATACATTCAAATAGAATTACTTTCTATTTTGGCGCAGATGACGCCGTTTAGTGGGAGGGGGAGACCATTTCATCATTAGCGCAAACCAACTCCGTTATTTGGATTTTTCACTTGCAAAACGGGGCGTATCATACATTTTGCCCCAAAGCGTGTCAGCCTAAGATTTAGGACACATTTCTTTTGTCATCATTTGACCTATTTTTTCGGTTCTTCTCCGGTTACATGAGCTTGACAGATGGATAAAAGATTGAGGATGTCTCTGGGACAGAGATTTGTTTAATC